>JAAXZZ010000206.1 GCA_012719655.1 Gammaproteobacteria bacterium | reverse complement strand
CAAATTAACGTATCGGAAAGCCGTCTCCGCAGCAGACTATATACGGAGCGCTAGACCACCAAAACCTGACTCAGCGCAAGTTACACGCTCTATTTACTTGCAGTCAGGCGCTTTTACTTATATTTTACCTGATCGCTCACAGCAGACCAACAAGACCATGACGCCAAAAAACATACCGACACAGCAGATATATCCAAAACGTCATCTGCTTGCGGCAAGCGGAATTGCTGCCTTACTCTGTTTGACTTTGCTTGTTTATCCTTCGCGCGAAGTAGAAGCTAAAAAAACATTCATTAATATTGAGCTAGAAGCCCAATCTCTAGAAGAAGTCACAGAACCTCTCGAAGACTCAGAATCCATTGAGACACAAACACTCACTTCAGTTGCAAGTGAAGCAGAAACCGAAGCCTTTGAGTACAAAAAAGATTTGACCGTAAAAAGTGGTGAAACTTTATCTGTATTATTCGAACGTGCAGGCTTAGGTAATAGCTTATTACACAGTATTTTAAGCAGCAGCAAAGAAGCAAAGCGCTTCACTCAGCTTAAAGTAGGCCAGACTGTTTCTTTTGAGTTTGACGAGAACAAACAGCTTAAAACGCTCAGCAGTCAAATCAACACACTAGAAAGTATTCATTTAGAAAAGCAAGCCGATAGCGAAAATTTCGTATTTAGAAAAGATATCGCACAAACGCAAACCCGCGAAAAATATGCTCAAGGAAGCATCGAGGGCGCTCTTTTTGCTGCAACCAAGAAAGCCAATGTGCCTTATGGTTTAGCGTTAGATATGGCAAATATTTTCGGCTATGACATCGACTTCGCTCAAGACCTGCGCAAGGGCGATACATTTGAAATACTTTACGAAGAAAAAACCTTAAATGGGCAAGCCGTTGGTACAGGCAATATTTTAACCGCTCGCTTTACCAACCGCGGTAAAGTTTACACCGCTGTGCGTTACACCGACAAAAACGGTAACACCAGCTACTATAGCGCCGATGGCTCCAGCTTACGTAAAGCATTTATTCGCACGCCCTTTGATTTTGCACGCATTAGCTCGCGGTTTTCCAATGGCCGTAAACACCCCATTCTAAATAAGATACGCGCGCACAAAGGTGTCGACTATGCAGCACCACGCGGTACACCAATTAAAGCCGCAGGTGATGGTCGCGTCGTTTTAGCTGGGCGTAAAGGAGGTTACGGCAATACTGTAATAATCAAACACGGTCAACGTTATCAAACGCTATATGCGCACATGAATGGTTTTGCTAAAGGTATCCGCAGCGGAACTAACGTTAAACAAGGACAAATCATCGGCTATATCGGTACCACTGGTTTATCCACAGGGCCGCATTTACATTATGAGTTCCAAGTCAACGGCGTGCACGTCGACCCGTTAAGCCAAAAGCTGCCTATTTCTGATCCCATTCATCCATCAGAAAAGCAACGCTTTGCTCAACACAGCCAGCCACTTCTTGCAAAACTTGACTCGAATAACAACACTCAAGTGGCACTGAAAGAACAATAAGCATGCTTTATATCGGCATCATGTCAGGCACTAGCCTTGATGGTATTGATATCTGTGTAGTGGACATTGCTAATCAATGTTCACTCATAGGCAGTCATTACGTGCCGATGCCAAGCAATCTTAAAGCAGATTTGCTGACACTTTGTAGTAGCGCAAACGATGAAATTGCTCGAGCAGCTCTTGCAGGGCAGCAATGGGTTGAGCTGGCTGCCAAAGGCATCGACACCCTTCTCACACAAACCAACTTACACCCTGCAGATATTCGCGCCATAGGTAGCCATGGTCAAACCATTCGCCATGAGCCAAGCTTAGGCTTTACTGTGCAAATTGGTAATCCAGCACTATTAGCAGAACTATCGAACATTTGTGTCGTCAGTGATTTTCGTCGACGTGATATGGCGGCTGGCGGCCAAGGTGCGCCACTGGTGCCCGCCTTCCATGAGATGCTATTTAAACAGCGCCATACAACCTGCGCCATTGTCAATATTGGTGGTTTCAGCAATGTCACATTATTGTCTGATGGACTGCCAACACGAGGCTTTGACTGTGGGCCTGGAAATGTCTTGCTGGACGCCTGGATTCAAGACAGGCAAAACAGCGCTTTTGATAAAAATGGTGACTGGGCAGCCAGTGGCCAAGTTCAGCAAGCGCTGCTTGAGCAGATGTTGAAAGAACCTTTCTTTGACACTCAAGGCCCTAAAAGCACGGGACGCGAACTTTTTAATTTAAACTGGCTCAAGCGTATGCTCAGCCAACAGCAGAAAATGGCTGACCAGGATATACAAGCTACACTTGCACAATTTACAGCGGTAACTATTGCTGATGCGATCATGCAAGCTCAGCCCAATACTGAAGAAATATGGGTATGTGGTGGTGGCGCGCATAATGCAGATTTGTTGCAGCGCTTAGATCGAGTAGTGCCTAACTGCGCTGTCGCGGCAACCGATGATATTGGTGTACCTGCCGACTGGATGGAAGCCATGGCTTTTGCTTGGCTAGCCCATTGCTGCTTAGAAGGTATTCCTGGTAATCGCCCTGCAGTAACCGGCGCCAAAGGTCTAAGAGTACTTGGCGCCATTTACCCAGCGTGATTGGCAGCGGCTTAAACTGTAAAAGATGACCCGCAACCACATGTAGTGGTGGCGTTTGGATTATTAATAATAAAACGAGAGCCCTCAAGGCCTTCGGTGTAGTCAACCTCCGCGCCAGCCAAGTACTGAAAACTCAAAGGGTCAACTACCAGACCGACACCTTCACGCTCAATCAGGGTGTCATCCTCGGCTAATTCATCATCAAAAGTGAAACCGTACTGGAAGCCGGAGCAACCACCACCTGTCACAAACACACGTAGCTTTAAACGTGGATTGCCTTCTTCTTCCACAAGCGCCTTAACTTTATTAGCGGCCTCTTGGGTAAACTGCATTGCTGCAGGGACGAAGGATTCAACACTCATTTTACTTTCTCCCAGCATGCTGCTGTAAACGATTCCGTGATGCATTATCGGCTTATCCGACCATTAAGGTCAACTATTACCGACTTAAGGAATTAACGCCGCTGAAGCTAAACCGCTATCCTCGGCAAGCCCGAACATAATATTCAGGTTCTGCACGGCTTGCCCTGATGCACCTTTAACCAAATTATCAATCACTGACATAACCACCACTAAATCACCATTTTGCGGGCGCTGCACAGCAATCCGGCACATATTCGCACCCTTGACACTGCGTGTCTGCGGAAACACGCCTGCAGGCAGCACGTCAACAAAACGTTCATTTTCATAGCGCCGCTCAAAGAGCGCCTGCAAATCAATACTGCGATCTACCACTGTGGCGTACAGAGTGGCGTGAATGCCGCGGATCATCGGTACTAAGTGCGGCACAAAAGTTAAGCCAACTGCTGTTCCCGCCGCACGACTTAGACCTTGCTTAATTTCAGGCAGATGACGATGGCCATTGACCGCATAAGCCATCATATTCTCACCTGCTTCACAAAATAATGAACCGACCTTCGCTCCACGACCGGCACCACTGACGCCCGATGCACAACTGGCAATCAGCGTTTGTGTATCAGCCACTCCGGCCTCTATCAGCGGCAATAAACCAAGCTGCACTGAAGTTGGATAGCAGCCTGGCACAGCAACTAGACGCGCGGTTTTAATCGCTTCACGATTCACCTCTGGCAAACCATATACAGCCTCGCCAAGAAGATGCGCAGCACCATGCGCTTGACCATACCATTGGCTCCACTCATCGGCATCTTGCAAGCGAAAATCCGCAGACAAATCGATCACCCGCGTCCCTGCTTGCAGAATCTCCTCAGCCAAACCGTGCGCCACGCCATGCGGAGTGGCAAAAAACACCACATCGCAGGCCGTTAATTTATCGATGTGAGGCACAGTAAAGATGAGATCAGGATAATTCTCCCGCAGATTAGGGTACATATCAGCAACGCGCACCCCCTCTTCTGAACGTGAAGTAATAATTTCAACCTGGGCCAGTGGATGCAAAGCAAGTAAGCGCAGTAACTCAACGCCCGTGTAGCCTGTACCACCAACAATTGCCACCTTAATCATGCCTGCACCCTCTTTACTCAAGTAAATTTCAAATCAAAGCTATGCTTCATAGCAACGTTCTGCAGATGACACTGTGCTATCTGCGTACTACCATGGGCAATCTTATTTGCCGGAGTCTGTTATGACCTATTTATGGATCAAAGCCTTTCATATTATCGCAGTGGTGTGTTGGTTTGCGGGTTTATTTTATTTACCGCGTTTATTTGTTTACCACGCGCAAAGCACTGACAGCATCAGCCAAGAACGCTTCAGCATCATGGAACGCAAGCTGTATCGTGGGATTATGCATCCGTCGCTGATTGCCACTTTAGCATTGGGCATCAGCATGTTGTATATGAACCCTGGATTACTAAAAATGGGCTGGATGCATATCAAGCTGACTCTGTTAGTTGTTCTGATCCTCTATCATTTTTCACTTGGAGTGATCTACAAACGTTTTGCACAGGGCCTGAACACCAAAAGCCATGTTTTTTATCGTTGGTTTAACGAACTGCCGGTGCTATTTTTGATCGCAATTGTCTTGCTGGCTATTTTAAAACCATTTTAAGAAAGTGTTAACGGCAAAACAGCAAAAGCACAACACATCCGACTACACTACTGCACATATAAATACTTTTCTTTGCTAACAACCACTTCCAACAATAAGGAAGCTTTATGACTGACACGCATTACAAAATCACCATGGATGGCAGTCTTGCGCCTGGTGTCACCCTCGCCTTTGCTCAAGAGAATTTTGCCCGACTCTTCAAAACGGATGTCAGCGCGGTGAAGCGATTGTTTTCTGGTAGCCCCACTATCATTAAGCGTGGCATCAACGAAGCAGAAGCCGATAAATATGTGCAGGCCTTATTCAATGCCGGTGTCGTAGCGCGCAAAGAGTTAGATCTTGTCGCTAGCCTCACTCTGGAGTCGATTGAATCGGAGCAGAGTGTAGAAGAAAACGATGGGCTGCGAATGACGTGCCCAAAATGCGGAGCAGAACAAGCACGTAGTGAGATGTGCACCAGTTGCGGTATCGTTATTGCTAAGTTTAACCATTACCAAGCGCAAGCCCAACAAGTAGCCACATCAACCCCAACATCACCTTATGCTTCACCACTAGCGACGATCGCAGAAGAAGATGGGGAAGTCGGCGAGCTGAATATCTGGGGCGTAAACGGTCGTATTGGGCGCATGCGTTATGTGGTATGGTCGATGGTTTTTAGTCTTGCATTACTGCCAGTGATGCTGATCTGTGCCTTGGCATTCAAAATTTCGACAGCACTCGGTGGCTTACTTGGCGTTGTCGCATTGATCGGCGCAATGGTCGTCGGTATTCAGATTAGTGTAAAACGCTTACATGATATTGGCTGGTCAGGCTGGCTGCTCTTAATTGCTTTGGTTCCTATCGCTGGTAGCATTTTCCAAATCATAACTTTCGTGATGCCCGGCACGAAAGGCAGCAACCTATATGGCCCGCCACCACCTGAAAATAGCCCAGCGGTAAAGATTCTCTTTTGGATCTGGGTTGGCTTAATAGCTGTAGGCTTTGTCATTGGTCTTATCACAGGCATGCTGGGTGCAATGCTTGCCGGACAATAAGCTAAAATCTAAGTGCTGATCAGTACCCTTTACGAGTACTGATCAGTACATCTGCTTAACCATTATTACGTAGCCCGGCCGCAATTCCTGCCACAGTCACTAATAAGGCTTGCTCAATCGCAGGACAAATCGCTTCACCTTGTTCTCTTGAGCGCGCCAATAATTCCACTTGCAGCAAATGTAGGGGATCGAGGTAAGTGTCTCTTACGCTAATCGAAGCGCGTACTTGTGGATGGCGCTCCAATAAATGTTTCTCTCCTGTTAAATGCAGCACTTGCTCAACCGCCTGACTAAGATGCCGGTACAGCTGCTCACCAAAGCCACGCAATTGATCGGCGACCAGTCGCTCATCATATAAGCGTGCAATGCCTGAGTCCGCTTTTAATAGCACCATTTCCAGCATATCAATGCGTGCACGGAAAAATGGCCACTGATCGCGCATCTCCATCAAAATAGCTTCCTCGTTACGCGCTAGCGCATTTTGCAGAGCAGTTTCCCAGCCCAGCCACGCCGGCAACATCATGCGTGTTTGCGTCCAAGCAAAAATCCAAGGAATAGCACGTAAACTTTCGATGCCACCACTACGTCGACGCGCAGGACGACTGCCCAAAGGTAAGCGCCCTAACTCTTGCTCTGGTGTGGCTTGACGGAAATACTCAACAAATTGCGGGTGTTCGCGTACAGTTTTCCGATAAGCCTGTAAACCATCGGTGGCTAAACGTTCCATCACCGCACGCCAACTCTCTTTCGGTGCTGGAGGCGGTAATAAGGTCGCTTCAAGCACTGAGGCAATGTATAAGTTTAAATTCTGCGCCGCCACTTTTGGCAAGCCATATTTAAAACGAATCACTTCCCCTTGTTCAGTGGTACGGAAACGCCCCGCCACCGAGCCGGGTGGTTGCGACAAAATGGCTTCGTGCGCTGGTCCGCCACCGCGTCCGACAGTACCGCCGCGACCATGGAATAAAATCAGTTCAACACCCTGCTTGGCACACACTGCAACCAACTCTTCTTGCGCTCGGTATTGCGACCACGCTGCCGCAGTAGTACCTGCATCTTTGGCGGAATCAGAATAGCCAATCATCACTTCTTGCGGGCCTGCCAAACTATTACGGTAGTCAGCCAGGCTCAATAACTGATCAATCACACCCGCTGCATTGTGTAAATCATCTTGGGTTTCAAAGAGCGGCACAATGCGCATCGGCCGATTCAGGCCTGCTTCTTTCAATAGCAGCTGCACGGCGAGAACATCAGAAGGTGCTGAAGCCATGGAAATGACATAAGAGCCCAGTGCATCTGCCGAGGCCTGAGCAATCACTCGGCAAGTATCCAATACTTCTTGAGTATCAGCACTGGCGACAAATGCATTGGCTAACAGTGGGCGGCGGCTGTGCAGTTCGCTTATTAAAAAACTCTGACGCTGCGCTTCACTCCACTGCGCATACGCGCCCAAACCAAGCCATTGGGTGATTTCATTTAACGCACTGCTATGACGCGCAGCATCTTGACGAATATCGAGGCGCACTAGGGACAATCCAAAGGTTGTCGTACGCCGAATGGTATCCAGTAAGTCGCCGTCAGCAATCAGCCCCATACCGCACTCATGCAGCGAACGATAGCACAGCAATAATGGCGCTAATAACTCATTGGTATCCTGAAGAGTATCGGCAGATAAGGCTGAACCATTGGACAATGCCGCTTGCAGCTCAGCACGTGTTTTGCGTAAACGGGCCCGCAATTTTTTCATTAACACGCGATACGGTTCGTCACTCTCACCAACAAGTTCAAGCAATTCTGCACTGGCATCCTGCAAGGATAGCGCAGCAGTGAGACGCGAAATGTCTCGCAAGAATAAATCCGCAGCAATCCAGCGCGCCAATAACAACACGGTTTTGGTCACACGTGCCGTAACATTGGGGTTGCCATCACGGTCACCACCCATCCAAGTGGCAAAACGAATCGGCGTGGCGGTGATCGGTAGCTTATTGCCGCCGGCCGCTTGCAGAGTTGTATCGATGTGACGCAGGACATTGGGAATGGCTTGCCAGAGCGAACGCTCAATCACTGCAAAACCCCAGCGCGCTTCATCCACAGGCGTTGGTTGTGCACTACGAATTTCTGTGGTGTGCCAGACTTCGGCAATTAATCGGCGTAATTTCCCAATGATTTTCTCACGCTCAGCCGTGGTGAGATCAGTATGATCCAGCGCTGCTAATTGCTGCGCAATGGCATCGTACTTCATAATCAAAGTGCGCCGCGATACTTCGGTTGGATGCGCTGTCAGTACCAACTCAATGTCTAAATCAGCCACGACTTGCGATAAGCCTTGCGGATCGTGGCCAGCCATTTGCAGACGCTCAAGCAGCGAGGCAAGCATTTGCTCTTCAAAAGCAGGTTCTTCGTCACTGCGGCGACGGCGAATTAAATGATACTGATCAGCAATATTCGCTAAATTAAGAAACTGGTTAAAACCGCGCGCCACTGGCAGCAGCTCATCTTCGGATAACTGATCTAAGGTTTCGGTCAATTGCTGACGACCGTCATCTGCCCCCCGACGCGCCGCTTTTGCACCTTTACGAATGCGCTCGATTTTTTCTAAGAACGCTTCGCCGCGTTGCTCACGCATCGTTGAACCAAGCAGCTCACCCAATAAATGAACATGCTCGCGCAGACGTGAATCAATTGGAATCATGCTAGCTCTCCACTAAGGTTTCCCCTCAGCTTGCCGAGTTATCCAGCGTCTGGCAAGAAAACTTTAGTGCTCTAAACTTCGGCAAAGCTAGATATGCATGGATATTACTGCGCGCCAAACTCACAGCGCACTGCGCGCTTTTTGTCATCAACTAACACACCACTGAGCCCTTTTTGCTTCGTATCAAACAAGACCAAGATACCATCCATACATTGGGCAACTTGTTCCGCAGGTTTTAACGACACTTTATAGTCTTCGCCAGGAATGGTTTTCAGCATGGTGTACTCAGCCAGCAGTAGAGCATCAGAAGGCTTGGCCATATGCAGATAACCGTAATAGCTTAAAACCGCCACAGTACCCAACATGCTAGCAATAGCAGTGGCAATCAATGGTCGCAAGTCGCGCTCACTCATACTGTCTCCATACTTATATAGTGGTAAAAAATCTAAGTGGCGCAGTCTCAAACTGATACAAAACTGCGCGCTGATCTTAGTTGATTAATGCTCTGGACGCATGTGCGGGAATAAAATCACATCGCGAATTGAAGCAGAATCAGTCAACAACATCACTAAGCGATCAATACCTATACCTTCACCGGCGGTTGGCGGCATGCCATATTCCAAAGCACGGACAAAATCAGCATCGTAATGCATGGCCTCGTCATCGCCGGCATCTTTATCAGCCACTTGCGCTAAGAAACGCTCGGCCTGATCTTCCGCATCATTGAGCTCAGAATACGCATTGGCTATTTCACGGCCACCAATAAAGAGTTCAAAGCGATCAGTGACGCTTTGATCATCATCATTACGACGCGCCAGCGGCGACACTTCAAAAGGATAACGGGTGATAAAAGTAGGCTGCTCCAGCAGGTGCTCAACCGTCTCTTCAAAGATCATCGTCTGTAACTTACCAAGGCCTTCAAACCCCATCACCTTAGCACCGTGCTTTTTCGCTAGCGCGCGCGCTGTGTCAATATCTGTTAAATCAGCTGCGCTAATGTCCGAGTTGTACTTTAAGATCGAATCAAACAACGAGATACGTTGGAAGGGTTCGCCAAAGTGGAAGACCTTGCCTTGGTACGGCACATCAGTTGTACCCAATATCGCTTGCGCTAACTCACGAAACAGCTCTTCGGTCAGGTCCATATTATCTTCATAATCGGCATAGGCCTGATAGAATTCCAACATGGTAAATTCAGGGTTGTGGCGGGTTGATACACCTTCATTGCGGAAGTTACGGTTGATTTCAAAGACACGCTCAAAACCACCGACCACCAAACGCTTCAAATACAATTCTGGAGCAATGCGCAAGTACATTGGTAAATCTAAGGCATTATGATGGGTCTCAAAAGGCTTGGCCGCTGCACCCCCTGGAATGGTTTGCAACATTGGAGTTTCCACTTCCAAAAAATCACGCGCCGTTAGGAAGTTACGAATATAAGCGATAACTTTTGAACGAATCTGAAAGGTATGGCGCACGTCTTCGTTAACAATCAAATCAACATAACGCTGACGATAGCGTTGCTCGGTATCTACCAAACCATGATGTTTATCCGGCAGTGGACGCAGGGATTTAGTCAGTAACTGAACCTGCTCCATGTGCACATACAAGTCACCTTTACCCGAGCGCGACAACGTACCCTCAATACCAATAATATCGCCCAAATCCCAGCTTTTAATCTCAGCCAGTTTTTCTTCTGGGAGGCTTTTACGATCGACATAGGCCTGCAAGCGCCCTGTCATATCTTGGATGACCATAAAAGCGCCGCGGTTGAGCATAATGCGGCCAGCCACTTTTACTGGAATTGCGGCACTGGCTAACTGCTCTTTGCTATCGTCGGCGTAAGCCTTCTGAATATCAGCACAGTAATGTTCGCGACGAAAATCATTTGGAAAGGCATTGCCCTTAGCACGGACGCTGGCTAGCTTTTCTTTACGCAAGGCGATTAGTTTGTTTTCTTCGTCTTGCAACTCGTGCAGGGATGGCGCTTGTTCACTCATGATAGTTCCCACTAATTTATTCAGGTCGCTGCTTGAGCGATTGTAGGCACGTCAATAGCGTGCTGATTACAGCGTCGACACGTGGTTACGTGCCGCGACTGATCAAAGTCCTTGTTTTAGACTCGCCTCTAAAAACTGATTGAGGTCACCATCTAATACAGCATCGCAGTTACTTTCTTCAACGTTGGTACGCAAGTCTTTAATCCGCGATTGATCCAATACATAAGAGCGGATCTGATGCCCCCAGCCAATATCTGACTTACTGTCTTCGAGCTCTTGCGAGGCGGCGTTACGTTTGGATAACTCCAGTTCATACAACTTGGCACGCAACATTTTCATGGCGGTATCACGGTTAGCATGCTGTGAGCGTTCGTTCTGGCAACTGACCACAGTATTGGTTGGTACGTGAGTAATACGTACCGCCGAGTCGGTGGTATTCACGTGCTGGCCACCAGCACCGGAAGAGCGGTAGGTGTCAATACGTAAGTCAGCCGGATTAATGTCAATTTCAATATTGTCATCAATTTCAGGTGAGACAAATACCGCGGTAAATGAGGTATGACGGCGATTACCTGAGTCAAACGGGCTTTTACGCACTAAGCGGTGCACGCCTGTTTCGGTACGTAACCAACCAAAGGCGTAATCACCTTTAATATGCAAAGTGGCACCTTTGATGCCGGCCACGTCACCTGCAGACAACTCCATAATGGTTGCTTCAAAACCGTTATGATCGGCCCAGCGCAAATACATACGCAGTAAAATATTGGCCCAATCCTGTGCTTCAGTACCACCAGAGCCCGCTTGAATATCCAAGTACGCGTTATTGGCATCCATTTCACCACTGAACATGCGGCGAAACTCAAGCTTGCCAAGTACCTCGCCTAAACGCGCCACTTCTGCACGGACTTCTTCAACGGCTTCTTCATCATTTTCTTCAACGGCCATTTCCAGCAGTTCTTTTGCGTCTGTTACACCGCTTGCTAGGTTGTCTAACGTCTCGACAACTTGCGCCAGCAATGAACGCTCACGACCAAGATTTTGCGCATACTCTGGATTATTCCAAATAGCTGGATCTTCCAGCTCACGATTCACTTCGGTGAGACGCTCACTCTTGGTAGCGTAGTCAAAGATACCCCCGAATGACTTGCGTACGCTCAGCTAAGTCATTGATGGCTTGATGAATTGGATTGACTTCCATAACAGACAATTCTCGCTTAATTGAACAACATAAAAACGCGGATTATACCCCAATAAATGCCCACTGTGCGCAGCGCAACGGTGCAGTAAACGCTTTTGTTTAGCGAGGACTGATACTGGACACCATCAACTGCAGACTTTGATTGCCGCGAAACTCATTAATGTCCAGTGTATAGGCGACTTGGGCATGGTGAATGGTTGGATTGGGCCATACATCCAAGTCAATATTAAACGCAATAGCATCCAAAGCCGGCGCATTTTGCGCGCTTTGTAAAACCAGTTTCAGGTGCTTTTCACCAACCAATCTTTGACTGATAATTTTAAAATCACCATGAAACAAAGGCTCAGGAAAACGTTGCCCCCAAGGCCCGGCATGACGCAACTGTTGCGCCAACTGCAGATCAAACTCGTGAGCCGCCAAGCAGCCATCGGAATAAATACGCTCGGTTAAATCATCAGCCGTCAGCTGACGACGCACTTCAGCATCAAAAGCTTTAGCAAAAGCTTCATAATGGACGGCTTGCAAGCTCAAACCTGCCGCCATGGCATGCCCACCAAACTTACTGATCAACTCAGGAAAACGCGCCGCTACTGCATCCAGCGTGTCACGAATGTGTAAACCGGGAATTGAACGTGCTGAGCCCTTTAACAGCCCTTCTCCAGCATCAGCAAAGGCAATTACTGGGCGGTGATAACGCTCTTTCATGCGTGAGGCTAAAATACCAATCACACCTTGATGCCATTCAGGCTCAAATAAACACAGGCCAAAAGGCAAGTTATCCAACGGTAAGTCTTTGAGCTGCACCAAAGCTTCACGCTGCATGCTTTGCTCAATGTGTTTACGATCTTGATTGAGTTGTTCCAACTGTTGGGCGCGCCACAAAGCACCATCAGCATCTTCGCAAAGTAAGCACTCAATACCTAAACTGATGTCATCCAAACGTCCAGCGGCATTCAGGCGCGGACCAACAATAAAACCCAAATCCGTTGACACTAAACGACGATGATCACGCCGTGCTACATTCAAGATCGCCTGCAAGCCGGGACGTGCTCGACCCGCGCGAATTCGCGCCAAGCCTTGATGGACTAAAATACGATTATTGGCATCCAAAGGCACCACATCGGCGACGCTGCCAAGCGCTACCAAGTCTAACAACTCAGCTAAGTTAGGCTCTTGAATGTTCTGTTGGGCAAACCAGCCATTGCTGCGCAAGTGCGCACGCAACGCTAACAACACATAAAACATCACGCCGACACCGGCTAAGGCTTTACTGGGAAACTCACACCCTGGCTGATTAGGATTGACAATTGCATCGGCAGCCGGCAACTGTGCACCCGGTAAGTGATGGTCCGTTACCAATACTTTAAGACCCGCTGCTTGCGCCGCCGCAACACCTTCAAGACTGGAAATACCGTTATCCACCGTCACCAATAAATCTGGCTGACGCTCTAGCGCCACAGCAACAATTTCAGGTGTCAGTCCGTAACCATAATCAAAACGATTAGGTACTAAATAATCAACATGCGCTGCACCCAGCATGCGCAGCCCTAAAACGCCAACACAACTGGCCGTCGCACCATCGGCATCAAAATCACCGACAATCAAAATACTTTGACGCCGCTCAAGGGCTTGGCTCAGCAACTGCACCGCTGCATCCATCCCCTTCAGTAAGTGAGCGGGTAACAAGCGTGCCAAACCTTTTTCCAGTGCGGCAGCATGAGCAACGCCACGCGCGGCATAAATACGGGTTAACAGCGGCGGCAGATCACCTAAGTCAGGCAGGACAGTGGGCAGTGGTCGTTGTTCGATACGCATTGCAATATATTTCTCTTGTCTAATCTTGGCGAGCGGCAAAAGTGTAACTAGGACGCTGTCACTTCTCCGCGCTCACCGTGCAACCATTCCAATTCAATACTGTGCTGGCCACGCTCATCGGTGATAAACACATCGCCATCACTGATCATCACGCTCCAATTAATCGTGCGCGGTAAGTCTTCTGCCAAATGAGTCAAAGACTCCTGGCTGATAGCCAGTACATGTAAGTTTTTTAAACCTCGCACCTGATCGAGCTCTTTGCCGATCCAAGTGCGCAAACTACCGTAGGCCAAAACGCTTAAGCGTTCAGCACGGCGCGAGCACCAGGTCATGCGTTCAGCGCTGGGCTGACCCACTTCAATCCAATGCACAATGCGCCCATCCAAACTTTTCTCCCACACGGCGGGCTCGTCAACATTAGATAAGCCGCGACCAAACTCAATCTGCTGCGCATGCCAAAGCGCGCGCGCCAGCAAGCGTGACAATAACCGCTCAGCGGTTTCAGATGGATGACGCGCCATACTAAAGCGCAGACTGTCATAGACATTGCGATCCATATCAGTCAGATTCAGTTCAACTTTATAAGGCGTGGCTTGCAAAGCCATAGTGGTGTTCTCTTGAGGATAACAAAGCGGCCAAGTCTAACCTGTTCTGTCGCTCGATGCCGCACCACGATAACAATGCGGTTATTCGTAGCAGCCCAATGTATTGATATAAAACAAGCAATATCAGGGCTAAACGGTGGTCTTTACCCAAGTAGATGCCGCATAATGCGCACTGTTACTCATTTACAAATATTTATATAGCTATTTCGTTTTCGTCCACGGAGCTCGATAACTGTAATGATCCGTTTTAGCCGTTTTCTGTTGCTCATCGGCTTTTGCATATCGTCCATGATGACTCACGCAGACGATAATTCGCTGCTTATCGCACCTGCACAACAATGCAGCTTAGAGCGTATTGCCAGCGAGCCTAAACTGACTCTGGAAGAATGCTTAATATTTGCTCAGCTCGGCTATGCTGATGCGCAATTCGTTCTTGGCGAGTACTGGTATCAAGGCCACTATGCTCCACGTGATTTTCAACAAGCACTGAAATGGTTTGAACAAGCCTCTGTACAAGGCCATGCCCTCTCCCAGCTCCGCTTAGGCACCATGTTTTATCGTGGCGAAGGCGTTCCAGCCAACACCATCCAAGCCTATATAGTGCTGAAAATGTCAGCGATCAATGGTTCCGATGAAGCACTGGACAGCGCAGACCAAGTTGCCTTACAAATGCAACGTGATGAACTTGAAATAGCTAACCAAGTGCTGGCACAGATTTTTCGCAGCTATTTACTTCAACTTAGCGATACCACTATTGCCCCATAAATGATTGCATCAAAGGGCGGCTGGAGATCATGATGCTCACGCTTTATCGCCTCACTTGCTTGATTATCAGCAGTCTTTTTATTCAGCTGTGCTTGGCCCAAGAGCCTACAAGCACAAACCTAGTAGACACTGATTCAGCCAAACAAGAGCTTCCACGCAGCACACCACTGACGCGCAACATTTTAGCGGCACAGGCTATTCAACTTGGTTTAGACGCGCAACAACTGATCACTTTAAGCACAGCACGAGAGCATTTTTCCGCGCTTTTTTTAGCCGCCAACCACGCTCAGCCGCATGGCTTAGTGATTTTATTACCAGGGATAGGCGAATCCTTTAACTGGCCAACTGCAATTGGCCCTTTACGCAACAAATTACCTGATGCCGGCTGGCATACTTTAAGTTTAAACTTACCATCACCGCCAGAGACAGAAATCGACATCCCCTCGATTCTAGCCGAGCCCGTAGCTGAACAAATCATTATTGAGCCTCCAGCGCCTGCAGCGCCAATAGATACTCAAGAGCCTGGTACAAGCGATTTACCTGAAGAAAATACAACAGAAGAAGCGCCAGAAGAACAACCTGAAGTGGCTGAAGAAGTGCTAACCGAAGGGGACGATACAACTCTAGCCGCTGAACCAGCAGCGCCTGTTATCGAAACGTTACCGCCACTGACCTATCCTGAGCGTATCACTAGCTTTCTTGATGCTGCGTTTGACTATGCCAAACAGCTACAAGCCCCTGAAGTTATAATACTAGGGCATCATGAAGGCGCCTATTGGGCACTTAAGTATGCAGCCGAACAACCTCCTGCGGCAGCGCCACGTGTTGTTTTAATTGCCCCGCGTACTCATCGGCAAGCAAGCTTTGCATACGAAAAATTGATCGAGGCCAATACTTCAGCCATCGCCGACTTCTACTATAAGGGCGATCGTGTCACAGAAGCAGCCGCCAAGCAGCGCTTACAGGCAAGCAAGCGCGCTGGATTAGAGCACTATCAGCAAATTGGTTTGACAACAGCCCATCCATCCATAACACAAGAACACCTGTTTCGCCGAGTAAAAGGATGGCTCAATCAACGGTAACTTGAGATGTTTAGTTAGGTTAAACTCTGCAAACTAATCATCTCTCACTTTTATTGAATACGGATATCCTATGCGTGCTTTATTTATTTTTTTGTTAGTCAGCTTAACCAGCTTTGCCACAGCAGATCAAACCGCGATGCAGAAACTGAACAACCTGCTCGCAGATCCAACTGCCCAAGAGCAGGCCTATGCAGCAGGCCATGAGCGTATTACTTTTTGCAAACATTGCCACGGCGAAGACGGCAACAGTAAGCGCAATTACATTCCCAATCTAGCTGAGCAAAATCCCATTTACTTGTTTAATGCTTTTGAAAAATTTGCTAATGGCGAACGCACTGATTTTGTTATGTCAAAACTGGCTAAAAACCTAAGCGTTGACGATCGGGTCAATATCGCTCTGTATTACGGCAAGCAGAAAGTTGTAGTTATCCCTAGTGAGTCGCCCAATCTGCGCGATCAAGGTCAGGCTAAATTCAAGCAAGTGTGCCAAGGTTGTCATGGCATTAATGGTGAAGGTAAAGAGGATATGCCAAGACTGGCCGGCCAACCTGCAGAGTACATTACTCGCACGTTGAAAAATTTCCGCAGTAAAGATCCAAGCCGTGCCGCCTCTGTCATGTTATCTATCACTGAGAACATGACAGATGATGAAATTCATTCGGTGGCCAGCTACATCCAAGAACTGGATATCTAAAGGTTGCTTATAGCTGCTTGCGCAGCAGCGCGTAAGCATTGTGCAATGCTCGGGTTGTTTCCGTGGCGGCGTGAATTTGCGCAGGCGTCGCGCCAGCACCAATCATTTTATCGGGATGGTGCAGACTAAGCTGACGCCGATAAGCTCTCTTGATAACAGCCAAGGAATCAGTGCGACGCACTCCCAACAACTGTAAAGCAGCATCTAACTCATTCAGCGCTGGGCGTTGCGGGTGGCTACGCTGGGGTTTTGCCAGTTCTTCGTAGCGCGCACAGGCGGCTTTTGAGCACCCAAGCCAATGTGCACATTGCGTTAAGATACGGCGCTGTTTGACTGTCGCGGCACCTTCGACCATCGCCATACGCCAGCCGGCCAAGAGTAAGCGCTCAGATTGTTCAGGACCACGGTAGTGGTGGCGCAAACTGCTACGTAGCTCAAGCAAGCGACAGTCTTTTCCTGCTGAAAAAGCAGCAATTGCAGCATTCTGAGAAGCGCCAAAGAGTTGCAGTTTTTGCATTTCTACGCGCGCCATTTTAATGTGCTCTGGGGAAACCCTACCTGTGCTTTTCGCCACATGCCCCAGCAGCATAAATAACGTTTGTTGCGCATCCATGCGTTTAGCTGGCTTCGGCTGCAAGCGCGCATACAATTGTGCCCAGCTTGTAAAAGCCAAATTACGATCAACAATGCTACCCAACAGCATCCCAAGCAATCCCCCTGGGATGCTAGCCAGTGCTAAGCCTGCTAAGCCACCAATGATTGTCAGCGGCCAAATCATAATTGTGCTAACACCGCTTGTGCAGCCGCCAAGCGCTCTGGCGTACCGACATCAATCCAGCAGCCATTAAACTGCTCACCGCTGACTTGGCCCTGTGCAATCGCTTGACGCAACAAGGGTGCTAATTTAAAAGCACCCGCCTGGCAGCCGGCAAATAACTCTGGATGCAAGACAGCAATCCCACTGTAGGTTAGCGTTGCTGTTGTTGGGGCAAGCACACGACCCTCTTCTAGGGAAAAGTCACCCTCAAGATGATGTTCAGGATTATTGATCAACACCAAATGAGCCAAGCCTTGCAGCGGTTTTTGCAATACAGCAAAGTCGTAGTCGGTAAACACATCACCATTGACCAGGATAAAAGGATCAGCGCCGAGTAAAGGCAATGCTTGATAAATCCCGCCACCGGTCTCTAATGGTTGCGACTCTTTGGAATAGACAATCTGCAGCCCAAAACGCGCACCATCGCCCAAGTGCGCTTCAATCCTATCACCCAACCAAGCATGATTAATCACCACCTCAGTCACCCCTGCTTGTGCCAGCGCTCGCAAGTGATATTCAATCAACGGCACACCAGCAACGGGTATCAAAGGTTTCGGTGTGTGCAAGGTTAAAGGGCGCATCCGCTCGCCTTTACCAGCGGCTAAAATCATTGCTCGCATGTTTTTCTCTATTTAGACAAACTGGTTAATAACTGCGCCAAAGGTTCAAGCTCTGCGCGGCGTGCAATCACGTGCTGCAAATATGTAAAGAAGCGTGGCACATCATTTAAATAACGCGGCTTGCCATCACGATGACAAATGCGCGCAAAAATCCCTATCACTTTTAAATGCCTTTGCGCACCCATTAAGTCGCTATCACGCTGAAAATCTTCGAACCTCTGCGGCACAGCAAGTTCACAGGCTTGGGCTTTGCGCCAATACTCTTGTAGCCAATCGGTCACCCGTGCTTCAGGCCAACTGATAAAGGCATCTTTAAATAGACTGGTAATGTCATAACTGATGGGGCCATACACCGCATCCTGAAAATCCAAGATGCCGGGGTTGGGCTCACTGAGCATTAAATTGCGCGGCATATAATCACGGTGTACAAACACCTTCGTTTGCTTAAGCGCACTGCTCACCAAGACATCGCACGTGTGTTGCCACCAGTCTTGCTGCTCAGCAGTAAAAGATCGACCCAGCACATGCGTAACGTACCAGTCTGGAAAAAGCTGCAGTTCACGTCGTAACAGCGCTTCATCGTATTCAGGCAACTGGGCATTGTGCACAGAGATGCGCTGCATACGAATTAACGCATCAATCGCCAAACTAAATAACTGATCCGCATTGTCTTGATTCAACACCTCAAGCCAGGTTTGTGTGCCTAGATCAGATAACGTCAAAAAACCACGCGATAAATCTGCAGCCCACACTTTAGGCACATGCAAACCACCCTCAGCCAAAAGCTTGGCTATTTTGACAAAAGGACGGCAATCCTCTTGCGGCGGCGGCGCATCCATCAGAACTAAATCACTGGACGCCGAATGCCAACGAAAATATCGCCGAAAACTTGCATCACTACTGGCAGGTTGTAGGCTATTTACGCTAGTCTCTGCAAAGCCTGCTTGCTGAGCAATTTGTGGCAACTGTTCTGCAAACCAGTGCGTAAGCTCTTGTAAACGGCTATCGTCTACATTTATAGGTTGATTCGGCATGGTAATTCTCCAACGGTGCTAGCCGTTCTGTAGGGCATGCTTTATTATCGCTGATCTTTTCCAGCCCTTCGAGAGGCATGCTGGGTATTTATCACCAAGCGCATGCGGGAAGCACGGACACACAATATGGCAGCTAAATATATTTATCGTAAAAAATTCCCATTACTGGCAACTGGGGCATTATGCATCTTACAGCCTTTACTCAGTAGCAGTATCAGTGCAGCGCAACAGTATGAATGTAAAGCCAGTGCTAATGGTGGTTGGGCGTGTAACACCCAAGAAAGCCAATCAGCACGGCCGCCACGCCCGACACCGCTGGCATCAGCCAGCAGCTCTAGCGTTGCGAAAACACCTGCAGCGGCTAGCCAAACGCCTGCAGTCGCGAGCAAAGCAGCCGCAGCGCAGCCTGTTGAATCTGTTAGCGACAGTCGTGGCAAAGCATTAGCCAGCCGCAGTAGCGACTACAGTCACCTTGACTGGGTGCCCCGTGAGCAGCTCAGCGCCGAACAGCTTGCCGAAACGGGCCCATATTGCGCAGTTGATTACATCGAGCCCCTGCGCCCCGGCATGAACGATACCACCCCCTTTAAAGATGCACCCTTGTACGTCAATGCAGGCGCTTCTCGTTACGAGCAAACCACAGAAACCGCCACCTTAGCTGGCAACGTCGTGATTCGCCAAGCGAGCTTACAATTAGAAGCGGATGAAGCGAACCTCTACCAGCAAGACAACAAAGGCGAACTCAGAGGCAATGTGCGCCTACGTGATCGCAATGCGCTCGTAGTGGGAGATCGCGCAGAACTGTATCTTGATAGCGGTGAAGCAAAAATAGAAAATGCCGAATATGTCATGCATGAAGGCAACGTGCGCGGTAATGCGCGCTATGTTAAACGTCAAGAAGACGCCATTATTCGCCTTAAAGACGGTACTTATACCAGTTGTGAGCCTGGCAATAATGCATGGCATTTGAAAGGCAATAACGTTGCGCTGAACCCAGAGTCAGGCTTTGGCACAGCCACCAACGTTACCTTACGGGTGAAAAACATCCCCGTATTCTACACACCTTATATTCAGTTCCCGATTGATGACCGTCGTCAGTCTGGTTTTTTACCGCCGAGTATCAGCTACAGTAACGACAACGGCTTAGACCTCACCACCCCCTACTACTTCAACTTAGCGCCAAATTTTGACGCCACGCTTTATCCTAACTATATGAGCAACCGCGGTTTACTGACTGAAGGTGAGTTCCGCTACCTCAGCAAAAGCAGTGAAAGCCGTATTGGTGGTGCGTGGTTAAGTGACGATGAAGACGAGCGCAAACTGCAGTCGGAATATAAAAAAGATCGTTGGATGTATATGCTGCAGCACGAGCAAGGCTTTAATCAGCGTCTGCTCGGCGCCATTGATTACACCGACATCAGCGACCCCTATTACTTCCAAGACTTGCGCAGTAACGTTGTAACAGGTTCTAACGAAGTCCTCGATCAAAAAGCCAACTTAACGTGGCGTGGTGACAGCTACGCAGCCATGCTCGGTGTGCATGCCTATGAAATGGCGAATATCACTGACATCACGCCTTACGATAAGCTGCCACAGTTTAGTTTGATTGGCGCACTGCCTTACCAGCCCGCCGGCTTGAAAATGACTTATCAAACGGAGTGGACACGCTTTGATCGCTCGCTGAGAAAAGGTCAATATCGAGACCAAGACGGTATTCCATCGCCTTGGAACGATACATATATACGAGGTTTAGATCGCGCCAACGGTGATCGTTTACACCTTGAGCCTAGCATCAGCTTACCAATGAACTGGAGCTGGGGCTTTATTAAGCCGGCCGTGAAGTATGCTTATACGCGTTATGATTTAACGCTAGACAGCCAAGGTCAAGGTGATCTGCAAACAGCCAATAGAAGATTCAACAGCAGCCCCGATCGCAGTGTCGCGATATATAGCATCGACAGCGGTTTATATTTTGATCGCGATACCCAATGGTTTGGTAAATCATACCGCCAGACTTTAGAGCCGCGCTTGTTCTATCTGTATGTGCCCAATGAAGATCAGTCGGATCTGCCGCTGTTTGATACTAACGAAATCCAGTTTAGCTATGCCAGCTTGTTCCGTGACAACCGCTTCAGTGGCCGCGACCGTATTGGTGATGCTAACCAGATCTCGCTGGGCTTAACTAACCGCTGGTTAGAAAGCAACGGCTTTGAGCGTCAACGCATCAGCGTCGGTCAGGCCTATTACTTTGCTGACCGTAAAGTTTTACTGTCAGGCGTTAACTACAAAGATTATGCCGAAAACACCAGCACACGCTCGCCCTATGCGCTGGAATACATGTACCAGTTCAACCGCGACTGGCGTGTTAATGCTGACTTGATGTGGGTTCCAGCTACGCACAGCACCCGCTCGGGCAGCGCCATGTTCCATTACCAGCCAGAAGATAACTTAAATAAAATTGTTAACTTCGGTTACCGCTATCGTAATGATGGTAACCACTACAACTTCACCACTGGCCGCTGGGAAACAGGCAGCTCTGACTACACCGATAGCAACGGTCGCGTTTATAAAGATTTCTACAAAATCGAACAAACCGACGCTTCGATTATGTGGCCGGTGGTACCGCAATGGAACGTCATTGCACGCTGGCAGTATGACTACAACCGCAACAGCACTCTGGAAGCTTTTGGTGGCTTTGAGTACGACAGTTGCTGCTGGAAGTTACGCTTAATCAACCGCTACTGGGTAGACTATGATGAGCGCACTTTGTCACCACAAGACAACCGTAAAGGTGATCACGGCATTTTCTTGCAGATCATCTTAAAAGGCTTAGGTGGCGTAACCGGCAATAAAGTAGAGACATTCCTCGATGAAGGCATCCAAGGCTACCGTGAACGTGAAAACAATGCTTATTAAACCTTTATCTGCGTTAATCCTGGCCAGCAGCTTGCTGGCCGGTCACTTATCTGCAGCCGTGCAACCACTCGACCGTGTGGCAGCCATCGTCGATAACGATGTTGTCATGTACAGCCAATACCAAACCCGTCTCAAAGAAGTGCAGCAGACCATTGCTAAGCGTGGCGTGCAAGCGCCTGCCGAAGATGCTTTACGCCAGCAAGTGATGGAGCGCTTAATTATTGATGCGATTCAGTTGCAAATTGCTGAGCGCTCCGGAATTCGGGTCAGCGATGAAGAGCTCAATGCGTCGATGGCAACCATTGCCGAACGCAACGGCCTGACCCAGCAAGAGTTTGTCCAAGCGTTGGCAGCCGACGGCTTAACGTTACAAGATGCGCAAGAACAAATTCGTCAAGAAATGATCATCAGCCGGGTACGTCAATACCGCGTCGCTGAGCGCATTCAAGTGACCGAGCAAGAAGTGCAAAACTTTTTAGCGTCTGATTTGGGTAAAATGCAACTGGCCGAAGAGTACCAGCTGGCTAATATTTTGATTCCAGTTCCTGATGCAGCGACTGACGAAGACCTCGATAAAGCGCAAAAGACCGTGGCTAGTGTGGTTAAGCAATTAGAGCAAGGGGCTGATTTTGGGCAATTAGCCATGACCTACTCGGCCAGCGAAAACGCTCTAGAAGGCGGCGAAATGGGCTGGCGTAAAGCGGCGCAACTGCCACCTCCTTTCGATCGTTTGCTTGGCGAAATGAGCATCGGTCAGGTCACTCAGCCAGCGCGTACGGCAGGCGGCATCATTCTGCTAAAACTGCTGGATAAACGTGGCGGTGATGTCATGTACCGCGACGAAGTCCATGTTCGCCATATTCTGCTCAAGCCCAGTGAAATCCGTAGCCCAGAAGCCACCCAGAAACTTGCACAGCGCCTCTATGAACGGCTGCGCAATGGTGAAGACTTTGCTGCATTGGCCAAACAATTCTCTGAAGATCCAGGCTCGGCACTCAACGGTGGCGATTTGAACTGGATTGACCCAAGCTCACTGGTGCCAGCCTTCCGTGAAGAAATGGCGCGCACCGAAATCGGCCAATTATCCAAACCTTTTGAAAGCCAATTTGGCTGGCATGTTCTACAAGTCCTTGACCGCCGCAGCACCGACAGCAGCGCACAGATGCGTGAACAACAAGCGGTCAGTTTGCTACGCAATCGCAAGTACGATGAAGAACTGCAAACCTGGTTACGCCAAATTCGTGACGAAGCTTATGTGGAGATTAAAAACTTATGAGCTTGCGCTTTGCTTTAACAGCCGGTGAGCCGGCGGGCATTGGTCCTGACTTGTGTTTGATGCTCGCGCATGAAATGCAGCCTTATCCAGTTATTGTCATTAGCAACCGCCAACTACTCAGCGAGCGCGCTGCGCAACTGGGTTTAAAAGTTGAGTTATTGGACGTACAACCTGATGCATGGCCGAATAAGCCGGCACCTGCTGACAGTATGTACGTTTGGGACACCCCTCTCTACGAGCCCGTGGTCACGGGACAACTTAACCAAGCCAATGCTCAGCATGTGCTAGAAACACTGACGCGCGCAGGTCAAGGCTGTTTAGATGGCGTATTCAGTGCCATGATTACCGCGCCCGTGCACAAAGGTATCATTAACGATGCAGGCGTGCCTTTTTCAGGCCATACTGAATTTTTGCAAGAATTAACCGATGCCCCGCATGTAGTGATGATGCTTGCTACACACGGTTTACGCGTTGCCCTTGTGACCACACACTTGCCATTGCGTGATGTCGCGGACGCCATCACCAGTGAACGCCTTGAAACCATCACGCGCATCTTGCACGCCGATCTACAGCAGAAATTTGCTATCAAAAAACCTAAAATCTTGGTTTGCTGACTCAATCCCCATGCCGGCGAAGATGGACACTTGGGCCGTGAGGAGCTAGATATTATTCAACCTACGCTTGACCGTTTGCGCGCCGAAGGAATGGACTTAGTTGGACCACTGCCAGCAGATACTTTGTTTACTCCGAAAAATCTCAAACAGTGCGATACGGTGCTGGCGATGTATCATGACCAAGGTTTACCGGTACTGAAGCATCGTGGTTTTGGTGCAGCAGTAAATATAACCCTTGGCATGCCGATTATTCGTACATCCGTGGATCATGGTACGGCTTTAGATCTCGCTGGAACCGGTGAGATTGATACCGGCAGCTTGCATGTTGCTCTAGAAACAGCCTATCAAATGGCAGCGAGCAAACAGTCTTAAGCTCAACCCAAACACACCACTTTATGTAGATAAAGTGGTGTTTTGAATCGCTACAACTAATCGCGCTTACGTAAGCGGTACTGCTCAGGGACTTGATCAATGCCTCTGATCGTTACATTCAAGTTCTTCCATAACCCGTCTTTAATGCCATACACGCAACCATAGATCGACAGCTTTTGGCCACGATGCCAAGCGTTCTGCACAATCGCGGTATGGCTGACATTGGCCACCTGCTCAATGGCATTGAGCTCGCATAAGCGATCAACGCGCTCCTCTTCAGTCGCTAGCTTGGCCAGTTCTTCATAGTGTGCGTAATGCAAATCACGAATGCCGCGCAGCCACGCATCGGTTAAACCCACTTGCTTATCTTGCATCGCCGCACGGACGCCACCACAGCCATAGTGACCAGTCACTAAAATATGTTTTACTTTAAGCACATCTACAGCGTACTGAATGACTGATAAACAGTTTAAATCCGTATGTAAAACCACGTTGGCCACGTTACGGTGCACAAACAAATCACCTGGTAGCATGCCCACGATTTCATTAGCAGGTACCCGCGCATCTGAGCAGCCAATCCATAGGTACTCTGGTTCTTGCTGCTTCGCCAGCTTCTCAAAAAATGTCGGATCCTCTTCTTTGATTGACTTAGCCCAGCGGGCATTATTATCAAACAGCTGTTGTAATTCAGGCATAGGTTCCTCTGCTCACTCTTGTTACAGTTTTAAACATCCGAGTTGGGACAAAACCCAAGCCGGAGCAGTCACATTTTCACAGGCTTGTTAGTCATCAGTAAACAACGTACAAGCCATCACCAACGCATCTTCATGGCCGTCATGGGTTGGATAATAATCGCGGCGTCGACCTATTTCATTAAAACCATAACGCTCATACAAAGCGTAGGCCGACAGATTCGATGCGCGTAATTCTAAAAAACACTCAACACAGCCACGCTGACTCGCACGCCGCATTAAATGCTCCAACAACTGGTGCCCTAAACCCTTGCCTTGCTGCTCAACGGCAATGGCAATATTAAGTAGATGTGCCTCGTCAACAATCTGACTGATTACGCCATGACCGACATGCTGATCATGCCAATACATCATCCAGCATTCATAGCTGGTTAAGGCATCAAGATACAACGCGCGCGTCCACGGATGGGAAAAAGCCTGCCGCTCTAACGCAACAACCGAGTCTAAATCGCCCACCTGCATCAGTCTAAACTGTACTCGATCAGGCATTGCTAGCCTGCCACAGCGAACGCTCTTTACACATACTGCGCCAGATATCACGCTTCAGTAATGGCTGCTCTAAAATGCTCTCTAAGCTGGGCAAACTCCACAGCTGCGCATCTTCAACAAAGGGTTGTACCGAGTATAACGCTGCATCATCGGTGCTACTGGCAAAACGCACCGCGTGTTGGCCTAATAACCAAATGCACACCGCCGGCTTGCTTTGTAATTCAACACTGAGCAAATCCCGTACACAAGCGCGCGCAGCAGCTGCATTTTGCTCATGCACTAAATTGCCGGAATGCAGCATTGGCCAAGTAATAGGAGCTGCTTGGCGCATAAAATCAGGCTGATCGGTCAGACCAGCAGCGCGCAACATCTCTTTGAGCAACTGATAATCGGGGTCGCGGCTTTGAAAAGCTTCCCCTGTTGGCAGGTCAGCCAATACCAGGCAATTATCCGCACGCAATAATTGTAAGGCAAAACGTGGAATGGGCTCGGCTTGGACAGCGGTAACCGCAGCGGCTTCTTGTCCAGCCTCAACCTCAGCAACAACACCGGCCACAACGGTAGTTTTTTGTTCCGTTTGCGTTGAGGCCATTGTATCGCGAAGCGACGCCAACGCATCGGTACGAGGTGCCGCTGGAGCAACTGCAACTCTAGCTGTTGCAACTGCAACACTGAGTTCAGAAGCGCTAGCAGGCTCTGCAGCGTTTGTCTTTATGCTGCTCCACTGCAGTAAGTCATTGCGCGAAGTGGCCGCGTTAACCAACTGCTGTCGAGGCAACCAAACATCCACTTGCATCGCCTGCAACATGGCTTGACGGCGGACCTCTTGGTCATGCATTGGACTCATGGGGTTGATCACACACCATCAACCTGCGGGTGTGCTCGATCAGTTCCCACATGCATTAAATTCAAGGCATTGAGATAGGCTTTAGCAGAAGCGATTACAATATCGGTATCGGCACCATTACCGTTGACGATGCGACCGCCACGCTCTAAACGCACCGTCACTTCACCTTGCGAGTCAGTCCCTTGCGTAATCGCGTTGACTGAGTACAGTTGCAAGGTGGCGCCAGATTTAGCTACTTGCTCAATCGCTTTGAAGGCTGCATCGACCGGCCCTGAACCTTGATCATCGGTTGCCACTTCCACACCATCAATGCTTAGCACCAAATGCGCATGCGGTACTTCACCCGTTTTACTGGCCACTTCTAAGCTGACTAATTTATACAGCTCTGGTGCTTCTTCATTTAAGGTTTCAGAGACCAAGGCTTGCAAGTCTTCATCGAAAATTTCATGCTTTTTATCGGCTAAATCTTTAAAGCGCGCAAAAGCTGCATTCAGTTCGGTTTCGCTGGCCAGCTCAATGCCCAGTTCTAATAAACGACTGCGGAAGGCACTGCGACCTGAGTGTTTGCCCATCACCATTTTATTGGCATGCCAGCCGACATCTTCCGCTGCCATAATTTCATAAGTTTCACGGTGCTTCAGTACGCCATCTTGGTGAATACCTGACTCATGGGCAAAAGCATTGGCACCGACAATCGCTTTGTTAGGCTGCACAGGGAAACCAGTGATACCAGACACCATGCGCGAGACACTGAGAATATGTGGCGTATCAATGTTGGTATGCACACCCAATAAATCGTGACGGGTTTTGATCGCCATGACGATTTCTTCCAGCGCCGCATTACCGGCACGCTCACCTAGACCGTTAATCGTACACTCAACTTGACGGGCGCCAGCCACAACTGCCGCCAAGGAGTTGGCGACAGCCAAGCCTAAGTCGTTGTGACAATGCACAGAGAAAATGGCTTTATCGGCGTTAGGCACGCGATTGATCAGCTGACTGATCAAATTGGCATACTCGTGGGGAATCGCATAACCCACTGTATCCGGAATATTAATGGTACGCGCACCCGCATCAATCGCCGCTTCAACAATACGGCAGAGGAAGTCAATGTCAGAACGGCCGGCATCCTCACAGGAAAACTCAACATCAGCGCATAGGTTGCGCGCTTTTTTAATCGCACGCACGGCTTGCTCAACCACTTGCTCAGGCTGCATACGCAATTTGTGCTGCATATGAATTGGACTGGTGGCGATAAAGGTGTGAATACGACCCGAGTTCGCACCGGCTAGGGCTTCAGCAGCACGCTCAATATCACCATCCAAAGCACGCGATAAACTACAGATGGTGCTGTCTTGAATGCTGTCAGCAATGGCTTTTACCGCTTCAAAATCACCCGGGCTAGCAATCGCAAAACCCGCCTCAATCACATCAACACGCATGCGCTCAAGTGCTTTTGCAATGCGCAGCTTTTCTTCTTTGGTCATTGAAGCGCCTGGACTTTGCTCGCCATCACGCAAAGTGGTATCAAAAATAATAACGCGATCACTGCTGCTCATTGTCTTCTCCAGAAGGCTGCTGCACGGTTAAGGGCAGTAAAAAAACTCGTGTCCTGTGCGGCTTTATCGCTGCCAAGACATATTATAAAAGTCGTTGCTTACAGATTAATACCCAGCACTGCTCAGGTCTAGCGGCAATTTGTAGTACAGCGTCAAGCTGCTTAGCTAACTCAGTTACAGCTTTATTGAGTGGCACTGAGCTGGGCTTGGATAATCTGCAAAAGCCGTTGCAAGGCGCCTTGATTACGCTGCAAAACCTGTTGTGCCGCACAACACATGCTTTGTGCATGTGCAGCGCTGGTCCATAAGCGCGCGACGGCCTGCACCAACTCTGAGCGATCGGCAACCGTTTGCAAGCCACCGGCTGCCAGCAATTGTTCGGCAATCTCTAAAAAATTAAAATAATGCGGCCCGGTTAGCGTCGGCTTAGCTAATGCAATCGGCTCCAACATATTGTGTCCACCATGCTTAATTAAGCTTCCGCCCACCAGCGCAACATCGGCCAGAGCATAGAGAAACATCAATTCCCCCATGGTGTCACCCAATAAAACCTGATGTTGCGCAGTGACGAGAGCTTTAGTCGAACGACGCTGCACGCGCATACCCTGCTCGATACATAAAGTATAGACAGACTCAAAGCGCTCAGGATGGCGTGGCACTAGAATCAATAAGGCATTGGGAAAAAGGCCGAGTAATTGTTGATGCGCCGCTAAAATCAAAGCATCTTCACCGGCATGAGTACTGGCAGCAATCCAAATCGGGCGTTGCATGGCCTGCCATTGTTCGCGCAGCGCCTGCGCCTGCTGGGGTAAACCCGCAGCCACTTGCTGATCATATTTAATCGAACCGGTAACCTTCACCGTCTGCGCTCGTGCGCCCAGTTCAATAAAGCGCTGAGCTTCAATATCACTCTGCACCGCCAGCGCACTGATCTGCTTGAGCATCGGTGCGACCAGCTTGGCAAAACGCGCATAGCCACGCGCCGAGCGCTCGGATAAGCGGCCATTGGCCAACACCACGGGAATCTTTAAACGCGCACACTGGTTAATATGATTAGGCCACAGCTCGGTTTCCATGACGATGGCTAAACGCGGTTGTAAACGCTGTAAAAAACGTTTACTTGCCAGTGGTAAGTCGTAAGGTAAATAACAGTGCTGTACGCTATCGCCAAACAGACTTTGAATGCGCTCAGAGCCGGTTGGGGTCATACAGGTCACGGTAATCGGTAAATCGGGATACTGCTGCTGCAGCGCTTTAACCACAGGTGCGGCGGCAATGCTTTCCCCAACGGATACCGCATGCAACCAAATACCACCTGGCTTGAGGTCAGGCAAAGTGACGGCAAAGCGCTCGCCAATGCGTTTAGCATAAGCCGGTGCTTTTCTTGAGCGCAGCCACAAACGCACGGCAATCACCGGCAACGAGAGATACAATAGCAAGGTATATAGAGTTCTATTCATAGCAGCAAAGTTTAGCAAAGGCGCAGCGATAATACTGCGCTCGGTTATACTGCTCACTTATTTTTTGCGAGAGGCGCTTATGTCACTCACCTTAAACACTGACATTGCCATCATCGGCGGCGGTATTGCTGGGCTCTGGCTCAACGCGCAATTGCGCCAGCAGGGCTTTAATACGCTGCTCATTGAACAAAACACTTTAGGCGGCGGACAGACTGTGAAGTCACAAGGCATCATTCATGGCGGCGCTAAATACGCCCTCCATGGTGCTCTCACTGGCTCCTCCGAGGCCATTGCTGACATGCCACAGCGCTGGCGTAAAGCCTTACAGGGCGAAGGCGAACTGGATTTACGCGGCGTGCGTTTATTATCCGATGCGCACTACTTATGGTCGCCTGGCTCAATTGCCGGCAATCTGACCAGCTTTTTTGCCAGTAAAGCCATGCGGGGCCGGGTTGATCAAGTGAAAGGTCAACAGCTACCCGCTGCGTTGCAGCATAAAGACTTTAAAGGCCGCGTCTATCGCTTAGCTGAATTGGTTTTAGATGTACCCAGTCTCGTGCAGCGTTTAGCTGCTTTAGCGGGCGATAGCCTGTTGCAGGCTCAAAAAATCACCCCACGCCACGACAATCAGCAACTCGTTGGCGTGCAAGCGGATAACTACAGCATCAACGCCCAACGTGTGGTGATCTGTGCTGGCAGCGGCAACCAAGACTTACTGCACACCTTTGCCTTGAGCAAGCCAGAACAACAGCTGCGCCCCTTACATATGGGGTTGGACAATGGTCCAGCGTTATTGCCTTTATATGCCCACTGCCTTGGTGGCGGCAGCAAACCACGGGTCACAGTGACGACCCATCCTGCAGCGGATGGTCAGTGGGTGTGGTATTTGGGCGGCAATCTTGCTGAAGCTGACGGTGTGGCACGCTCTGAACAACAACAGATTGCAGCAGCGCAAGCTGAAGTAGCGCAATTACTGCCTTGGGTTAATCAAGAGCAGACGCAATGGGCCACCTTGCGCGTCGATCGCGCGGAACCCGTTCAGTTTGGACTGGCACGCCCCGATAACGCTTTTGTTACTGAACAAGGCTCATTACTCGTAGGCTGGCCCACTAAGCTCGCGTTGGCGCCTGATTTTAGCGATCGTGTGTGTACCATTTTAGCGCGCGATGGCATTCAACCTAGCACGACACAAAGCTACCCCGATTTACCCCGCCCTGCTGTGGCACAACCGGCTTGGGAGATTGCATTTAATGACCCTGCATGATTTTTATCGTCCCTTGGGCAGTACCGGTTTTACTGTTTCGCCACTGGGTTTAGGCACCGTGAAACTGGGGCGTGACCAAGGGGTAAAATACCCTAAGGGCTTTACCATCCCGGATGACCAACACGCGCTAGCACTGATCAATCAGGCACGTGATTTAGGGATCAACTTACTCGATACCGCACCAGCCTATGGCGTTAGCGAAGAGCGTCTGGGTTATTTGCTACAAGGTCAGCGCGATGACTGGGTGATTGTCAGCAAGGTGGGCGAAGAGTTTATCGAAGGTGAGTCAGTCTTTGATTTTTCTGCCGCGCACACGCGTTTCTCGGTAGATCGCAGCCTGCAGCGCTTGCGTACTGAGCACATTGAATTGGTTTTAGTGCATTCCAATGGCGATGATGTGGCTATTTTGCAGCATGAAGAAGTCTACGACACACTCGCGGCACTGAAGCAGGAAGGCAAAATTGGCAGTTTCGGTTTTTCTGGAAAAACCTCAGAAGGCGGCATACTCGCCCTAGAACAAGGTGACTGCGCCATGGTCACCTACAACCTTAAGGAGCACGATGAGTTACCCGTGATCGACTATGCCGGTCAGCACAACAAAGGCATTCTGATTAAGAAAGCCTTAGCCAGTGGCCACGTGTGCTTAGCCAATGGCATTGATCCTGTGCAGGCCAGTTTTGCAATGATCTTTGCTCACCCTGCAGTGGCCAGCGCCATCGTTGGCACCATCACCCCTGAGCATTTACAGAATAATGTTGAATGCATCGCCAATATTCTGCGTGATCAAGGCTAACAAGCAAACCGCTGCGCCCACCCTAGGCAGGCATTACAGCGGTTATTCCTCAGGCTTTACTGGGTGCGAATTTTCTCAACAATGGCTGTCGTTGAGCTGTTCTCCACGAGACCTAAAACACGCACCTCACCGCCATAGGCGTAGACCAACTCAGCT
>JAAXZZ010000205.1 GCA_012719655.1 Gammaproteobacteria bacterium | reverse complement strand
CGCTTTAGTGCGCGCACTAAAGCACGTGTTCTGTTGGGCGCTGAGTCGTGAATCTGTAAGCCCCTTTTATTCAGCGTCCGGTGGCCCCGCTGCTGCTGAGCGTGTCCATTATTTTGCTCGGTATCCTTGGCTTTCGACTGTTGCCGGTAGCGCCTCTGCCGGATATGGATTTCCCGATGATTACCGTGCAAGCCAGCTTGCCCGGTGCCAGTCCACAAGTAATGGCAGCGACTGTGGCTACGCCCTTAGAGCGCTCATTGGGCAGTATTGCTGGGATCAGTCAAATGAGTAGTCGCAGCGCTCAGGGCAGCACGCGCATTATGATCCAGTTTGATTTGGGCCATGATATCAATGCCGCCGCGCGCGAGGTGCAAGCAGCAATTAATGCAGCGCATGAATTACTGCCCAGTGGCATGCGCAGTATGCCGACCTATCGCAAAGTCAATCCCACTCAAGCACCCATTATGGTCTTGGCTTTAACCAGTGAAGTGCTGGAGAAAGGCCAGATGTATGACTTGGCAGAAAGCATCGTGGCACAAAAGCTTTCGCAAGTGCAGGGCGTGGGCGAGGTGCAAATTGGTGGTAGCTCGTTGCCGGCCGTGCGTGTTGAACTGGAGCCGCGCCGCTTAGAACAGTACGGTATTGCTTTAGATGAGGTGCGTCAGACCATCGCCAATGCCAATCAGCAAAAACCCAAAGGTCAGCTGGAGCAGGGTAATCGCCACTGGCAAATTCAGGGCAATGATCAACTGCACAAAGCTGAGGATTATGCGCCGTTGATCATCCGCTATTACGATGGTGCGGCGCTGCGTTTACGCGATGTGGCCACGGTCAGTGATAGTGTTGAAAACCGCTACAATAGTGGTTTTTTTAACGATAAAGAGGCGGTGCTACTGGTGATCAACCGCCAAGCCAGCGCCAATATTATTGCCACCATTGAAGCCATTCAGGCAGAGTTGCCGGCGCTGCAGGCGGTGTTACCGGCCAGCGCCAAGCTCGAAGTGGCAATGGATCGATCCTCAGTGATTCGTGCCACCTTGCATGAGGCCGAGCGTTCATTGTTGATTGCCACGGCCTTGGTGATTGCTGTGGTGATGCTGTTTTTAGGGCATTGGCGTGCGGCGGTTATTCCAGCGCTGGCGGTGCCGGTGTCCTTGATCGGCAGTTTTGCGGCCATGTATATGCTGGATTTCTCGCTGAACAATCTGTCATTGATGGCGTTGATTATTGCTACCGGCTTGGTGGTGGATGACGCCATTGTGGTGTTAGAAAACATTGCTCGGCATATCAATAATGGTAAAAAACCGCTGCAGGCGGCCATTGATGGCGCGCGCGAAGTGGGCTTTACCTTGCTGTCGATGAACCTGTCGCTGGTGGTGGTGTTTGTTTCGATCTTGTTTATGGGCGGCTTGATTGAACGCTTATTTCGTGAGTTTTCTATTACCTTAACTGTGGCGATTTTAATTTCGCTGCTGGTGTCTTTGACCTTAACACCGATGCTTTGCGCACGTTGGCTACGACCGAGCGTTGTGCAGGAGCAGAAAAAAACTAACCTGATGCAACGCTTTGGTGTGCGTGTCGCCGGTGGTTATCAACGCTCATTGGCTTGGACCTTACATTATCAACGCTGGATGTTATTGGGTTTGCTGCTGACCATTGCCGCAAATGTTTGGTTGTTTATTGCCGTACCTAAAACCTTTATGCCGCAACAAGATACCGGACAGTTGATGGGTTTTATTCGTGGTGATGATGGTTTGTCTTATCACACCATGCAGCCAAAGATGGAGGTCTATCGCCAAGCTTTATTACAGGATAAAGATGTGCAAACCGTGGCAGGCTTTATTGGCGGCGGTAGCAATGCTTTTTTAATTGTGCGCCTCAAACCCATTGGCGAGCGCAAAGACTCAGCGCAAGACATTGTCAATCGTTTGCGCGGGCAAATTCCCCCTGTGGCAGGATCACGGCTGTTTCTTATGCCGGATCAGGACCTTAATGTCGGCCGTCGTGAAGGTGGTAACAGCGAGAATGAATATGTGCTGCTGGCCAGTGACTTGGAGGATTTGCGTATTTGGCAGCCCAAAGTACGTGATGCTTTAAAAACTTTACCGGAGTTGGTTGATATTGACAGTAAAGAAGGCCGAGGGGCACAGCAGGTGACTCTGGAAGTGGATCGCGCCACTGCCGCGCGGCTGGGGGTCGATATGGCGATGGTCACTTCACTGCTCAATAACGCCTTTAGTCAGCGTCAGGTCTCTACCATTTATGAAAGCCTGAACCAATACAGCGTGGTGTTGGAAATTGACCCCAAGTTTGTCGGTTCGCCACAGGTGTTAGAGCAAGTGCAGGTGATCGGTGCCAATGGCGAACGTATTCCGCTATCGGCCTTTACCCGCTGGGAATCGAGCTTGCAACAGGATCGAGTACAGCATGATGGTCAATTTGCCGTAGAAAGTATTGGTTTCTCCTTAGCCCCCGGCGTGAGTTTAGAGCAAGCCAGCCAAGCCATTGAGCAGGCCATGGCGAAGATTAACTTGCCCAATGCCGTGCAAGGACGTTTAGGTGGCACGGCTGGCGTTTTCCAGCAAAGCCAAGGTGCGCAAGGCTTAATGTTGTTGGCCTCGATTGCTATTGTCTATTTGGTGTTGGGTATTTTATATGAAAGCTATATTCATCCGCTGACCATTCTCTCCACCTTGCCCTCGGCGGGTGTTGGCGCCTTATTGGCGATTCAGTTGACCGGTGGTGAGTTCAGTTTGATTTCACTGCTGGGGTTGTTTTTGCTGATTGGTGTGGTGAAAAAGAACGCCATATTAATGATTGATCTGGCCTTGCAGTTACAGCGCGAGATGAAAATGAGCGCTGAGCAAGCGATTCAGCAGGCCTGTGCGCAGCGTTTTCGCCCGATTATGATGACCACCATGGCAGCTATTCTCGGCGCTGTACCCTTGTTGATCAGTAGCGCTGAAGGCTCAGAAGCGCGTCAGCCGTTGGGGCTGGCGATTGTTGGCGGTTTACTGCTGAGCCAACTGTTAACCTTGTACAGCACGCCGGCTGTGTATTTGTTTTTTGATCGTTTAAGCGCCCGTGTTCGGCGTAAAAAAACGCCAACCTCGATGGAAGTAGCCCATGAAACCGATCGTTAAGCTCAGTGTCTTTGCTCTGGCCAGTGTGGTGTTAAGTGGATGTGTGCTGGGGCCTGATTATCAGCGTCCAGACAACAGCGTGCCGCTTGAGTTTCGCCATACGCCCGGCTGGAAAGTGGCGCAGCCGGCTGAGTTATCGAGCGCGGTGGCCTGGTGGTCACTGTATCAGGATGCCACCTTGACCGATTTACTCAAACAGTTAGAGGCTTCCAACCAAAACCTGCGTGCGGCAGAAGCGGCGTGGCGTGAAGCGCGCGCACTGGTGGGCGGTAGTCGTTCTGCTTTATATCCGCAAGCTACAGGCCAAGTGGGTACGTCGCGCACGGGTAATGATCAAGGCGCTAATAAAAGTAACGAGGTGGCGCTGGGCCTAAGCTGGCAGTTGGATATGTGGGGGCAGGTGCGTCGTCAAGTGGAGGCCAGTGAAGCCAGCGCTCAAGCCAGTGCCGCCGAGTGGGCGGGTGTGCGTTTAAGTCAGCAAGCAGAATTGGTGCAAAACTATCTGCAATTGCGCGTGATTGATGAGCACATGCGTTTACTCGATGCCACGGTGAAAGCCTATCAGCGCTCATTGCAGCTGACCGAGAACCGCTATAAAGCGGGTGTGGTGACCCGCGCCGATGTCAGTCAGGCGCTCACGCAACTGAAAAACACCCAAGCCCAGCGGCTGGATTTAGATTGGCAGCGTGCCCGTTATGAGCACGCGATTGCTGTGCTGATCGGTAGCACGCCCAATGCCGTGCAGGTTGCCAGCGTTGAGACATTACCGCGGTTGCCTGCATTGCCTATCGCTGTGCCTTCAGCGCTGCTGGAGCGCCGTCCGGATATTGCCGCCGCCGAGCGGCAAGTGATGGCCGCCAATGCACAGATTGGTGTGGCACAAACAGCGTATTTTCCTGATTTAACCTTGAGTGCCAGCGGCGGTTATCGCGGCAGTAATTTGGCCGATTGGATTAGCATGCCCAATCGCTTTTGGTCGATCGGTCCGCAGTTTGCTATGACCTTGTTTGATGCCGGCTTGCGCCGCTCTAAGGTTGAACAAGCGGAAGCGCGTTATGACCAGCAAGTGGCGCGTTATCGTCAGACGACCTTGCAGGCTATTGGTGAGGTGGAAGATGCTTTGGTGCAGCTCAATGTGTTAGCCGAAGAAATTCAGGTGCAGCGTGAAGCCTTAGCCGCTTCGCAAGACACCTTGCGTCTAACTGAAAATCAATATCAAGCCGGAATGGTGGATTATCTCGCCGTTACTAACGCACAAACCATCGCATTAAACAGTCAACGCACCTTATTGAATTTACTCGGTACGCAACTGACCGCTAGTGTGCAATTGATCAGTGCATTGGGTGGTGGTTGGCAGATGGAAGCAGATGAGGAGTGAGGCATCCTTGCCAACACTGCGCGTCGATTTAGTCAATCAGTCCATCGGCGCGGAACATCGACTTGATGCCGCGTAGGGCTTGGCGAGAACGATCGATATTTTCGATCAAAGCAAAGCGTACATAATCATCACCGTAGTCACCAAAGCCAACACCCGGTGAGACACTGATTTTTGCTTCAGCCAATAATTTTTTGGAAAACTCCAGCGAGCCTATATGCGCATAGGCAGCAGGAATTTTCGCCCAGATGTACATCGAGGCTTTCGGGTTCTCAACCATCCAGCCGATTTCATGCAGGCCTTTGACCATCACATTGCGGCGCTGACGGTATTTTTCGGCAATATCCAGCACGCATTGTTGATCACCTTCCAAAGCGGCAATGGCCGCCACTTGTAGAGGGGTGAAGGTGCCGTAATCGTGATAGCTCTTAATGCGCGCTAAGGCGCTGACCAGTTCTTGATTACCCACCATAAAGCCAATGCGCCAACCGGCCATATTGTAGCTTTTTGATAAAGTGAAGAACTCAACCGCCACATCGCGGGCGCCTTCCACCTGCATAATCGAGGGCGCTTTCCAGCCATCATAGACAATGTCTGCGTAGGCTAAGTCGTGAATGACAATGATGTTGTGTTCGCGAGCCAGCGCCACCACACGCTCAAAGAAGTCCAACTCAACGCACTGGGCAGTGGGGTTGGACGGGAAGCCGAGAATCATCATTTTTGGCTTAGGAATTGACTCGCGAATGGCTTTTTCTAATTCAACAAAGAAGTCCACGCCAGGAATTAACGGTACTGAGCGCACTTGTGCGCCGGCAATCACCGCACCATAAATATGAATTGGATAACTTGGATTAGGCACCAAAACCATATCGCCCTGATCCAGAGTCGCCAGCATCAAATGCGCGAGACCTTCTTTCGAACCTATGGTAACAATGGCTTCGGTTTCAGGATCGAGTTCTACTTCGTAACGCTTTTTGTACCAGTTGGTAATCGCTCGGCGCAGGCGCGGAATACCGCGTGAAGTGGAATAGCCATGGGTGTCTTCGCGCTGCGCCACCTGTACCAGTTTTTCAACAATATGTGGCGGCGTCGCCCCATCGGGATTACCCATGCTGAAATCAATAATATCTTCACCACGACGGCGTGCTGCCATCTTTAGCTCAGCGGTGATATTGAACACATAAGGGGGTAAACGATCGATGCGCGAAAAGCGCCGCGGTGAACGGCTGTCAGTCATATAAACCTCAAAACGTAAGCGCCCAGAACCGTCTGAGCGACGCTGACTCATGCGTGAGTCAAGCGCATAAAACTACGCCTGACTCAGATGAAGTTCAAGTAGTGGCTGTACAAATTTATTTAAAGCGATGACCCAGCGCGGCAACCACCAGTAATAATCCGGCTAACACAGCAAATGCTGCACTGAGTGAACTGTAATGGGCGACTGCACCCATCATCGCTGGGCCTGCTAGTACGCCAGCAAAACCAATGGTGGTAGCAGCAGTAATGGCTAAGTGGGTCGGCATATGGGTTTGTTTGTTGAGGCTTGAGATTAACACTGGTGATACGTTTGCACATCCTAAACCACACAGCGCAAAGCCAACCAAACCAAGCCCCCAGTGCGTGCTGAGAATACTCAGTGTGACGCCCGCTGCTGCCAGCAGGCCGCCTCCAACAATCACCCATACCCGCCCGAGCAATTGCACTAAACCATCGCCAAGAAAACGACCTGTGGCAACCATCGCCGAGAAACAGGCATAACCAAGACCGGCTTGGGCGGTGGCAATGTGTTTGTCCTCAATCAGGTATAAAGCACTCCAGTCGAGTATCACGCCTTCGGCCAGATACACAATAAAACACATTAAGCCAACCAGCAGGATCCAGCCATTAGGCCAAACAAATGCATCTTTACTGCTCAGAGTGCGCTCGTTTAAATAGCCACGCATGGCCAAGACACTGAGTGCCAAGACTGTGCTCAGCAGTGTTAAAGTGCTGAACAAGGGCGATAAACCAATGCTCAGCAGGGTGATCATTAATACTGAGCCAGCGATGGTGCCCAGGCTAAACATGCCGTGAAAATTAGACATCATGCTGCGATTGCTGCGATTTTCAATGCTTAAACCTTGAATGTTAAGAATGACATCCAGCACGCCCATACTGCCACCGAAGGTAAATAACGCAGCACCTAACAGCCATAATGATGATGCTGTTGCCATAGTCAATAGCGCCGCCAACAACAGCAGGGTCACCATAAGCAGGCAACTGCGAATACTAAAGCGATTGGTCAGTACTGCTGATAACGGCATGCAGGTCAGTGAGCCCACGCCAATACAGAGCAGCATCAGGCCAAACGTGGCATCGCTCATTGCAATATGCAAGCGAACATAAGGCACCAGCGGTGCCCAGACTGCCAAACATAAGCCTGCGACAAAGAAGCCGATACGACTGGCGAGAATAGGTAGAATTAGTGCAGCGTCGCGATTTTTTCTAGACAACATTGATAGTTAACTCTTCAAGGAAATAATAGTGTTTAGAAGAGTCAGCTCACCATAAATGCAGGATGCCGTGATCGAAGCTGCAGAAGAACCAGGCATGTTTTAGAGCGTGACAGCGTTGCATAGTATTGAGGCGTCCATGAAGCCTGTTCTGGAAAAAGGCAGGCATTGCGCGAAGAGAAGCTAAATCTGTGTAAAGCAACGTGGTATATTACGCGCAAATAACTGTTTTGTGATGTGTCTTATGAAGTTTGTTCACCAGCGTGAGTATTTAAAAGAAGGCGATACTGTCATTATTCAATGCTCGCAAACCTGCAATATCCGTCTTATGAGCGACCCTAACTTCCGCAGTTTTAAAAATGGTGGTCGTCACACTTATCATGGCGGGGCTTTTGATCGTTTTCCGGCAAAAATCATTGTGCCAAGTACCGGTTATTGGAATATCACCTTGGATACAGTGACGCGCCGAGCGATCAGTGTGACGCGTAAGCCTACATTTACTCATAAAATCAAAATTGTGCGCAAAAAAGAAGCGCCACAAGCACGCTATCAAGAAGACTAGTCTGTACAGCACGGGCTATTCTAGCCCAGTGCTGTATCGAGAAACATCATCACCGCAAAACCGATCAACAGGCCTGTTGTTGCAGCGCCTTGGTAACCATTGCGGTGGGTTTCTGGAATCACTTCGTGACATACCACAAAGATCATGGCACCGGCGGCTAAGCCCATACTCATGGGATAGGTCCAAGCTAAACTACTGGACATGGCAAAGCCTAAAATAGCACCTAAAGGCTCTAACATGCCTGTGGCTGCACCAATCAAAAAAGCTTTACTTGGGCTCAAGCCTACACTGCGTAGTGCTAAGGCAACGGCAAAGCCTTCGGGTACGTCTTGAATGGCAATGGCGATGGTGAGTGGTAAGCCAATTTTGAAATCACCATGGGTGAAAGAAATGCCGATGGCCATGCCTTCTGGCAAGTTATGCAAAGCGATGGCAAAAATAAACAGCCATATTCCACTAAGGCGTTGGCACTCAGGTCCACACAGTGTTTCACTGGCTTGCTGATGTGGAGTGAAGTAATCAAGTCCGAGCATGAGTAAAGTACCAAGACCCAATCCAAAGACGACAATGGCGGCGGCGATTGTGCGCTGCTCGAACAGTTCTTCTGCAGCTTCAATTCCCGGCAGAATCAGTGAAAACGCACTGGCGGCCAGCATCATGCCAGCAGCAAAGCCAAGTAAAGCATCTTGAATACGCACACTGACGGTGCGAGTGAAAAAGATCAGTGAGGCGCCGACTATTGTAGCGATAAAGCCTGCTGTGCCGGCGCTAAGCGCGTAATGGAAGTTTTCAAGGTGCATGCCTTGATAGGCGGTGACTAACAGTAAGAGCAGGATCAGCACTATGCAACCAGCAAAGCTTAGGGTAAGCCAAGGCTTGTTACGTGCTTGTGCACGCCAGACGTTGATCAGTTCTTGGTGAGCTTTATTGGTAGTCAACATTGATTATGCCTCTGGATCAGAGGCTTGAGTGTACGAAACTGTGTGCATCAATAACAGTCTACTCCGGCTAAATATGTACTGGGCAGCGGCTATTTTTTGGATGCGCGCTGCAAGAGTGCCAACAATACAGATGATCAAGGAGT
>JAAXZZ010000014.1 GCA_012719655.1 Gammaproteobacteria bacterium | reverse complement strand
GCGTAAGAACCCCAGTATTACTTGTATTAACAGTTTGACTTGTTTGGATGGGCTGCTGATTACCCACCTGGATAGTGGCTTCACGGTTATCCTGTACCAAAACTGATGGTGAGGATAATGATTTAACATTGGAACGACTCGCCAACATGTTAATCACCGCACGCCAATCTGACCCTGAAAATAAATATGAAAAACCAGGAACAGTACGATTTACACCGCCGCCCTCACTCATCGAGAGCAAGCCACCTTTATCACCTAAGCCCTCTACTCCACCTTTTGAGTTAAAGAACCATTCAACACCATAGTTCAGCTCATCTTTAAGTGAGACTTCCCAAATGGACACCTCGACCAAAACTTGAGCGGGCAACTTATCCATTTTGTCGAGCGCACCACGAATACTACGCCACTCCTTAGGCGCAGCCATCACCAGCAAACTGTTATTCGCCTCATCAGCAACAATGCGCGTACCTAAGGCAGTTGTTGCAGCACTAACACCTGTATTAGATCCCTGCCTTGAGCTTGCAACAGCACCACCATCAGAGCTCAACTCAGTTTGACCTAGCCCTGGAGCGGTAGCGCCACTCGTAGAAGGCGTCGAAGAAGCCCCACTCCCCCCAAAGATTTGTCCAAGCAAACTGGCTAAATCTTTAGCTTGCCCATTTTCAACGCTATACACATACAACTGCGATCCGGCTTGTTCATCTTCAATACCTAAGCCAAGATTGTCTAAGCGCTTGATCCATGAACTGACAGTGCTAAGCTGACTACCGTTCGGTGCAACCACCATAACGCTGTTAATTTCGTCTAAAGTCACTAGTTTAGTTGCACTAGCTAAAGCTCCCAACTCAGAGCTACCCATCATTTTCTCAATACGCTCAACCAAGACCTTCGCATCTAAGTTGACGACCTCGTAAATCCCAAATGACATCCCGCTAAGCACATCAACATCTAGCATGTTCAATGTGCGCAATGCATTTTGCATTTGTGGCGCAGAAGCACCCAGCATCAATATATTGCGCAATGGATCAACACGTAAAATGCTGTCCTTCATACCCAGTGGCGTTAAAATTTTTTCTGCTTCTAAAACCGATAAATATTTGAGCGGGATAATACGTACACTGTAGCCACGTGTTGCAACAGCTTCACGTAGCGCTACAGGTGTTTCACTACGTACCCCTGTCGATTTACCCACTCGATAGATACCATTACCACCTTGAATTAAAGCAATACCCTGAGCTTCCAAAGCAGATTCGAGCATATCTAATAGCGCTTCTTGCGGCACAGGCTCGGTAGACACCAAGGTAATTTGGCCACCCACATCGCCATCCAATGAGTAAGGAACTTTAAGCAGATCGCCTAGAATCACAGCCAACACCGCTTCCAATGGTGCAGCTTCAAAATTAACATTCACTCCACCAGCAGTAGGCACTGCACTTTGCTTTTTAGTAGGCGCATTAGCAAAACTGCCTGTGCCTCTTTGCTCCAATAGCGTTTTACCACTGCGTTTTGCTTCTGGAGCTGTATCAAATTGGTCAACAACAGTTTTAGGGTTGGTTTTAATCAAAGAGACAGGCGCCCGCTCAACTTGCTTCTCTGGTGCTGCGCAGGCCGTCAAAAAGACAAATGTGCACGCCACACTTAACGTTCGCAAACTAAAACCGGCCCGCACTGGGTTATACAAAATCATTGGTTTATCTCTCAAGAACATATTTTGTGAATGTGTGAAGGAAGAATCACCATCAAACATTGAATTTACTTAGTCATCTCTAGTTGAATGCTATCGGGTCTTTCGCGCACAAGAGACAAAACCGTTTGTTTTGTACCTGCTGCAAATCTCACCTCTTTAGCACTCACTTCCTTTATCATCCAATCTTGTATCGTTTGTCCTGCTTGTACCGACATCACTTTACCGTCAACTTCAAGCAGTGCTGTACGTACATCGCCGGTCAGCACAATGCCTAGCAACTTAATATTTTTAAGTGGCGAGGCTTGCGGAGCCTCCACCTCAGCCACAGTTGCTTCCGGAGCGAACACGGGTTCGCGCCCTTGCCAAAAAAGTGGCCGCGCTAAAACTGCATCAAGATCACTAACAGAAGTCATTTGCGCGGAAGGCAAATCTTCTATATTTAAATAAGGATTACGCACCGGCTCGGCATCAATCCAAAACCATAAAAATATTGCTAATAAAATCGACACTGCTATAGCTGTGAGCAATGCAACAGTCACTTTAGGAGGCGAAATTAACACTTGACTCATTGCGCTGCTCCTTCATAACTTTCAGAGCCTAAAAATGTAAAAACAGTCATTTGCACAGCAACCAACTGCTCTGCCTTCTCTCCTATGCGCAACCTTGGAGGGTGAGAAGGAGTAATACGCACATTATCAATAATCAGCAGAGGCTTTTCTTGCTCAAGCGCAATTAGCGTCTGCATTAAAGCAGGCAGTGATGCAGAAAAGTTAACCTGCACGCCAACCAAAGAGTAACCATCCTGCAGTTTCACAGGTAATGGAGACACACTTCTTACTTGTGCGGATGCATTAGCCAACTGCGTCGATACACGCCGCTGAATATCAAGAGTGACCTCATCGGCACGGGTTTGCGAGTAGACCCAACTCTGTAAGTCTCTACTTTGATACTCCTGAAATGTTGAGTCTAAAGCATCACGCGCATTATCAATTGCGCGCAATTGTTGCAAGATACGTGCATCCTTAGCTAACTCTGCACGATAACGTTCCACTTGACTAAACACAGGATTTAAAATTAGAACAATCGCGAATAACAATATTGCAGCTAATACCAGCAAGCTGATAATACCATCACGCTGATTAAGCCATAGTTGCCGTATCATCAGAGCCCATCCACTGCAGTACTTAACTGCATACTTGCGGTGAAAATATCCTGCCCTTCGCCAGCTCGTGTAATTGACGAAGTAAACTTAGCATCCGCAAACAACGGCGAGCCGTTTAAAAGTGCAATCAGATCAACAACACCCGTACCTACGCCGCTGATCACCACAGTCTGTTTTTGTACACTTAAACTATTAATAAAAATCTCATCGGGCACAATGCGAGTCAACTCATCAATAATCCGCGAAAGCTCACGATTGCTAGCTTTCTGTTCTAACACGTAGTTAAGCGCAGCAAGATCGTGCTCTAAAATCTGGCGTTTTTCTTGTAAGCCAGTCACTCGCTCATCAAGCACTTTAATTTCCTGTTTTCTTTCAACAACTAAAGCACGCAGCTTGATCACAGGAACAACTGCAGTTACCAACAGCACAGCAACCAGCCCTAGCAATAACATGCTATTGCGATTTAAACGTAACCACCACTTATTTGGCGTACGCTGCTGCGCAAACAGATTTAATGCTTGCTGATTCAGTAAACCATCTGTTTTCGCGACGACTAAACGCGATATGCGCAATCCCGTCAAACGCTCAACCTGATCAATCCAAGGTTGTGCGTCCGTCTTTAAAACAGCAATAAATTCAACCTCAAGTGTATTCTCATTTGACGTACTTGCAGATACTTCTAACACATCAAAAAAGACTTTATCGACACTAAAAGGAGTAAGGCGGCCGATTTGGTAGCTGACAACTGTACGCAGATTATGACGTGCAACACGAGGCAAGGTAATGCGCTTACGCATCACTTGGTCTTCTGGCATTACCAAATTTAGTTGCAGCTGCGACACTTTCACGCCATTGAGAATGTCTGCGCGCAAGGCACCATCAGCAGCAAGCGCCATTTCACGGTGTTGCAAAGCAACAACTTCTGTACTTCTAGCAGAGTGCACATGTACAAATCGAACATTATCTTGCTCAATGACAACATCAACAGCCGGAGCCGGACTCACAAAGCAATCCACCAAACCATTCGGTGTAATTTCTTGCAAGCCAGCTTTCCAGCGTTTGACTAAACGGCCTAAATCAATACCAAATAGCTGTAAATTCCCCATTTCAAAACGCATCAGCCATTATTCCAAAGAAAAGTGTGCATTGTACTCATTCCAACGCATAACATGATAGCCGCGCTCACTGTCATCAAAGGCGACAGTGGCTTCAATTTTACGCTTACTTGCACTACTACTCAGCTCAACCTGCACGCGCACAATATCACCCTGATCTTGCTGCATAATTGAACTGTTAACAGGCACAAGTTCACGAGCTCCATTTTCAGCTCGTCCTGCAAGCAACATTTCTGCTTCATCCGGAACCAATGCATAAAGCAAGCTTGGATCCGCAAATAACAAATTTACGCCCTCATGCTCGCTATCGACTGTAAGCCACTGCCCAACAGCTTGTACTGTTTCTAGTTTCATCTGTGACATCAGTGCCAAGCTATGTACTGAGGTGAAAAGCTTAGGTGCAACTTCAGCACCAGTCTGCTCATCAATTGCGGTAGATCGGCGCGCCACAATTGCTTCTGCTATTTGCTGGGCATCGGGCGTTTGTGCGGCCTCAAAAACACGTTGCAAGAGTTCAACAGATGCGGTATTGAGGCTGACATAAGCTGTTTCTGGAATTATACGAAAACGTAACTGCATATTATTCAACTGCAGTTTATATACTTGCCCTAGCATCTCTGGCCACAATTCTGCGTCAGCCATACGCAACCCGCTTAAATAAGCCAAAACACTATCAGCAGAGGCTCGGGCTTGCACACTCTCAACAACATCTGTTGCTACATGCCGATCGACCTTAACAGTAGCAGTAAAAGCAGCAAGCAAAACAGTCAGCAGCACAACAATCCACAACACTACAATTAAAACGACACCGCGTTGCTGACTATCACTCATAACTTAGGCCCAGAAGTCTGCAAAGCAAAGACCAAGCTTGGCCAATCTTGCTCAGTTGTTATCTGTAAATTAACTTTCACTAACTCAGGCAACTGCCCTTCTGGTAATGAGTCAACCCAAGTTTCTTGATAAAAATATGAAAACTTAGCGGATACATTTTCACTGACCTGGACATACTCAACATCATTGAGCAACTCTGAATATGTTTTATCCTGTGTCAGCGGTGCAAAACGCGCCCAAAGCCCTGACTGCCCATCATGCCCACTGACCAGTTCAAACATATAGGGCTCATCGCCAACCGACATTGCTAAAGGTGCGACATACAACAAACGCTCAGCGGCGGCAGAAAACAAATAAGCTGTGCCCTCATTCGTTTGCCCAACAGCAATTGGAACAAATTGACTCAAATGCCGGTACAATAAAGCACTCAACTGCCGTGGTTCTTCAACCCAAGCCACATGTTTTTCAGCTGATTGCCAGCTACGCAGACCTGCTCGAAAACCACCAAATAATGCCATAATAAGCAAGCTCATCAACACCAGAGCAATCAGCGTTTCTAACAAGGTAAAGCCTTTCTGCTGTTTCATGGCTGCTCCTGCTTAACAAGCTTCAGTACCGTTAGCAAAAAACTATGTTCTTTATCTCCTGCAGGCCAAAACACCTCTACATCTACTTTATACAGCGTATTTCCTTGCTGGCGCATGGCATCAGCGTAATCCCATATAAAAGGCTGCACTCTGATGTTCCAACGGTAATCACTGTACTGTTCATCTCGACCAGACTCTTCACCTTCTTGCAAAGGCTTCACTACACCTATTTCGGCAAGACGCGATTGCGCAACTAACGCGGCCTGACTCATACGATCCGCACGTGCCAAGCTGCTTAAGCCAGTTGAAAAACCGCTCAAGATGACAGCCAACAGCAACGCAGCTACTAAAAAAGCAACCAGCACTTCTAAAATAGTAAAGCCACTTTGCTTATGAAAAGCTATTGCTCTGTTATTCAAATTCAGCGCTCATTTATAAAGCAATCACTATCGGCTATAGCTCTTGCACGAGAGATACTCGCCCTGTCAGCCAGTCCACATTAATCAAGATCTGCTCATCATCTTGATGCACGCTGATACGTCCGCCAGTCGAAGAACCATCAGGATAAAAACGCACAGCAGCTTTTTCATCCATAACTTCGCTTTGCGCTACTTTGGCAGTCAGTTCAATACCATCAGGCAATTGCGTAGTTTTTCGCCCACGAATTTGAAATTGACGCTTTTGCATATCAACCTCAAATGCCTGGCTTTTTTGCTGGGTAACCGCATCCGAGCGTGCTTTACGTAAACCAATCTGTACATCACGTGCTATATCATTGGCAGTGACAGTCATCCCGCGATTAATCGCAGGCACTACAACAGCCATCACCAGAGCCAAGATAGTTAATACAACCAACATCTCAATAAGAGTAAATCCTGCAGATACTCTTAGCTCTGAAGCGACAGACTTACTCCCAACTGCCAATTTCTGCATCTTCACCTTCGCCGCCAAGCTGGCCATCAGCCCCATAGGAGAAGAGATCAAACGGGCCATGCTGTCCTGGAAAACGGTATACATAATCATTACCCCAAGGATCATTCGGCACATTTGATTTGCGTAAATAAGGTCCTTTCCAACGCTTCTCACCCGCAGGTTGCTCAATTAACGCGCGCAAACCAACATCTTGGGATGGGTAGCGTCCAACCTCTAAATGGTACATATCCAAGGCTGCTGACAACTCTTGAATCTGCATACGTGCTGTATCCGTTTTAGCACCACCTACGTATTTCATTACGCGCGGACCCACCACTGACATCAAAAGCCCTAAAATCACCAAAACCACCAACAGCTCAATCAACGTAAAGCCACTTTGACGTTGTCCATATTTTTTCATCATAAACCTCATAAAACTCACTATTGTAGGCTCACGCCTGTCACATTTACTGGCCAAAGATTGATTTAGCCAATTAATTCATTCACACCTAAAATTCCCAGCAAAATCGACACGATAATTCCAGCAATCAACACACCCAGACTTAAAATCAGAACAGGCTCTAACAAGGCGAGTAAACGCTGAGTTACCGTACCCACCTCATCTTCGTACAAGTTGGCTACTTTCAGGAGCATTTGCTCAAGCTGGCCAGTCTCTTCACCAACTTGCAACATATGCAAAGCCAAATCTGGAAACTGTTGTCCTGCTAGTAAAGAGGCGCTTAACGATTTACCTTCCTTAAGAGCACCGACAGCGGTATCAAGTTCCTTACGTAAAGTGCGATTACTCACGGTTTCTCGGGCAATAGCCAAACCAGCTACCAGGGGCACACCACCCTGCAGCAATACGCCTAATGTTCTTGAAAAGCGTGTAATTTCTAAATTACGTACTAAATCGCCAGCTAATGGCCACGACAACACCCGCTGGTCAAACTTCTCACGAAAATCTTCTTGCTTAAACAGATGCTTAGCAAAATAAAACAAACCGGCGAAACAACCAATCACCAACCACCACCAGCGCGCCATAAAATCGCCCATCCCCATCACAATACGTGTTGGTGCTGGCAACTGACCGCCCATATCAGTAAACAAATCAGCAAAGCTTGGCACGACATAGGCTAATAAAAACACCAGCGACAACACCGCCACTGACAACAAAATTAACGGATAGGTCAACGCTGAACCAATCATCTTACGCAAAGCCTTGGCCCGCTCTAGGTATTCGCTCATGCGCGTCAATGAGGCTTCTAATGTACCACTGGCCTCACCTGCCCGAATCATATTGATATAAAACGGTGAAAACTCAGCACGTCCAGCAAACGCCTCGCCCAATGATTTAGCTTTACGCACCTCATTGCGAATATGCTGAATCAACTCAACAGCCGCCTCATCGCTCAGCCCTTCCAGAACACTCAAACTTCGATCTAGCGGTAAGCCAGAAGAAAGCATCACGGCGAGCTCTCGAGTAAAATGCAGCACGCGATCTCGCTCATTACTTTTTTTACGGCTGCGCTTTTTTTTCACTCCTTGCGCAGCAGGCTTACGAGTCTCAGTAACTTCCATCGCCATTAGGCCATCGCGACCTAAGGCCTCTACAACCTGTTCTGCCGACGCCAATTCCATAACACCATCAACGACTTTCCCTGATGTATTAACAGCGCGATATTTAAAAAAAGCCATGTAGAAGCCTCATCGAGAAGCCTGCGCAACACGCAATACTTCAGCAGTAGAAGTAAGACCAGCAAGAACCTTGCTAAAGCCATCCTCGAACATACTCAACATGCCATGTTCACGTGCGGTTCGGTAAATCTGCTCACTACTTGCCCGCTGCAGTACTTGATGACGCACTTGGTCATTCATCAATAAGAGCTCATGAATACCCATACGTCCTCGATAACCTGTATGCGCGCATTCATCACAACCCACAGGAGCATATACAGTGACAGTCTTCTGGGCATCAACCATGTGACTTACACCCATATTGGCAATTTCTTCTGCACTTATCAGGTGCGCCTGCTTACAATGTGGACAAAGCACTCGCACCAAACGTTGCGACATCACCGCATTGACAGTCGATGTCAGCAAATAGTCTTCCATTCCCATATCAAGCAAACGCGTAATAGCACTTGGCGCATCATTTGTGTGCAAAGTTGAGAGCACAATGTGTCCTGTTAAAGCGGCTTGGATTGCAATACCGGCAGTTTCTTTATCTCGAATCTCACCAATCATCACTACATCGGGGTCTTGACGCAAAATCGAACGCAATGCATTAGCAAAGTCTAAGCCGACCTTACTCGCAGTTTGAATTTGATTGACACCGGCAATCTGATACTCAACCGGATCTTCAACCGTCAAAATTTTCCGATCAATAGTATTCAGTCGACTCAGCGCTGCATATAAGGTTGTCGTCTTACCGCTACCGGTTGGGCCTGTTACTAGGAAAATGCCATTAGGACGAGCAAGCACGGCTTTGAAATCTTTTAGAATTTGTGTTGATAAGCCAATCGCATCCAGGTCAAGATTGATGCTTTGTTTATCCAAAATCCGCATCACCACACTTTCACCATGCATCGTTGGCACAGTAGAAACACGCAAATCAATCGGACGGCCTTGCATGCGTAACTGGATCCGACCATCTTGCGGCAAGCGACGCTCAGCAATATTAAGCTTTGATAAGATTTTTAAACGCGAAATAACTGCCGGAGCTAATTGCGCCGAAGACGTTTCTACTTCTTGCAGCACACCATCGATGCGAAAGCGAATCGATAAATGGTGCTCAAAAGGCTCAATATGAATATCCGAAGCACGACTGTCCAAAGCACGAGAGAAAATACTATTCACCAAACGAATAACCGGTGCTTCGCTGGCCATATCGCGTAAGCGTTCAACATCATCGACACCGGTGGATAAGTTTGACTCAGTTAAGGCTTCATCTTCTTCACGCTGTGCAGCACCTGCACCATATAAGCGTTCGTAAGCATTTTCTAACTCAGAACTGAGGGCCAAAACAGGTTCAATAATACGCCCTGTAGCCATTGCCAAAGCACGCAAGATAAATTCATCAGAGGGATCAAGCATGGCAACTTGTAGCGTGGTTTCATCATCAGCCACCGGCAACACATGTTGTTCACGCATAAAGGCTTTAGAAATTAAATCCTCAGCCAGCACCGGCTCCTGCGGGTATTCATCGGCGGTGAGAAGCTTATAGCCAAACCGTTCAACTAAAATTTGTGCGATATCTTTCTCAGCTACCAAACCTAGACGCACTAAAATCTGTGTCAGCTTACCGCCAGACAGCTTTTGCACCTGAATGGCTCGCTGCAAATCTACATCTGATAATTTCTTGGCAGCGACTAACCATTCACCCAAATGCTGCATAGCTTCTTTCACCTTTATCTGTACATACTAACTGGCGCGATATTATATATCTGCAGCACCACCAACACAGTGTAGCCAAACACCTAAGATCGCAACCGACGCTTAATATTTTGTTTCAAATTATACGGAATGCGCGCGATTAAAGGCCCAAGCCACTGATTATGCAAAATCACTGGCAGCATTTTACGCAGCAAAGGCGAGCGCACCTCAGAAAACGCTATATCAGCTTGCGAGGCGGGCAGCATACGCCACGCGCTGTGCACATCAAAAATTTTATCCAAGCTGTAACTCGACGGCTCAATTCCTGCCGCGTACTCGGTACTGTATGAAAAACTTGCCGCCCCCACATCGACAACAGGTAATAACTCTGGCGCATTTGCTTGAGTCAGTGAGCGTTGAATCTCTAAAAATTGCGAAACAATCTCATTCGTAGGGCGATCAGGCGGCACCAACCAAGTCCATTCTCGACCAGCTAAACGCTCTGAAAAAGCACCAATATCTGTCGCTACCACCGGCAAGCCCGCCTCTAATACCGCAGACAGAGTGTAGCTGTAGGTTTCTGGACAACTGCCAGGAAACCAAACCAGATGTGGATTAATCTCAGCAATCAGCTTGGCGAGTTCGGCCTCTTCATAAGCGCCATGCACTTGCAGATTACTAAAAGGTTTAGTTCGTAGCGCGCGGTAAGCAAAACCTAATAAGTGAAACTCTAACGGTGTGCGTAGTGCTCGCGCGTGTAATGCACATGCCTCTAAAACATCTGCGCCTTTGAAGACACTCAAAGCACCTAACACTAAAATACGCAGAGGCTCATCAACCGTACGCTCAAGGACTTTAACTGCAACAGGTTGCAACGAAGGCTCATGCACCGCCCAAATAAAATTAGCCAAAGGAAAATAACGCTGCATTCGCTGCAACGTATCATAACTGGGTACAAACACTCGCTCTGCAGCATTTAAAAACTGTGCGCCAAACTGACGCCACCCTTGGATATCAACACCACTTGATGTTGGTCGTTTAGTTAAACATTGATTACAGCCATCCTCATCAGGCGCACCACAATAACGACCCTTCTCATCAGCTAATGTAACTTGCGGACAAGCCAAGTAATAGTCATGCACAGTAACATCGTAGCTACACGGCAGCTGCTCAGGCAGCAGCAAAATCGATTGTGGCAGCCCTATGGTGTGATGATAGTGCAAACGTGCAACACCCATCCAACGCAATGTATCCAGCAATTGCGGCATCTGTGTACGGGGGTCAAAAACCAGCCCTGCACGTTGCGGCTGAGAAAACGGTCGCAGATAAACAGGGCCGTTTTCATACTCAGGCGTCAGTAAATACACCTGCGCCTGCCCTTTGAGTTGCTGCGCAAAATCCACAACATGACGCTCAGTACCGCCACCGCGACAATGATTTACCACAACCACAACCGGTAAGCCACTGCGCTTTGCCAGTGCGGCATCAACCGCAAAACGCATATTACGCGCAGGATTTTCAGCAATATGCTGCTGAATCACAGCATCGTACTGCGGAAATAAACGTGTTAATACTTTATGTCCATGGCGTTGGTGCTCGCTTTGCGTTTGCGCAAAGCTTACCCCACCCTTGTGATAAACAAAGGTATCACCTGTTAAAACATGCCGCCAACCACGCTGGGCTGAACGCATGCAAAACTCGTTTTCTTCGCCGTAGCCGCGGCCAAATAATTTAGCGTCAAATGCGCCTGCATCATTCAGACAATCACGGCGGATAAACATACAAAAGCCTACGGCAGTAGGTATATCTACCAACTGCCCAGCATTGACCTCGGCAAATACCTGATCCAGTTGCTCAGATGTATAGCCTTCTGGCAGCTCATTATCTTGGCAAAAGATCGGATAGCTACAGATCGTTGCGTTATTGGAAAATGGGGTTACCGATCCAATACGCGCATCGCTATAGGCTGCTCTCTGCAAACGATCTAGCCAATCATTGGATACTTCTGTATCGCTATTAACCAGTACAACATCGTTTTTAGGGTACAGCGCCATACCTCGATTGACTGTGCCAACAAAACCTAAATTATGCTCGTTGTGCAACAAAGTAAAACGCTGCGCATTGTCATTCAGCCACTCAACAAGCTCAGGCTCTGGACTGGCATCATTAATTACGACAACTTCTGCTGGTGATTGGTAAGTGCTTGCTAACACAGACTCAATGCAGCAGCGCGTATCTTCAAAACCACCATATACAGGAATCACAATAGTAATGGTGGGCTGCATAGATGAATCTACTGCGGAGAACACCGGCAATTCAGGCAGTGGCTGTGCAAACAAAACAGGCGAATAATCGATTACTCGACCAGAATAACCAAGCATACGCATCAGTTTGTTACGAATGCGCCACAAGCGGCTACTAAGCACCATACGCGATTGCGTATCAAGAGCGCGCAGTTGTTGCTCGCTGTGCAATAAACTATTCGTGCGCTCTGCTAGCAACTCCAAACTATGATCAAACTGCTGCTGTGCACTCTTTAGCTGACTTGTTAATGCCTGCCGTTGCTGCTCAGATAATTGCTGGGCTAGCTGTAAGTCAGTGACTAGCTTATCACGCTGTTCAACCACCTGCATTGCATGACTTAAGCTCTCACCAGTAGAGTTCAACAGCGTTTGCAAACGCTGAATTTCAGCAGTGGTTTTGCGTATTTCCGCTGCATTACCTTGAGTATGAAAAAAGTCGACGACCTCTTGCGAGTTGTTACGCGCATATCGCAAAAAGTCTAAAACAGCAGTTGGCACTTTCTTGCCAACCGCTAATACACCCAAACCAAATCCAAAAGGAAACTCAAACGAGGGATACTGATTTTCTAGTTCAGCCCATAGCTGCCAAACAGCAAAGTCACTGTGGCGCACATTAGTATCGTGGAATAACACCACACCACGCTCACTCATTTTCGGTAGCCACGATTCAAAATCATGTTTAACCGCATCATACGTATGCAGACCATCAATATGCAGCACATCCACAGAACCATCTGGAAAATGCGCTAAAGCCTCATCGAAAGTCATACGCAGCAATGTTGAAAAGCGGCTATAGCGTGGGTTATGCCAGGCGACTAAGTCATCATAAACTTCACTACTGTATTCACCGGCGTGCTCGTCACCCTGCCAGGTATCCACTGCATAACAACGTGTTGGCAATTGCTGCTGCACTACTCCTTGGCAAAACGCACTGTACGAATCACCCTTGTGTGTACCTAACTCCACATACACATTAGGCTTTGCCATATCTAATAACGCAAAAGCAAAAGGAATATGGCGGTGCCAAGATTCAATACTGGTGAGGCGCTCTGGTTGAATAGATAAAATACCAGGCGATAGCAGCTCATATACAGACATAAAAACTCTCAAATAGCAAAAGCATGCTTAAAAAGTGATGCAGAATAGCACAAAAACCACACACTCACGAAGCACTACTGAGCCATTTACAATGTGTCAAGCATGCGGACCAAATGGCGAGGAATCTAAAAATGATCAAATAATGTACTTTCGTCTGAATTTCAAAAAGGGCAACTCAACAAACCGGTAGCTTAAATAACCCAGCGGAAACATAGCGACATAGAAAATAAATGAGAAGAATAAAGCTATATAGAAATTAGAAAGATCAACTAAGTTTTTAT
>JAAXZZ010000204.1 GCA_012719655.1 Gammaproteobacteria bacterium | reverse complement strand
CCGCCGGACCATCCTGCACTTCTTGAATAATCACACCGCCTTGCAAATCAATGGCTTGTTTCTGCTCAGTCGTTAAATCCACCACAGTGATGCCAAGGCGATTACTCTGACTGGCCGCACCTTCTGCGCCTGCGAGCGACATTTCTTCACCATCCTTCGGCATGGATCCCACTTTGATTTTTAAGGTTTTGCGTGAGCCTTCGCGCATCACCAGCAAACGAGCCGTCTGCCCAGATTTAAGTCGACCAACCAAATGTGGTAAATCAGCAGACATCACTACAGGGTGATCGTTGATGCTTAAAATCACATCACCCACTTGCAAGCCCCCCTTATCTGCCGGCCCCTTTTCAAGCACCTGTGCAACCAAAGCACCCGCTGGTTTATCAAGACCAAAAGATTCAGCAAGGTCCTTATTCACTTCTTGGATCACTACACCGAGCCAGCCACGATCAACTTTACCACTGGCCTTAAGCTGGTCAGAAACATCCAAAGCAACTTCCATTGGAATAGCAAAAGACAGCCCCATAAAACCACCCGAACGGGTAAAAATCTGTGAATTAATACCGATCACTTCGCCTTTAAGATTGAACAGCGGCCCACCGGAATTACCGGGATTAATTGCAACGTCTGTTTGAATAAACGGCACATAGCTATCGTTAGGTAAACTGCGACCTTTTGCGGAAACAATACCGGCTGTCACAGAATGATCAAAACCAAAAGGCGAACCAATCGCCAACACCCACTCGCCCACTTTCAGGTCGCTCGATTTGCCAAGCTTAACTGTGGGTAAGTTTTTACCTGGAATTTTCAATAATGCCACGTCAGTTCGCGGATCAGCGCCAACCAACTTCGCCACTAACTCACTGCGATCGGACAGACGCACAATAATTTCATCAGCGTCAGCAATCACATGATTATTGGTCAGCACATAACCATCAGAGGAAATAATAAAACCCGAGCCTAACGACTGGGCTTCACGCTGCTGACCTTTCGGTGAGCCTTGCGGGGCACGCGGCATCGGCAAACTGCGCTCAAAGAACTCACGGAAAATAGGTGGCAATCCTTCAAGATCAGGAATGGCATAGCCACCTGCAACAGACTGTCGTTGCGGCATATTTTGTCGCGTACTGATGTTCACTACGGCCGGCGCGGACTGCTCAACCAACACAGTAAAATCAGGCAATTGTGCCTGCGCTGCGGGCGCCAGAAGCACCAACACAGCAAAGCATGCACTCATCAACAAGGATGTTTTTCTCTGCGGCATAATACTCTCCATCATTTTACTCAAACTTAAAGCACTGGGCTGACAGCTATTTTTTTACATAACACAATCGGTTGAATCGCTGTTGCATCAATATAGCGATCACTGTAATAGCGTACCCACAGCGCTCCTGCAAAAAAACCTAAGGCGGCAGCAAAAATAATCCATGGCTCCGATGCATTCAAGGCATTAACCCCAAGCGCACTGATAAACATCGCAAGCAAGGGCAACATATACACAAGAAAAGCGCTGCGCACTAAGAATGCTTCTGGCATGCCCAAGGTGACTTGATCGCCTTCATGCAGCAATAAATCTGTACTGCTTTTAATCAAGTGTGGTTTTTTATCTGACGCGAGACGGGTCATTAAGCCTTGGCCGCAAGTCATTCGTGCAGAGCAACTGCCGCAGGTGGTTTTACGTTGCGTGGCCACCCAAACAGCGTCAGGCTCAACGGTGCCAACACCACCGGACTCCTCAATCATCGCTAGGTTCCTGACCTGTTTGCATTGACACAGCAATTCGCTCAGCGGTACCTAAGGGTATTTCTCCCACAACAGTCACCATCACCGGCTGCTGATCGACAATAACTCGTCTAGACACTACTGAGGTTGGTCCCAATAAACGCCGACCGCCCTCTGCCGTAAGATGATCAACAGGCTCGAAAAAAACAGAAAAGTGCGCTAGACCATCAGAATACACCTGAGTCAGAACATTGTTTTCACTGTCTTCGGAAGGACGATAATGACTGTTCGTTAAGCTAAAACCGGGCGGCACCCAACTCACTGTCCAATCCATATCAAGTTCAGCATCAGGTTTCATAGCGACTGCCGAGACAGCGTAGCAATCTGCGCTGGCAATCACTTGCGGACCATTTACAATCTGCAAATTATTGTCATTGACGGGCTGAAACTGGACAAACTGGAAGCGCTCCAATAACTCGCCTTGCTCATTGAGCAACAAGGTTTTTAATGGAATCGCAGTGGCTTCATCAATATGCAACTCAACCGGATAACGATGCTGATCACGGGGCGCAAACAATAAAACGATGGTATCGCGACCTGCTACTCTAGACTGACCCAGCTGGCGAACCTCATACCTTTCTTCTAGGGCTTTGAGGGTAAAAGCCTGCACCGGCCAGAGATCCATTGACGATACAATATCCGTCATCGTTCCACTCAGACAGGTCACTCGACCGTCAACACGCATCACTTCATGCGCGGGTCCGCTGAGCTGCAAAAAACGCTCAACAATGGCCTTTTCTGCACTCACGTTCCGCCAAACTTGGTGAGTAGAAAAAGCACCTTTGCGCTCATACACAAAAGAGCCTTGGTAGCCTTGTGTATCTTGAGCCTCTTGCAAGCGCTGCAGCCATTGGCTAGCAGGCTGTGCAGCAACAACGCCGGTCAAGGCTACAAACAGCACTATGCCAGAGCAGAAAGCTTTTAATCGCATGCGTTATTGACCTTCCAAACTCGCAGCGCGTGCATAAGGCAAGCCGCTCTCCGTTGTATTAACGCCACTTTGTTGTGCGTGCTGACGCAGATAACTTGGCAAGCGACGCTCATACCACGATTCTTGCTCTGCTACTGCTTTAGCGTCTGGCGCACTCTGGCCTTGAGCACTATAGCTGGCCAACACAACCGAGCTCTGCGCTTGCGAGACGGCGGGTAAACGCTGCTCACCTTGCGCAACCAAAGTCTCTTGCTGCAGCGCATCTTGATTGAAAAAGCGCACGCCACCTAAGACCGCTAAAGTCACAGAGGCGGCAACCGCAACTCGACCAAGCCAAGCCATCGAACCGGCCTGACGCGGCACAGTAGTGTCTGCCTTTTCGACGGTAGCCGTGAGAGCTGGTTCTGCCTCAATGGCAGCCATAATCGATCCTGACAAATCTACTGCAGAAAATGCCGCCTCATTGTGCATCGCCGCACGGGCAACCTGATAACGCGTCCATGCAGCACGTAGCTCTGGCTGGTCAATGGCTTTAAGAACTCGATGCAACTCTAACTCATCAGCCTCATTATCCATGAGCGCAGAGAGCGATTGCTGAAGGACTTGCTGGTTCATATTTTGACTCCTCAATTGGTTTGGCGTTGCGCACTAAGCATCTTGCAACAAAGGGCGCAAAGCTTTATCAACCGCTTCACGCGCCCGAAAAATGCGCGAACGCACTGTACCCACTGGACACTGCATCACAGTCGCAATATCTTCATAACTAAGACCGTCAAATTCTCGTAAAGTTAGCGCTGAACGCAAATCTTCTGGCAATTGTTTAATACTGTCTTGCACTGTGACATCAATTTCATCACGCAACATTAAGCGCTCAGGCGATGCCATATCTTTTAAAGCATGATCACCCTCATAAAACTCCGCATCACCAGAATCGACATCACTGCTTGGTGGGCGACGATTGCGTGAGACCAAATAGTTTTTCGCAGTATTGATCGCAATGCGATACAGCCATGTATAAAAAGCACTGTCACCGCGGAAGTTAGCAAGCGCACGGTATGCCTTAATAAAGGCTTCTTGGGTTACGTCCTGCGCTTCATGCGGGTCATGAACAAATCTAACGACCAAACCCATAATGCGATGCTGATACTTTAAAACCAATAAATCAAAAGCTCGCTTGTCTCCAGCTTGCACGCGCTTAACTAACGTCTGATCATCATCTGCTGTCATGTGTGACCCTCAGCGCGAACTCAATCAACGCTGTATTTGTATACTGCTCAGCACAACTGATTTGCGCCATAAAAACTCTCCCCACATTGAACGACCACAAAAACAAGGCTGGTGGCGAACATCAGACTCACCACAGTCTTGCACGGTCTTTACTGTAACGTTTTTGGCTCATCGGCGTTGTTTAATAAAATACAACGCTATTGAGCCAGCCTTGTCTATTAAAGTTCCCCGCACGTGAAAGTATTTTGCCAAGCAATCCAGCGCTATACTAGCCAACGCCTTCATCTTGAACTTAAAGCGGATCCTCATAATGAGCCAATATTACCAGTATGACGTATTAATTATCGGCAGCGGAGCCGCTGGTTTAACCACTGCATTGACTCTGCCTAAGCATGTGCGTATTGCTGTACTGAGCAAGGGCGACCTCTCTAGCGGCTCCACTTTTTGGGCGCAAGGCGGTGTGGCGGGTGTCCTCGATGACACTGACACGGTCGAATCACACGTTCAAGACACACTGATTGCCGGTGCCGGCTTGTGCCGCGCAGATGCCGTACGTTTTACTGTTGAGAACAGCCGTAGCGCCATTGATTGGCTGATCGAGCAAGGTGTGCCCTTCACATTAAATGACGACAGTACTGAGGACACTTCACACTTCAACTACCATTTGACCCGTGAAGGCGGTCACAGTCATCGACGTATTATTCACGCTGCCGATGCCACTGGCGCCGCCATTTTCACCACTTTGTTAGAGCGTGCACGCCAGCGCAGCAACATTGATCTGATTGAGCAGCAAGTCGCCATTGATTTGATTACTGCCCACAAATTAGGTCGCCAAGGCAATCAATGCTTAGGCGCTTATGTGCTCAACCGTGAGTCTGGTGAGGTGGATACTTACGCAGCACGCTTTGTTGTACTCGCTACGGGTGGTGCGGCCAAAGTATATTTGTATACCAGTAACCCCGACAGCGCATGTGGTGATGGTATTGCTATGGCTTGGCGTGCTGGATGCAGCGTGGGCAATTTAGAGTTCAATCAGTTTCATCCCACGTGCTTATACCACCCGCAAGCAAAAAACTTTTTAATTACCGAGGCTTTACGGGGCGAAGGCGCACATCTAAAACTGCCCAATGGTGAACGTTTTATGGCGCGCTTTGATGAGCGTCTTGAGCTGGCGCCGCGTGATATCGTGGCCCGCGCCATTGACCACGAAATGAAGCGTTTGGGTATTGATTGTGTGTATTTAGATATCAGCCACAAACCCGCTGAGTTTATCCAAGAACATTTCCCTACAGTGTATGAGCGCTGCCTAACCTTTGGCATTGATATCACCCAGCACCCCATTCCCGTTGTACCCGCAGCCCATTACACCTGCGGTGGTGTGGTTGTTGATCAACATGGCCGTACTGATATTGCTAATTTATATGCCATTGGCGAAACCAGTTTTACTGGCTTACATGGCGCCAACCGTATGGCCAGCAACTCATTATTAGAGTGTTTCGTCTATGCCCGCTCAGCCGCGGCCGACATAAGCCAACAAGTCGCCCATGTAGAACTCCCCGACCAACTCCCGCATTGGGATGCAAGCTTGGTCACTGATTCTGATGAAGATGTGATTATCGCTCACAACTGGGATGAGCTACGACGCTTTATGTGGGACTACGTAGGGATTGTCCGTACCAACAAGCGCTTATTGCGCGCGCAGCACCGAGTACGACTGCTATTGGATGAAATTGATGAGTTCTATAGCAATTACCGCGTCAGTCGCGATTTAATTGAATTACGCAATCTTGCGCTAGTGGCGGATCTGATTATTCGCTCTGCGATGTTGCGCAAAGAAAGCCGCGGCCTCCATTACACACTGGACTATCCAGAGCTAGCACAGTTGGCTGAGGACACTATCTTAAGGCCCGCCAGCGTTGACGACTGAATTTTAATCGTACCCTTAAGCGTCGGTAACTGTCCGCAGACAAACTGTCGACAGCCACCAGTAAGGTACGATAAAACCATTGATCAGCACGGCGATAACGCAGCAGCACCAGCGTTGGAGTGGCGATGCTATCAGCACGTAGCTGCACTGATTGCCATCCGCGCTGTGCGTCCCATAGCTGCCAGCCTTTCTCGCTGCAACGCAGGCCGCGGCGTTGACTTGGCTGTTGCACTTGCAGGAGCTGTCTCAACTGCCAAATGATCTGACTCAGTAACAAAGTCAAAAAACCGAGCTTATAAAACCACTGCAAAGCAGACCAGAGCACCGCCACACATGCCAGCACACTAAACACTACAGCGACCCCTGACAGCCAGAGTGACGGCTGCCAGTGGCAAGTGAATTTATTGTTTCGTCTGCGCATGATCCAAAACCAATCCAACAATGCGCTTTAAGTCGTCACTGTGCGGCTCGGCGCGACGCATAAACCAGCCAAACATATCCTGATCTTCACAGTCGAGTAGTAAACGATAACGCTCACGATCGGCTTCATCGAGCTGTAAGTATCGCTCCTCAACAAAAGGCACCAACAACTGATCCAGCTCCCACATACCACGACGACTGTGCCAATAAAGACGTTTAACTTCTGTTTCGATAGACATGACACACTCCAAAAAAGAATAAACCGAGTATAAGACATCATTTAGCGAACGACACACGCTGACAAGATCCCTTTAGCCCACTATGATAGTCCCACGCTTTATTTACCAGTGAGACAGTCATGACTGATTGTGCAAGTTTTACACCATTAAGCCACGAAGGCATTCTTGCTGTACGTGGCCCCGATGCAAAAACCTTCCTGCAAGGGCAAATCACTTGCCACTTGGGTTACGTTAGCGATGAGCGTAGCAGCTTAGGCGCACGCTGCACGCCTAAAGGACGCATGTTATCAAGTTTTCGTGTGCTTTTAGAAAATGACGGCTATTTACTGGCCATGGACAAAGATATTTTAGTCGCACAACTGGCTGAGTTACAAAAATTCGCTGTTTTTTCGAAAACCAAGTTAACGGATGACAGTGCGCTCTGGAGCCGCTTTGGCTTATATCAAGGTGATCCAGCCCTGACTGCGTTGGGCATTGAACTGCCGCTAGACAGCAATAGCACTGTGCACCACAACAATATGATTGCGGTGCGCGTGTCCAGCGATCTGGTCGAATTATGGGTGCATGCCGATGAAGGCCCTTGCTTGCGTAAACGCTTACTCGGTCATCTCAGCGAGGCGCCACTGAACACTTGGCTGCTGGCACAAATCCGCAGCGGTATTGGTCACGTCAGCATGCCAACCCGTGAGCAATTTATCCCGCAAATGCTAAATCTTCCTGCTCTGGATGCCGTCAGCTTTAAAAAAGGCTGCTACACCGGGCAAGAAATCGTTGCGCGTATGCAGTACCTGGGCAAGTTAAAGCGTCACATGTATCGCTTTCAACTGGCCTCAGACAACATTCCAGCTGCTGGCACAGCGTTACTGTCGCCAGTGCATTCAAGCGCCGTCGGTGAAGTCGTTAGCGCTGCACGCAGTGAGTACGGGATAGAGCTATTGGCCACAGCATTGGATGATGCGGTTAGTGATGGGCGTATTTACTTAGATGGCGATGAGAAAAACGCACTGGAGCAGCTGGAACTGCCCTACGCACTGGATACTGATCGTGAAATTTTGCGCTGAGCAATTGATGAGCAGCCTTGAAGGAGTATGTGCATGAGCACATTAGCAGAAAAAGTTCAAAACGAACTGCTAGAAGCCATTGAAAATGATGAGTTAGTTTTACCAACCTTACCTGAAGTTGCTTTACAAGTACGTGAAGCGGCGGAAAATCCTAACATCAGTATTCCCGCACTGAGTAAAGTCATTGGCAATGATGCGGCGCTGACTGCGCGGCTCATTAAAGTCGTTAACAGCCCACTGTTGCGCACCAATAAAGAAATCACCGACTTAAATATGGCAATCAGTCGCTTAGGTATCAATTACACTGCAAACTTAGCGACAGGCTTAGCTGTAGAGCAGATGTTCCAAGCCACTTCAGATGTGATTGACAATAAAATGCGGGCGGTCTGGAATCGCAGCACTGAAATCGCTGGAATCTGTCATGTGCTGTGTCGCCATTTCACACGCCTTCAGCCCGATCAAGCAACTCTGGCAGGACTTGTGCATCAAATCGGCATTTTGCCTATTTTAACCTATGCTGAAGCAAGTTCAGTGCTGCTAAAAGACTCAATCAGCCTTAATCACATTATTGACCGCATTCATCCTGTATTAGGTGAGCGTATTTTACGTGCTTGGGACTTCCCCGAACAAATCGCTACGATACCGGCAAATTATCTTGATTTTCAACGCCAATCAAAAACCGTTGATTATATTGACATCGTGCAAGTCGCGACACTGCAGAGCTATGCAGACAGCGATCATCCATTGTCTCAAGT
>JAAXZZ010000203.1 GCA_012719655.1 Gammaproteobacteria bacterium | reverse complement strand
GCAGCATCGTGGCCACCGGACGCTGAATAAAAGGGGCTGACAGATTCACGACTCAGCGCCCAACTGAAAACGTGCTTTAGTGCGCGCACTTAAGCGATCGAAGAACAAATAGATGACGGGCGTGGTGAACAACGTCAGCACTTGGCTCAGCAGCAAACCCCCCACCATCACCAAGCCGAGCGGCTGACGCAACTCTGCCCCAGAACCGCTGGCAAACATCAAGGGTAAAGCAGCAAACAGCGCTGCCAGAGTGGTCATCAAAATCGGGCGAAAACGCAATAATGCCGCCTGAAAAATCGCTTCTTCTGGGCTTAAACCTTGATGGCGCTCGGCATCCAACGCAAAGTCGATCATCATAATGGCGTTTTTCTTCACGATACCGATCAGCAAAATAATGCCGATAATAGCAATCAGACTTAAATCATTACCGCTGATAAACAGCGCGAGCAAAGCACCAATGGCTGCTGACGGCAAAGTGGACAAAATAGTAATGGGATGGATATAGCTTTCATAGAGCACGCCGAGCACCAAGTACATAGTGACAACCGCTGCCAGAATCAGCAGCAAGGTACTGGATAACGACGCTCGAAAGGCTGCAGCGGCGCCTTGGAAGTTGCTTTGAATGGAGGCAGGCATGGCTAAATCGAGCTGGGTTTGCTCAATCAATTCCACCGCTTCACCGAGCGATACGCCTTCGCCCAGGTTAAAGGACACTGTCACCGCCGGAAATTGACCAATGTGATTGAGTAACAAGGCTGCTGATTTTTCTTCAACCTTAACCAAACTGGCCAAGCGTATGGCTGGGCCATCAGCGCCATGCACGTGCACATCATGCAAAGCCGCCATGGCATCTTGAGGGTTGCTGATGCTTTCCAACACCACACGGTATTGACTGGTCTGAGTAAAAATCGTCGAGATCTGGCGTTGACCAAAGGCGTCATACAACGCATCGGTTAAGGTGGCAATGCTGATACCTAAACGTCCGGCTAAATCTCGGTCGATATTGAGGTAATACTGCAAACCCTTGGCCTGTAAATCACTGGCCACATCACGCAGTTGCGGCAGGCTTTGCAGTTTCGTCACTAACTTTGGCACCCAAGTCTGCAGTTCTTGTTCATCGGCCGACTCAAGGCTGAACTGAAACTGGGTGCGACTGACGCGATCTTCAATACTTAAATCCTGCACCGGCTGCATAAACAACTGAATGCCGAGCACCTTATCCAACTCTGGACGCAAGCGATTAATCACCTCGGCGGCTGACACATCACGCTGGGCAAAAGGTTTCAGATTAATCAGCATGCGACCGGTATTGAGCGTGGGATTATCGCCATCCACACCAATTTGTGAAGACACGCTCTGCACTGCTTCATCTTGCAATAACACCGCACTTAAACGCTGCTGACGCTCGCTCATCGCGGCAAAGGAAATGCTTTGTGGCGCTTCGGAAATCCCTTGAATCACACCGGTGTCTTGCTCAGGAAAAAAGCCTTTGGGCACCCACATCCACAGCAAGGCAGTCAGCACAAAAGTGCCCACGGCAAACCACAGCGTCAGCAGCTGATGCTGTAATACCCAGCGCAAACCTTTGGCGTACTGATCAATGGTGCGGCTCAGCCAATCGTCTTGTTGTTCTTTTTCCCCGCCACGTAATAAACGCGCGCACATCATTGGCGTCAGCGTTAAAGAAATCACCAGCGAGATTAAAATGGCTACCGCCAAAGTGATGGCAAATTCACGAAATAAACGCCCCACTACATCGGCCATAAACAACAGTGGAATCAATACCGCAATCAACGAGAAAGTTAACGACACTAAGGTAAAACTGATTTGCTTTGCGCCCTTGAGTGCCGCATTCATCGGGGTTTCGCCCAGCTCAATATGGCGCGCGATATTTTCCAACATGACAATGGCGTCATCGACAACAAAACCGGTGGCAATGGTCAACGCCATCAGCGTGAGGTTATTTAACGAAAAACCAAATACGTACATCACCGCAAAGGTGCCGATCAGCGACAAATGCACCACAACTGACGGAATTAAGGTGGCCGTCATACGTTTTAAGAATAAAAACGTCACTAACACCACTAAGGCCACCGCCAATACCAACTCAAACTGCACATCGCTGACTGCCGCGCGAATGGTTTGTGTGCGATCGGTAAGCACACTGACTTCAAGACTGGCGGGTAAACTGGCAATAATGCTGGGCAATAACGCTTCAACACGCTCCACCACGTCAATCACGTTGGCACCGGGTTGACGTTGAATATTCAGCAATACCGCCTGATTGAGATCGGCCCAAGCGGCTAAGCGGTTGTTTTCTGCGCCCTCAATAATCTCGGCAACGTCGCTGAGCTTAAGCACGCGACCATCGTTATGGGCAATAATCAGCGCAGCGTAATCCTCTGCCGAGCGCAGCTGATCATTGGCATCCAGCTGGGTGATACGTGACGGCCCATCAATACTGCCCTTGGGCTGATTGACGTTCGAGCGCGTAATCATGCTGCGCACATCGGCCAAGGTTAAGCCCGCAGCCGCTAAGGCTTGCGGGTTGGCGCGAATCCGTACGGCTGGGCGCTGACCACCACCGACGCTGACCAAACCGACCCCGCTGATCTGCGCAATTTTTTGCGCCATGCGCGTATCCACCAAGTCATTGACCTGCGGCAGCGGCACACTCTTAGAGGTAATGGCCAACGTCAGCACCGGACTGTCGGCCGGGTTCACTTTGTTGTAGACCGGTGGCGCTGGCAAATCATTAGGCAACAAATTACTAGCGGCATTAATCGCCGCTTGCACCTCTTGCTCAGCGACATCCAGTTCAATGTCTAAACTAAAGCGCAGGCTGATCACCGAAGCGCCGCCCGAACTGGTGGATGACATCTGATCTAAACCAGGCATCTGGCCAAATTGGCGCTCAAGTGGTGCAGTGACAGCACTGTTCATCACTTGTGGGCTGGCACCGGGGTACAAGGTCAACACGCGAATGGTTGGATAATCCACCTGCGGTAACGCTGCTACAGGCAATAATCGGTAGGCCAAAGCGCCCATTAAAAAGATGGCCAACATCAACAGCGTGGGGGCGACCGGTCGCGGAATAAAGATCCGTGAGACGTTCATTTTGCTGGCTTCTGCTGCGGCGGCTGGCCTGCGCCTCGACGGCTTTGCTCAGTAGGATTGGGCGGCATGCCCAACTCAGTAGACGCAGCTGGCTGGCTACCAGCCGGTGCAACCCGCTCGACTTTACTGCCACTGCGTAAGCGATCAACACCTTCAACGACCACCCAATCGCCAACCGCTAAACCCGAGCGCAACATGCTGGATGTGCCATCACTGGTGATAATCTCAATCGGTTGAATCACCACAGAGTCGTCGTCTTTAATTTGCCAAACAAAACGGCCATTGGCACCAAACTGGATGGCATCTGCTGGTAATAACAACGCCTGCTCATGCACAGCCACCTGCAAATGCACATTAACAAACTGATTGGGAAACAAGGCTTGTTGCGGATTTTCAAAGCGCGCCTTTAACCGCACACTGCCCGTGGTGACATCGACTTGGTTATCAATGCTGGCCAAGACACCTTCAGCCAATAACTCAGTTTCATCGCGGTTCCACGCTTGCACTTTAAGTGGCTGCTCTTGCCGATACGCCTGTAACACAGCCTGTAGCTCATGCTCAGGAATCGTAAAACTAACGGCAATGGGATCGTCTTGGGTAATAGTGACCAGTTCTGTGGACGCTGCTGACACATAATTGCCGGCATCCACCGCACGCAAACCTAGGCGTCCTGAGATCGGTGCAGTAATTCGTGTGCGCTCAAGGTCTAAGCGGGCCGTATCGCGCTGCGCCTCGCGCACTTTTAATGTGCCCTTATATTGCGCAACGATGGCTTGCTGCTGTTCTAGAGTTTGTCTGGCGACTGAGTCTTCTTTATATAAGTCTTGATAGCGCTTGAGGTCTAACTCAGCACTGGCCAACTGCGCACGGGTTTCTTGCACAGCCCCTTCGGCTTGCAATAACGCCGCTTGAAAATTACGCGGATCAATATGTGCCAGCACAGTGCCTTGCTCAACAAACTGTCCTTCGTCAAACAGCACCTTGTCTAACTCGCCACTGACTTGACTGGTGACACTCACGGCATTCCATGGCGTAACCGTACCCAAAGCTTTCAGCTGCACGGCGAAACGGTCCAAACGCACCTGCTGTGCATTGACCGGCACGGCGCCCATAAAACTGCCGCCCATGCGCGGGCCGCGCTCAGTTTTCTCAGCACTGTTTTGCGACCACCACCAAGCACCCGCGCCTGCTAAGCACAGAGCCAGTGCGGCAATCACAAATTTTTTCGGGGATTTTTTTGTGGTAGGGGTCGATAAATCAGGCATATCAATTAGTCATAATCCTTGGGAGCATGAAAGATAGCAGCCTTGCGCCTGTTTGACTGCGTCTTTACCATCAATTTACTTTAGTTTGCAGTCTGCTTGCGATGAGCTGCTGGGTAAAATAAATAGTTACTGAAGAAACGCTGACCAGAGCTGAGCATTTTAAGTGAAATTTTAGCTTGAGTGGTCACACGTCTCAGCGAGCAGAATACCGCAAACACAATTGCGTCCTGCATCTTTAGCACGATACAGCTGCATATCAGCTTGTTTTAATAACTCCACTACACTACAGCTTGAGCCTTGCAAAGTTGCGACGCCAACACTGACAGTAACAGCTTGTGGTAGTACCTCAGTGTTATCCAAATGCACAGCCATCACCGCCAGACGAATCTCTTCAGCAACCTGTAGTGCACCAGACAAATCCGTATCAGGCAGAATGCAGACAAACTCCTCACCACCATAGCGAGCAGCTAAATCATTCGACCGAGACATGACTGTACTCAACACTGCCGCTATTTTTTGTAAATAAACATCACCAATGGCATGCCCATAATGATCATTGATGCTTTTAAAATGATCAATATCGACCATCAACAGCGATAGCGCTGCGCCGCTACGCTGATGGCGCATATGTTCTAAAGCGAGCTGCTGATCAAAATAGCGGCGGTTAGCCAACTGAGTCAGCTCATCAGTACGATTTAAGTACTCCAGTTTTTTGTTAGCCGCCTGTAAAGCGTGATGCTGCTCAACAATCTGAGCATGACTTTGCGCAAGTTTATCCAATATACGCTTACGAGCACGGGAGATACGTACTAAACCAATAAACAATAAGGCAACCAAGCATGCTAGAAAAAACACCAACTGCTGCTCGCTTTGTTTTCTCGTATATTTTTTAATGAGTTGAGACTCGCCGTCTTCATAAAAGTGTACAGATGCATTGATATCCGCCGCGGCAATATAACGATTAAAAATCTCAATAATTTTTTGATTATCTGCCGTGTTTTTAAATAAAAAACTATAGTTGCGCGGAAAATCATATAAGGTAAAAATATTTTCTAAATCAAATAACTCCAAGCGAATTCTGTCCTGAACAAAAATACCTTTATTAAGCACGGCAACATCAATCTTATTGCGCCGTAACGCCTCAAAAATAACGCCTTCTTTATAAGCATGCAGCTCGGCTTGCGGTGTTTTGCTCTGTAGATATGGAATAATTGAGGTTTGTTCAATCACACCGACCCGATGCTCGCTGAGTTGCTGGGAATTTAATAGATGTAGGCGGTCACTTTTACGTGCCACCACTGCATAAAACTCATGATAATGACCATCAGCAAATAGGCCTTGTTTTGAGCGCTCTGCTGAGATACTGACTGGCATCAATACGTCAATATGACCCTCTTCAAAATCGGCCATCATTTCGCTAAACGATTGGTAGCCATCACCAACAAACTGATAAGGCAAACCAATTTCGTTGGCAATAAAACAAAATAAGTCAACACTGATACCGGTGTATTTATCAGCAGAGCGATCGTACAAAGACATTGGCGGAGCTTGTTTGTGACTGGCTATTTTAAGTGCGGGCAACGTGCTGACAAATAATTGCTCTTGCGCAGTTAACTCTACAGGTCGTAGTAGTTGGATGTGAGCATCTGGATGTTGTTTAGCAGTAACTGGAAATATAAAAAAAGCGCTCACTG
>JAAXZZ010000202.1 GCA_012719655.1 Gammaproteobacteria bacterium | reverse complement strand
GCAAAGCGCATCTCTGTCGGATGAGTGGCGATACCTAGGTGTGCAAACATCGCTGTTAACAAAGCATAATTAGGCTCGTTATAAACAATAAAACCAGTGTCAACAGGAACGTGCTCACCACCCGACAAAGTGACGTCCAAGGTATTGGTATGGCCACCCAATGTTGAGTTCTTCTCAAACAAAGTGACTTCATGTTTTTGGCCAAGAAACCATGCACTGCTGATGCCGCTGATACCACTGCCAATCACTGCTACCTTGTATTTTTTATCTGAGTCGAACATTTTCATGACGCCATGTCTAATTTGCTTTATATTATTTATACACAACTTATACATAAGTGTACAAGGCGCAGTATGAAAAATAGTATTAAACAACGACGCATCTGGATCATCGGCGCTTCCCAAGGTATTGGTTTAGAGCTGGTAAAAATATGGCTAAAGCAAGGTCATCAAGTGCTCGCTTCCGCACGACAAGCGCAGCAATCAAGCGCGCTAGCCGAGCTCAAACAACAGCATGGTGAGCGGCTGCAGTGCTTAAATATTGATGTCAGCGATGCACAAGACTGTGCAGTACAAGCGCAGCGGGCTTGGGGCGTGTTCGCCGGTTTAGATCTGTGGTTTTATAATGTCGGTGCTTATCAGCCGATGGCCACAGAGCAATGGGACTGGTCAGCTTTTGTACAAATGAATCAAAGCAATTATTTAGGTGCAGTGGCGCTTATGCTGCCCTTGCAAAAATTATTTAAAGCACAAGGTCATGGCCGCTGGGTCTGGAATGCCAGCTTAGCATCGTATTTTGGCCTGCCCTACGGTGGCGGCTATTCAGCGCCGAAAGCTGCTCTAGTGAATTTAGCCGAAGCGTTGCAACCTGAGCTTGCGGTGCAGAACATCGATTTGCACATCATCAATCACGGCTTTGTCCGCACCCGTCTAACCGAAAAAAATGAATTTACTATGCCCGGTCTATTAGAACCTGTTGAGGCTGCACAACAGATCGCCCATGCCTTAGATCGCAGCACAGCGTTTGAAATACGTTTTCCATGGCGTTTACGCATTGTACTGAGCCTATTGAGATGGATACCCTATTCATGGTCATTGGCACTGACCCGCAAAATGTTAAGGAGTTAAACAATGCTAACCAGTGTTCAGGTGTTAGAAAACTACAAGCAACTGTTTGAAAATCTTAACCTGCAATCCGTAGAGGAGGATTTTTTGCAGGTGTTTAGTGACGATGTGTACTTTAAAGACCCGTTCAACGCCGTGCACGGTTTGGCCACAATGCAAACAATTTTCCGTCATATGTTCAGCACCCTGCATGAGCCAAAGTTTCGTATTTTAGACTTTGCCAGCAGCCACAACCGCGGCTTTTTAGAGTGGCAATTTACCTTTAGGCTCAAAACCAATGCCGAGCAGCAAGTGATTAAAGGGGTCAGCAAAATTGAAATCAATGCACAGGGAAAAGTCTGTAGCCATATTGATTACTGGGATACGGGCGAATATGTCTACCTCAAAGTACCACTATTAAAAAGTATCATTGCCCTAATCAATAAGCGCTTGAGCAGCTCATGAAAAATCACTCAGCCTTTAGTCAGCCGCTGATTTACGGCTTTGTATCTTGGCCGCTGGCGATGTTGGGTATTCCTTTATATCTGTATTTACCCAGCTATTACCATCAACTGGGGCTGGAGCTGGCAGTGGTTGGTAGCATGCTGCTGTTGGCGCGCATCAGCGATGTGATCTCGGATCCCTTAGTGGGCTTGCTTTGTGATCAGGGCACACAGCGCGGGCGTTACGGGCTGATAATTGTTGGCTGGGCGCTGCTGTTAATTGGTTTATGGCAATTGTTGCTGCCTGTGCAAGTCAGCGCTGTACGCTTGTTAATTTGGGCGATGTGGGTGTATCTGGCCTGGACCCTAATCATGATCCCCTACCAAGCTTTAAGTGCCGAAGTCAGCCAGCACTCTCATGTAAAAACTGACTACACTGCCAGTCGCGAAGGCTTTTCTGTCATTGGCGTGATCACGGTATTGGTGTTGCCTTTTGCTCTGGATGACAGTCAAGATTATCAGCAGTTGTTTCGCCTTTTGTATCCACTGTTGAGCATCAGTCTAACCTTGGCTTTAGCGCTGTTAATCTGGCGCTTACGGCTGCTACCCGCCATTACACAAACTGATAAAAAACCTCTCTTCAACCCGCAGGCGTGGCGTTTGACTTATACAGATCAACGCAGCCGCAGACTCTTGCCCGCCTACTTTCTGAATAGTTTGGCCAACGCCTTGCCGGCTACATTGTTTTTATTTTTTGTTGAGCATTACTTACAGCTCACCCCATACATGGGCGTCTTGCTGCTGGGATTTTTCCTCAGTGGTATCTTGGCTTTACCGCTGTGGGTGCGTTTAGCCAAAAGATTCGGCAAATACAGTGCTTGGCGTCTGTCGATGCTCAGCGCTTGCCTGAGCTTTGTTTGGGTCTTTAGTTTGGCGCCGGGTAACCTCTGGGGGTTTGCTCTGATCTGTTTATTCTCAGGTCTAAGTGTCGCCGCCGATGTAGCGCTGCCGGCCTCAATTCAGGCTGATATTGCTCAGGATTTAAGCCGCCAAAACGGCAATATGAGCGGTGTGCTGTTTGCCGTATGGGGCGTGCTAACTAAGTTGGCTTTAGCTTTAGCGGTAGGTCTGGCTTTGCTGGCACTGGACTGGCTCGGCTGGGAACAACAGAGCGCAGCAAGCTTACAGGGCTTGCTCTGGCTCTACGCTGGCGCACCGGTTGCACTCAAACTGGTGACACTGTATTGGCTACGACGCGCAGATACGCAGACAGACTAATCAATCTGACAACTGCTGGAGTTGCGAGGTCGCCATTTTGCCCAAAGGTTATAGGCAAAATTACCAATCTGACTTACTCCTGGCCGGCTAAGTAAGGCGACAGTTTTGTGCAGACCTGCGGCATGCCAGTACGCCATAGTTGCCTTAAAACCTATGTGCATGGTCTGCCCATCAAAATAATGAATTCGAGTGAGCATATTCTCAAGACTGTAACCTTGTGGGACTTGGAAATCTGGCGCACTGATATCGACCAACTGCACCTGCGGCTCTAAGCGTGGGCGTAAATGCTCAATCTCTTTGCGGCAAAGTCCGCATGACGCATCGTAGTAAAGCTTAGCATTGTGAGTGGCCATACTGATCCTTTAAAGCGATAGAGAACCACGCGTACAGTATCTGTCTAATTTACGTATAAGAAAAGCCCCTTATCACACCATTAATCGATACTGACACATAGGTTTTGTACCTGTCGTACTTTGGGGTAAGTGTTTATCCGTCGATGAACCCATCCAGGGTTCAACTCCGGCGCTCGCCATCCATGGCTCGCTCACCACACTCCCCCCGAAGCACTCGTTGATCATTTGCAGGGTTTGCACTATTGCAGTTTCAGTCAGCGATGCAGATTTACATTTATTGCTGGGTGATAAAGTTAAAGAGAATGATGACTTTAAAAAGAGT
>JAAXZZ010000201.1 GCA_012719655.1 Gammaproteobacteria bacterium | reverse complement strand
CCTTGTGATTCTGACATGCTAAGTTCCCGAATAAATTTGTCATAGTGTGCCATTTTACTGCGACAATTGGTGTCGTTTGATTTTTAGCCGCTGTTACACAGTTGTGTCGTTGCACTTTTCATAATGGCCTTTATCGACCATTGTCTAAATGACCCTGCAGTCATAGGCATGGTCTAGTTCGCACGTCACATCTTATCTATTTGACTGACCTTATCCGCACATCCGGAGAACTACAATAATGAAATATAGTCCGTTAGCACGTTCAATTAGCCTGGGTACCTTCGCCGTTGCACTAAGCCTACCTATTGCAGCACAAGCTGCTTTTATCGAAGACAGCAAAGCCAGCTTAGAGCTGCGCAACTTTTACATGAATCGCGATTTTCGTGATGCACCAAGCACCTCTCAATCAAAAGCAGAAGAATGGGCGCAAGGATTCTTACTTAAGTACGAATCAGGCTTCACTGAAGGCACCGTAGGCGTGGGTGTGGATGCCTATGGCTTTACTGGCTTTAAGCTTGACTCGGGCGGTGGCACTGCGGGAACCGGTTTACTGTTGCCAAAAAACAATAAAGGCGATGTACCAAGCAGCTATGGTGAACTCGGCGCTGCGGCTAAATTGCGCATCTCTGAAACCACGCTGCGCGCTGGTACATTGATGCCTAAACTGCCTGTTGTGTCTGCTGGCGATTCGCGTCTATTACCACAGACCTTCCAAGGTGTGCAGTTAACCAGCTTAGATATCAGCAATTTGACGCTGAACGCCGGTCAATTGGAGCGCGATAACCAGCGTAACTCAACTAACAATGAAGCAATGGCCATCAGCCTGCATAACGGCAAACGTGACATCTCGAAATACAGCAAAACCAATGCAAACGTCAGCAACAAGTTTGATTTTTTCAGTGGCAATTACAAGTGGAATGATCAACTGACCACCGGTTACCACTTTGGTAAGTTAGATGGTGTTTACAACCAGCACATTGTAAATGGTGTTTTCACCCTACCAATTGCTGAAGGTCAGTCACTAAAAGCTGATTTGCGCTATGCAAAAACCTCTGACGATGAAAGCAGCGGTATTGATAACAAAGCCATTTCAGGCATGCTAACTTATCAGTTAGGTTACAACAGCTTTGGTTTGGGCTACCAGAAAATGTCAGGTGATACCGGTTATGCCTACCTGTTGTTAACTGACCCACACCTTGTCAACTACGTGCAAATTCGTGACTTCGCTGCTACTGATGAGAAATCATGGCAAGCACGCTATGACTATAACTTCGCAGGTCTTGGTATTCCTGGCCTCAACCTGATGACGCGCTACGTTAAAGGTAGCAACATTTATATGGGTGCTAACCAGTCTCGTGGTAACGAGTGGGAGCGCGATACCGATATCAGCTACACTTTCCAAGATGGTCCACTGAAAAATCTGGGTGTCAAATGGCGTAACGCTACTGTGCGCTCAGATCTTTCTGGCAAGATGGATGAAAACCGTCTAATCGTCAGCTACACCATTCCATTGCTATAAGCTAAACAGACTGTATTAAATAAACCCGCTCAAAAGGCGGGTTTATTTATTTTAAAATAGCGTATGCTGAGAGTGAACCACTTGCCGTCAAATAGACTCTGAATAAGGCAAGTATTAATTTATTATGGAGAATATCAAGCATGGCTAAAAAAACCACAGCAGGTAGTGAGCAACTACTCAGTGAGTTCAAAGCACTAGTGGCTGACACTGAACAATTACTGCAGCACTCCGTAGAATTAACAGGCGATAAAGCTGAGGCACTGCGCGGTCAGATTAACACCAGTTTACAACGTGCCCGCCAAGCCCTCGGCTCCACCGAGCAAGCGCTTCTTCAGCGCGGTAAAGAAGTCTTGAGTGATGGTGAGGAGTATGTGCGTGAGCATCCTCTGCAATCTTTGGCCATTGGTGCCGGCGTTGGTTTCTTGTTAGGCCTTTTGGTGTCTAGGCGCTAAGGTATGACAGATCATAAATTTTCAGACAGCTCGCGGCGCTTAGGCGCTGCGGCTCTGGATTTACTCAGCGAGCATGCCGAGTTATTTGCACTTGAGTTGCAAGAACAAAAACATTACAGCAGCCAGCAGTTGATCTGGCTTGCAATGACTGCTGCCTGTGGTTTTATGCTGTTTTTGCTGCTCAATGGCTTATTGATTATGTCGCTCTGGTCACACTATGAACACAAACTGCTGATCGCTATGTCAGCGTTTTATGCCATTGCTGGTGGTTTATGCATTTGGCGGATGAAATCGGCACAGAGCCGCGCTCAACCCCCTTTTAGCGCGAGCCTACAAGAGCTTAAAAATACCAAAGAGCGATTGTTGCCATGAGCATACAGCAGCATAAAGATACGCCTATTGCCTTGCGCAAACAGCTGATCCAGATGCGTCTTGAATTGAATCGTCAAAAAATCCGCCATGAAAGTTTAGTGCTGCTTGAGCCGGTAGCAAAACTTCGCAACTTCAAGCAACGCTTTACCCAAGGCTCTACGCCTTTGCTGGTGGTGGCTGGAGTGACCCTTGCCAGTTTTCTTCTGACTCGAAACCGTAAGTTAAAGGGTAATATTTTGCCCCTCGTGAGAATTGCAGCCAGCCTGCTCCCTTTACTGATGGCGTCTTCAGCGACAGAAGCAGACACAACGGACCAGCAAACTGATATTCTAAAATAAATGCACTGTGTGTCGGTGCATCTCTAGAACTAACAGGTTGAGGGCGCTCAGTGGATTGGCATCAGTTATTAAATCGCGAACGTTTAGGTAAAACCTCTAACAGCACAGAAGAACTTGGCCGTAGCCCTTTTCACAAAGATCACGATCGTATTATTTTCTCCGGCGCCTTCCGTCGTTTAGGCCGTAAAACCCAAGTGCACCCCGTTTCCAGTAACGATCATATCCATACGCGCCTGACTCACTCTCTTGAAGTGAGCTGCGTCGGTCGTTCACTCGGCATGCGGGTGGCGGAAATGATTCGACCTGCGTTACCGCAATGGTGTGAATCCAGTGACTTAGGCATGATTGTGCAGTCGGCTTGCCTTGCCCATGACATTGGTAATCCACCTTTCGGGCATTCGGGTGAAGATGCCATTCGTCATTGGTTTCAACAAGCCGCCAACAATGGTTGGCTCGATGATATGAGCGAAGCTGAACGTGCTGACTTTTTAAACTTTGAAGGCAACGCGCAAGGTTTTCGGGTCCTCACTCAGCTTGAATACCATCAGTTTGATGGTGGTATGCGTCTAACCTACGCGACCCTAGGAGCCTTCTCTAAATACCCGTGGAGCTCGAAACACGCCAGCGCTCAAGGCTATAAAAAACATAAGTTTGGCAGCTATCAAAATGAGTTAGCACTATTAGAGCAAATCGCTAAAAAACTGGGGATTCCCCAGCTTGATGACGAACACTGGGCGCGCCACCCTCTGGTTTATTTAGTCGAAGCCGCTGATGATATTTGCTATGGCTTAATTGACTTAGAAGATGGTGTGGAAATGGATTTACTCGACTATGCAGAGGTAGAAGCGCTACTGCTCGATTTAGTCGGTGATGACCTGCCTGAAACCTATCGGCTGCTTGGCCCTAAGGATTCCCGGCGCAGGAAGCTAGCTATCTTGCGCGGCAAGGCTATCGAGCACCTTACTAATGCTGCGGCTCGGGCCTTTGTTGAACAGCAGTCAGCGCTGATGGCAGGCACCCTAGAAGGCGATTTGGTCGCACACATGCATGGTCCGGCTAAGACGTGTGTGCTCAATGCCAAAGCGCTTGCGCGTGATAAAATTTTTAATGATAAACGTAAAACCCTGCATGAAATTGGCGCTTACACTACATTGGAAATTTTATTGAATGCCTTTTGTGGTGCGGCACTTGAGCAGCACAATTATGGCACTTTATCTTTTAAAAACCGTAGCATCTTTGATTTGCTTGGCTATGCCGCGCCGCAGCCAGATTGGTCGCTGTACAAATCTTTTATGCGCATCATTGATTTTATTGGTGGGATGACCGACAGCTACGCCACTGAAATGGCACGGGAAATGACAGGACGCTCCAGCCCTATGTAGTGGTTTGCAATACGCTGCGCTAGTGATTAGCGCCGTTTGGCGGTGATGATGCCTAGGCTGGCGCTGAATCTGCAGACACTTTAACGGCCGCAGCCTGCTCTGCCTGCAGTGTTTCGATCTTCTGCTCACAGGCACGCAGTTGTTTGATTTGCTTGTTATAGCGCATGCGCATGCGCTGGTGTGGCCACCATGAAAGCAGCGGACCAAGCACTAAGCCTAAAACAAAAGCGCTGATGACATACAGTGCTATGGGTAATTCAGGTGTTTGCCAGCCAAAAAACAATAAACTCATTGGTGTACGGTTTTCTAAGGTGAAAAAGACCACCCCCGCTGCCAATGCAACAGCAATAATCAATACAAATAAGCGTTTAAAACTTTGCATAAAACCCTCTGCATGTGGCCAAGCAATAACTAGAGCGATAGCTAATCATTGACTCGATCACGCAATTCTTTACCTGGTTTGAAATGCGGTACATATTTACCTTCAAGCTCGACCGCTTCTCCTGTTTTAGGGTTGCGGCCTAATCGAGGTGCTCGGTAGTGCAATGAAAAACTACCGAAGCCGCGAATTTCAATCCGCTCTCCAGAAGACAATACTTGCGTCATATGTTCCAACATCGTCTTAACTGCCAGTTCAACATCGCGTACTGAAAGTTGCTTTTGTTGATCAACAATACGCTCGATTAATTCGGATTTGTTCATTGTTTTCCCTTTTTTATCAAGCAGCTAGCAGGTTTTAGCATGCTTACAGTGCTTTGAATAGGGGCAACTTATGAAATCATAAAAGAATGTGCGAAGTGTAGCCTTTTAAAACAAAAAAACCGTTAACAGCTTGTGACTGTTAGCGGTTTTTTAAAGGTCTCAAAACATCAAGTATTAAGACAGGTAGGATAAGTAAGCTAAAAAAGTCAGGATCATCCAACTTAGTTGCCGGCATGTTGACACATGCTCACGAAGCTTTTGCAGGATAGTGTTCAAGCTCGTTTTACATTGACCATTGTAGGCTTCAACCGGCACTTGATCTATTTGACCAAAGTCCCGTGCACAAGCCTGGCTTAATAGTAGGCATTCTCGGTGATGCTATGGTCTGTCACATCGCGCACACCTTTAATCTCAGGGATACGCGCCATCAAGGTTTTCTCAATACCTTCTTTCAAAGTGTAATCGGCTTGACCGCAGCCTTGGCAACCACCGCCAAATTTGAGAATCAATACACCATTATCAATATCAATCAGACTGACCTCTCCACCATGGTTGGCAAGCCCTGGGTTGATCTCGGTCTGTAGATAGTAGTTGACACGGTCAGACAGTGGACTGTCTTCGCTGACCATTGGCACTTTGGCGTTTGGCGCTTTAATGGTTAATTGGCCACCCATGCGGTCGGTTGCATAATCGACTACAGCATCTTCAAGATAGGGTTCACTTAAAGCATCAATCCAGGCGGTAAATGCTGGTAAAACCAAAGCTATATCCTCTGGTTTTTGTTCTTCAGGTTTGCAATAAGCGATACAGGTTTCTGCATAAGTGGTACCCGGCTGGGTAATAAACACACGAATACCAATGCCTGGGGTATTTTGGTTTTTTAAAAGTTCACCTAAATAAGCCTGTGCTGCTTCGGTAATATTAATCGTACTCATGGTAACTCCTCGCAATCTTGGTTGTAGTGTACGCTAGTTCACCGGTACGAATAAAGACCCAGTAAAGCAGTCAAGTAAAATTAATCATTGAAACAGGTGATTTGACTGATCTATTGGCACTCAGCAGCGCTTAAAACGCTGCAGGATCAATCTCGGTAAAGCTCATGACAGTAGGATGACCCGCCAGAACTCCGCCAGCGCGTGCTAAACCGCAGGTGTGCATTGCGCTGGCTCGTGCGGCATCCAGCTCTTCCACCACATCTGATAAAAATAAGATGTGTTCTGCAGGTAAACCAATTGCTTGAGCAATACGCGCGTAAGAGTCCATTTCGCGTTTATGCCCTGAAGTGGTATCAAAGTAGCCGGAGAACAAAGGGGTTAAATCGCCTGCTATGGAGTATCCAAAGATAAGTTTTTGCGCCTGTACGGAGCCCGATGAATACACATACAGCTGATAACCCTGCTGTTGCCATGCCTGCAGCGCTGCCACGGCATCAGGATAGACATGCCCTTTGATTTCACCACTGGCATAGCCTTTCTGCCACACCAGGCCCTGTAAGGCCTTCAGTGAGGTGGCTTTAACATCATCGGCCATCCATTGCGCAAGGATGGTGATCACCCGCTCTACATCAGCATCCGGCTCCTGCGCTTCATCACGTACGGCTTGCAACAATGCTGACTGCGGGTCTTGCGCTGCACAATGGCGTACATAGCTAGGCAGATGCTGTTTGGCATAGGGAAATAACACCTCAAATACAAAAGCGATTGAGCTGGTGGTGCCTTCAATATCGGTCAAAATAGCCTTGATCTTCATAGCAAATCATCCAAAGTTGGGAAGTGCTGAGCGATTGTGTCACCACTGAATTGAGCCACCCAACCTTCTGGATTATTAAATAAACGCAAAGCAGTAAAGCGCGGATGCTCGCCCATATCAAACCAATGTTTGCTGCCTGCTGGCACAGAAATTAACGCGCCTTTTTGACAGAGCACAGCATAGACATGTTCATCAATATGCAGGCTAAACAAACCACGTCCCGCAACAAAGAAACGCACTTCATCTTCGCTGTGAATATGTTCATCGAGAAATTTCGCGCGTAACTCATCTTTGTGTGGGTGTTTTTCATCAAGGCTAATAACATCCACCGCAACATAACCGCCTTCTTGCTTTAAACGGGCAATATCATCGGCATAGGCTGCCATCACTTCCTCGGCTGACGAGCTCGCATTGATGGGCTGTGTAGCCTGCCAATGCTCAAAGCGTACGCCGACTTGAGCTAAAGTGTTGCTGATGTCCTCTACATGGTTCAACACCTTAAGCGCTTGCTTAGGCTGGCTGGTGTGGTAGACAAACAGTTGACTCATAGTCTTCACTCTCGATATAAAATTTGGTACATGCGTTTGATGCCAGTTAGCGCGGTATCGTACAGGCGCGCATCTTTAACTCGCATTCTAATAAAAACTCGAAGGCTTCAATTTGTCGAAGCGCATCGGCCATGGACGCGCCCCAAGTATATAAACCATGACCGCGAATCAAGTAGCCTTGGCAATCAGGATGGTTATCGAGCCAAGTTTGTACTTTCTGTGCTAAACGTGGCATATCCTGATCGTTAGCAAATATGGGGACTAACAGCGGCTGCTCGTGACTGCTTATTCCAGCAAAAGCTTTTTGTAATTCGTAGTCGGTAAACTCAATGGCAGCGCTCTGTTCAATCCTCGATAGTACTGTGGCATTGACTGAGTGCGTATGCAAAACAGCTTGAATATTGGCTTGCCAGTTATATAACTGAGTATGCAATAAAGCTTCTGCGGAGGGTTTTTTATTGGGCTCTAGACTGTGCGCCTGTAAATCAGTGGCCAAAATATCTTCTTTATCCAGCTGGCCTTTGTGTTTACCTGACACCGTTAACAATACTTGGTTTGTTGACAGTCGCGCTGAGTAATTGCTGCTGGTTGCTGGCGACCAACCGCGTGCATACAAAAATCGGCCAGCTTGAATAATCTGTTCTGTGAGTTGTTCACGGGTGAATGTCATCATTGCGCCCTTTGTTAAATTCTAATCTCGGGTTATCTAGGCCTCTTAGGCCGATTAACACCAGTACAGCGGCGAGCAACGCCACACTACTGGCTAAAGCGAAGGTCATCCCAGCACCCAGAGGCTGCCATGTGTAGCCTGCATATAAAGCCCCTAAAGCACCACCTACACCAGAAAACGAAACATATAAACCTTGTCCCTGCCCTTGCTTTTCGGCAGAAAAATAGCGCTGCACAAAATGGATGGCCGCGGCATGAAAACTACCAAACGTGGCGCCATGCAAAACTTGCACAAACAGCAACAGCAGCCAAGAGTCTGCGTAAAACCCAAGTAACCACCAGCGCAGCGCGGCAAGAAACAAACTGGCGACAATAATTTGCGTTAAGCCCATGCGTCGTAGCAGCCAAGGCATGATCACAAATAAGCCAATTTCTGCCAGCACACCGAGCGCCCAAAGCCAGCCAATAATGGCGCGTGAGTAATTTAAGTCAATCAGATGCAAGGTCAGAAACGTATAATACGGACCGTGTGACAGCTGCATTAAAGCAACAGCAACTAAGAAAACCACAATAGATAAAGTGTAACGGCCTTTAGGGTGATGGCTACTGCTGAACGCCCCTCGCATTGGCACAGCAGTCGAAGCCGGCTTTTGAGGCACCCAGAAACTACTTAAAATAATACCCGCCATGACCACTAAAATAGCCCAAGGATAATACTCTATGCCGACTTGTTCAAAGAGATAACCAAAGCCAACCACCACACAAATAAAACCTACCGAGCCCCAAAGTCGTAGCTGGCTGTAGCGCTCACTTTGCGAACCCAGGTGATCTAGGGTAATGACTTCAAACTGTGCCAAGATCGCATGCCAGAAAAACGCATGTAGCACCATAATCAAGGCGAGCCAAGCAAAGCTTTTGCTGATAAAAATCAAAGTGAAAGACAGCATGGTACAGACGGCACCAATGCGTACAATGGCTAAACGCTTTTGTGTGCGATCAGCCAGCCAAGCCCACAAGTTAGGGGCAATGCAGCGCATCAGCATCGGGATAGCAATTAACTCGCCAATGCGTGCCGCAGAAAAACCCAGGTGATCAAAATACAGCGCGATAAAAGGTGCAATAGCACCGAGCAAGGCAAAATAGAAGAAATAAAAACCTGATAAACGCCAATACGGCAGGCTTGTGCCCATAATGTAAAAATGCCTCAAAACATGACTGCGCCAGTCAACGCAGCCATGTCGCTATCAACATAAGTGTTAGAGCTGTGTCAGAACCGGGGTATTGACGTGTACATCAGCATTTTGCCCACGATGACGGAGCAAGTGATCCATTAATACAATGGTCATCATGGCCTCAGCAATAGGTGTTGCACGAATACCGACACAAGGGTCATGCCGACCTTTAGTGATCATCTCGACGGGCTGACCATTGATATCGATTGAACGACCGGGTGTAGTGATGCTGGAAGTGGGTTTTCACGCTAAATGGGCGATGTTGGGCTGGCCTGAAGAAATGCCACCCAACACACCACCAGCATGGTTTGACAGGAAACCATCGGGTGTCAGCTCATCACGGTGTTCGGTGCCGCGCTGGGCCACACAAGCAAAACCTGCACCAATTTCAACGCCTTTGACAGCGTTAATGCTCATTAAAGCGTGGGCCAAATCAGCATCAAGGCGATCAAATACAGGCTCGCCTAAGCCTGGCATTACACCTTCTGCGACCACAGTGATTTTTGCACCCACCGAGTCTTGGTCACGACGCAGTTGATCCATATAGGCTTCAAGTTCGGCCACTTTGTCTGGATCAGGACTGAAAAAGGCATTGTCATGTACGGCATCCCAGCTTTTAAATGGAATCTCGATAGGACCCAGTTGGCTCATATAGCCACGCACGATAATGCCTTGAGTGGCCAAGTATTTTTTTGCAATTGCACCGGCGGCTACGCGCATGGCTGTTTCACGTGCTGAACTACGACCACCGCCACGGTAGTCACGTAGACCGTATTTATGGTGATAGCTGTAATCAGCGTGAGCAGGACGAAAAATATCTTTAATGGCCGAATAATCTTTGGATTTTTGATCGGTATTGCGAATCAGCAAGCCAATTGGGCAGCCGGTTGTCAGCCCTTCAAATACACCAGAAAGAATCTCCACTTGATCGGGCTCTTGGCGTTGCGTGGGGTGCCGACTGGTACCAGGCTTGCGCCGATCTAAATCGTTTTGTAAATCTTCAGCACAGAGCGGCAAGCCTGGAGGACAACCATCAACAATGGCAACCAGAGCTGGGCCGTGACTTTCTCCAGCGCTAGTAACAGTAAAAAGCTTACCAAAGGTATTGCCGGACATACACTCTGCTCCGAAATCTGAAAAATAATTGTGCAGTATACCTGCACCCTATTGATTCTGGCACCTTGGATTATAGTACAGTGGCGCTTCGCCACCCTAAAGCACGACTTTTTAGTGCCGATAACGCAAATACTACCCTTTCGTAAAGTGATTAACTATGACGCTTTCTGTCACTGAATCTGCGCTTGAAACGCCAGATACAACTGCCGATACGGAGCTTAAAGCCGAACATCCTTGGCGTAGCTTAGAGCCTGAACGTTTTCAAGTTTTGCGCTTGAATGCTCTACCTGCAGACCGTGAAACAGGTTTGAGAGCCTTACGCTTTGTTAGTTTTGGCCGTGTTGAGCGACACAGTGACTCCGAAAGCTTGTTACGTTTAGTGGTCAGTGTGCCGGGGCAAAGCCCGCATAAAGACATCAATACCCTTGAAGTCTGGGCTGATCATAAGCAGCAACAAATCCATATTAATCCTGACTTTCCCTTACGTTGCGATCCGGCTAATCGCGGATTGGGACGCTTTCTGCTTGCCCAAGCAGCATTATGGGCCGGTAAGCGTTGGGGCTTTTACACCGTTGCCAGTCAACCTTTGTTGATTAAGTATGCCAGCAATGATGCCGCGCGCCTGCGCCGCGATCATGCCTTACAAGCGCAGGGCTTTAGTGTCACTTATGAAGATGCTGTGCAAATGCGCGCAGTGTGTTCAGTCGGTCGTGTCAGTCAACTGCACAGTGACTGGAATGACAACAAAGTGTCTGTCATTAGTGCCATAGACAGCGCCACGATGCTGCAGAATGCTGATCAAAAACTGAATGAGCAAAATGTTTTAATCAAAAAATTAAATGAGCATATTACTCGCTTAAAAAGTGAAGACAGCACACTACGCTTTACAATTTCCATATTGGCCATTTTTGCTGTGTTTCAAGCCGCGCTACTGATCTGGATTGCTACGCGTTAAATCATCTAGGCTTGTACATTTGGTCTAGATGATTTGCAGATCTTAAACCGTATTTAACGCTTCACACTGCTGCGCCGTTAAGGCTAAAACCGCTGTATCGGCCTGTGAATGCTCCAGCCAGATAAAATCAATCTCAGGGTACAACGCTATCAGTCGCTGTTGATGCTCGCCCACCTCAATGACCAGCAAACCTTTGTCAGTCAGATGCTTGCTCGACTGCTGCAGGACCTGTCGAATAAACTCAAGCCCATCATGACCGCCTTGGCTACTCGCTTGCGGCTCATGCTTAAATTCAGGCGGTAATTGCGCCCAAGCATCGGCTTGCAAATAGGGCGGGTTGCAAACAATTAAATCAAAGCGCTGCGCGCGCAAGTCGGTAAACATATCACTGCGATGAGTGAACACGCGCTGCTCAAGCTGATGCAAAGCAATATTATCCTTGGCAACTTGCAAAGCATCCTCAGAAACGTCCACCAGCATCACTTCAGCATCGGTAAACTCAAGTGCACAAGTAATGCCAAGGCAGCCAGAGCCTGTACATAAATCTAAGATTCGTAATGGTGTTTTTATCAGCCAAGGGGCGAAGTGTTGCGGTATTAATTGAGCTAAAGGCGAGCGTGGAATCATCACGCGCTGATCCACTTTAAACGGCAAGCCGGCGAACCAAGCTTCACCCAATAAGTAAGCCGCTGGAATCCGTTGCTCAATACGCCGTGTTAAAATATTTTGCACGATGGCATGCTCATCGGCATGCAGATTACAGTCCAGATACTTATCATGCAGCTCATAAGGTAAGTGCAAACTGCCTAATATTAAAGTGCGCGCCTCTTCAAACAGGCCGTCACCGTCAGGCTGAAAAAATAACTGAGCCTGCTTAAACTGACTCATCGCCCAGCGGATATAATCACGCAGTGTTGCTAATCCTGAGTTACTCACCGACCTTCCCCGTATATTTTTATTTGTGCGACTTATGACGCAGTTGTTCGCGTGCTACTCATCGCGCCCGTCAAGCATATGGCGTTTCAACAATACATATAATGCACCGGCTCCGCCATGCTTGGCTACGCAAGAGGTAAAGCCGAGCACCTTATCATGCTGACGTAACCATGTATTGACATGGCTTTTGATCATCGGTTTTTTGCCATCAAGACGCGCGGCTTTACCATGGGTCACCCGCACACAGCGTATTTCAAGGCGCAAGGCTTCATCCAGAAACTCACGCAGTGTATTGCGCGCCACTTCAACAGTCATGCCATGTAAATCTAAGCTGCCTTCAAAAGCGATCTGCCCTGCTTTCATCTTTCGTAGCTGACTGTCTTGTACGCCATCGCGCGCCCAAAACAGCATCTCTTCGGCGCCAACATCAATAACAAACTGATCGGACAATCCATCAACGGTGGTCGTGGTCAACGTCTGCTGCGCGTTTTTACGGTGCATGCGCTGCACTGTACGATCCGGCTTAGGTTTGCCAATATCGGCGTGATCAACATGAATGCGGCGCACACCTTGCATGTGCTGAGCAAATAAAGATTGTTCATCATCCGGCATAACGCCCTCCTCATCTCGAGCTGCATTGTACCCGTATTCGTTTACAGCAAACAAAAACGCCCCAATTAAGGGGCGTTTTTTAAGCGCAAGCTTTGATTACATTTTAGCAATCATTGCATCGCCAAACTCAGAGCAAGATAACAACTTAGCGTCATCCATCAAGCGCTCAAAGTCATAAGTCACAGTCTTAGCAGCGATAGCACCATTGATACCCTCGATCACCAAGTCAGCTGCTTCAGTCCAGCCCATGTGACGTAGCATCATTTCTGCAGAAAGGATCAATGAACCTGGGTGCACTTTGTCCTGACCGTCATACTTAGGTGCAGTACCGTGAGTTGCTTCAAACATTGCAACAGTGTCAGACAGGTTAGCACCTGGCGCAATACCGATACCACCAACCTGTGCAGCCAGTGCATCAGAGAGGTAGTCACCGTTGAGGTTCAGAGTCGCCATAACATCGTACTCTGCTGGGCGTAATAGCACCTGTTGCAACATTGCATCAGCAATACCGTCTTTAACGACAATGGTTTTGCCAGTTTTTGGATTCTTGAACTGCATCCAAGGACCGCCATCGAGTAACTCTGCTCCGAACTCATCGCGCGCCACTTCATAAGCCCAATCTTTGAAGGCACCTTCGGTGAACTTCATGATGTTGCCTTTGTGCACAATGGTCAGAGAATCACGATCGTTATCAACAGCATACTGCAGCGCTTTACGAACCAGACGCTTAGTACCTTCTAGAGATACAGGCTTAACCCCGATACCACAATTTTCTGTGAAACGGATTTTGGTAACGCCCATTTCTTCAGTGAAGAACTTAATCACTTTATCTGCTTCTGGTGTGCCCGCTTGCCACTCAACACCTGCGTAGATGTCTTCTGAGTTTTCGCGGAAAATCACCATGTCAGTGTCTTGTGGGCGCTTAACTGGGCTTGGTACACCAGTAAACCAGCGCACTGGGCGCAAGCATACATATAGATCTAACTGCTGACGTAGAGCAACGTTCAATGAACGAATACCGCCGCCAACTGGCGTAGTCAAAGGACCTTTAATAGAAACGACGTAGTCACGCACTGCGTCTAAAGTTTCTTGTGGCAACCAAGTTTCAGAATCATAAACCTGAGTTGCTTTTTCACCCGCGTAAACTTCCATCCAGGAAATTTTGCGCTTACCTGCGTAGGCTTTTTCTACTGCAGCATCAACCACTTTGATCATTACAGGGCTGATATCAACACCAATTCCATCACCCTCGATGTAAGGAATGATTGGGTTGTCTGGTACATTTAAAGTCATATCTGCATTAACGGTGATTTTGTCACCGGCTGGCACTTGGATCTTTTGGTATCCCATGCTGGACTCCGTCGTTTACGTGGTCTTTAAAATCTGTCACGCGTGTGGCCTGACAGCAATAATTCTAACTTAAGGGGCACATATGACTTCTGTGTTTCTTGTAAAGTCACACATGCGGCTTAACTTCAGCGTTTTTAACACTTTAGCCCGCTCTTTGCAGGGCGTACTATACACTCTTTAAGCCATCATTTAACAGATTGCTGCAGCCAAAGGGTTCATTCGCTGCTGTTTTCTGTGTCAAATGTCGCGTATTTTCGAACAATTTGCGTTGATATGCCGTTTGCAATCAAATATTGCTGAAACTTGCACTTACAGAGGTTGGCCATGCCGCGCTTCACTCCGCACATCACTGTTGCCACAATCGTCGAAAAAGAGGGTCGTTTTTTATTCGTCAAAGAGCACGCTGAAGAACGTATTGTATTAAACCAGCCTGCGGGCCACTTAGAAATGGACGAAAGTCTAATTCAGGCCGCAATTCGTGAAACTTTAGAGGAAACCGGTTGGGAAATTGAGATTACCGGCCTCATTGGCATCTACCTCTACAAGGCACCGGCGAATAACGTGACCTATCAGCGTGTGTGTTTTGCCGGTCGTGCTGTAGCGCAGCGTGAAAACCATCAATTGGATAAGGGCATTATCATGCCTGTTTGGCTTTCACGTGATGAGCTTATCGAGCAGCGCGCATTATGGCGCAGCCCCATGGTGTTGCGTTGTATTGATGATTATTTAACCGGTGAGCGCTTTTCTCTTGAGTTGTTGAAGGGTTAGCCTGTGCCAAGCTAGATTCTCCAAAACAACTGCCGAATCTGCTAGAATTACCTTCTTTAATTTGCCTATTTGAATTGCCATGCCTACTCGTCCTTTAACCCCTTCTGAAACGCGTGTAATCGTCGGCATGTCCGGTGGTGTTGATTCTTCTGTTGCAGCGTTGTTGCTGATCCAGCAAGGCTACCAAGTCGAAGGCTTGTTTATGAAAAACTGGGAGGAAGATGATGGCACTGAATATTGCACGGCCAAAGAAGACCTCGCGGACGCCCAAGCCGTTTGCAACACCTTGGGTATTACATTGCATACCGCAAACTTTGCCGCTGAGTATTGGGATAATGTGTTCGAGCATTTCCTAGAAGAATACAAAGCTGGTCGCACACCCAACCCTGATATTTTGTGTAACCGCGAAATCAAGTTCAAAGCCTTTTTAGACTACGCCGAACAATTGGGCGCGCACCTGATTGCGACTGGGCACTATGTGCGTCGTCGTGATCGCAATGGTGTGAGCGAGTTACTTAAAGGCGTGGATGCCAATAAAGACCAAAGCTACTTTTTGCATGCGGTGGGCGGTGAGCAAATTCATAAGTCATTGTTCCCGGTTGGCGAATATGAAAAACCTTTTGTACGCGAACTAGCGGAGCAGCACGGTTTAATTACTGCGAAGAAAAAAGATTCCACCGGTATTTGTTTTATTGGTGAGCGACGCTTTACTGATTTCCTCAAGCAGTACCTGCCTGCGCAACCTGGCGTGATCGAAACTGTTGATGGCGTCGAGCTTGGTCAACACAGCGGTTTGATGTACCACACCATTGGTCAGCGTCAAGGCCTAGGCATTGGCGGCTTAAAAAATGCCAGCGAAGAAGCCTGGTATGTGTTAGCTAAAGATTTGCAGCGTAACGTCTTAATCGTTGGGCAAGGCAATGAACATCCTTGGTTGTTTTCACGCACTTTGCTGACCCGCGAAGTCAATTGGATCAACCCGATTGACTTGCAGACCCTCGACACACTGAGCGCAAAAGTACGTTACCGTCAAAGCGATCAGGCTTGCCGTATTGAACAGACCGCAGACGGCTATTTAGTGACCTTCGAACAACCTCAGCGCGCCGTTACTTTAGGGCAGTCCATTGTTTTCTATAATGGCGACGTCTGCCTGGGTGGCGGTGTGATTGAAGCCTGCAGCCCTTGGGATGAGAGCATTCAACGACCATGACCCCACTTCAAGAACAAATCACAGCATTAGGTGGCGTGTTTCAAGCCGCAGCACTGGTGGATAAATTGGCGCACAGCGGCCAAGTCAGCGATGTGGCGCTCGCTTATATGCTAAAAACTTTATTAGTACGCAACCCGGAAACCACGCTGGATGTGTATGGCGGTGATGATTTAGGTTTGCGTGATGGCTACAAACTGTTGTTGGCAGTACTGGAGCGCGAAACCAATAATTTACCGCGCGAAAGCTTGCGCTATGTGGTTTCTATGTTGAGTTTGGAACGACAGTTTTCTCGTCGCGATGATTTACTGGAAATCGCAGCCCTGCGCATCCCAAAAATTGAGCAGCAAGTTGAGTTGTACGGCATGTCCAGCGATACCATTGCATCTTCTTTTGGCAGCCTCTATCAAGACACGATCAGCACCTTCAAACAGCGTATTCAAGTGCATGGTGATATGCGCTTTTTACAACAAGAGGCCACCGCCGCTAAAGTGCGCGCTTTACTATTTGCCGGAATTCGTTCTGCACGTCTTTGGCGACAGCTCGGTGGACGTCGCTGGCACTTGTTGACCAAGCGCGGCAGCATGCTCAGCGAGTTACGCGCCCGCAACCTATGAGCACGCGAAGTGTTCGCCCTGTGCAAGGCGCGCTTTTGCTTGCTCTATCAGCGTTACTCTTTGCCTGCATGGGGGTCGTGATTCGCGAAGCATCTGCCACAGTCAACAACGAAAATATTGTTTTTTTTCGAAACCTGGTAGGCGTTGTTTTCTTTTTGCCTTTATTGCTGGTTAAGGGGTTACGCCCATTTAAAACCCAGCGACTCAAATCCCATTTAATGCGTACCAGTTATGGCTTAGCGGCCATGTACTGTTTTTTCTATGCGATTGCTCACCTGCCGCTGGCCGATGCAATGGTTTTTACCTACTCAGCCCCCGTGTTTACCCCGCTCATTGCTTATTTTTGGCTGAAAGAGCCTTTAACCAAGCGCATGTTGGGGCTGTCATTGCTTGGTTTAGTGGGTGTAATTTTAGTCGCCAAACCCAGTGATGCGCTGTTTAGATGTTTGTCTTTAGTGGGGCTGGCGGCCAGTCTGTTAGCGGCAACAGCTTTTGTTTCAATTCGAGAAATGAGCGATAGCGAGCCGGCCTATCGGATGGTGTTTTATTTCGCGCTATTTAGCAGTTTGATCTCACCAGTACCGCTGTCTTGGGCATGGCAACCCCTGAACAGTACGCAACTGATCTTATTGTGCTCAGCAGGATTGTTAGCGGCCCTCGCGCAAATTGTTATGTCCCGCGCGTATTCATTAGCACCACCTGGATTAATCGGCCCTGTCGCTTATTTGGCGATTGTCTTTGCCGGCATATTCTCCTTGCTGCGCTGGGGCGAAACCCCCGATAGCGCCTCTCTGATAGGTGCGGCATTGATCTTTACAGCCAGCCTGCTAGCAGTGCTTTGGCGCAAACACTAAAACCTTGTGCGCTTTTGATGTACACTACGCGCCCTATTTATTCATTGATTGTTAGAGAACGCATCATGCAGCTTACCTCGCTTACCGCGGTTTCCCCCGTTGACGGCCGTTATGGCAGCAGAACCTCCGCACTGCGCCCTATTTTTAGTGAATACGGACTTATTCGTAACCGTGTGCTGGTTGAGGTTCGTTGGTTACAACGCCTTGCCGCCCATAACGGTATTCCTGAAGTGGCACCTTTCTCTGACACAGCCAATGCCGCTTTAAACGAGCTCGCTGAAAACTTTCAGCTTGAGCACGCTGAGCGCGTTAAAGAGTTTGAGCGCACCACCAATCACGACGTTAAAGCGGTTGAGTACTTACTCAAAGAGCAAGCGCAAAAGCTTCCTGAGCTGGCGAAAGTCACTGAGATCATCCACTTTGCTTGCACCAGCGAAGACATCAATAACCTCTCGCACGCTTTAATGTTGCGTGAAGGTCGTGACGATGTCTTACTGCCATTGATGCGCAAACTGGCTGAAAGCTTACGCGCTTTATCCGTTGAGTTTGCTGATGTACCAATGCTCTCGCGCACTCATGGTCAGCCTGCTTCACCGACCACTTTAGGTAAAGAGTTTGCCAACGTGGTGTACCGTCTTGAGCGTCAAATCGCTCAGGTGGCAGCCATTCCCTTGCTGGGCAAAATGAACGGTGCTGTGGGCAACTACAACGCCCACCTCTCGGCTTACCCTGAAATTGATTGGGAAGCCAATGCCCGTGAGTTTATTGAAGGCGACTTGGGTTTAAGCTTTAACCCTTACACCACACAAATCGAGCCACATGATTACATTGCTGAATTATTTGATGCAGTGGCACGTTTTAACACCATCCTGATTGATTTTGATCGCGATGTGTGGGGCTATATTTCTTTGGGTTACTTCAAGCAAAAAACCGTCGCTGGCGAAATCGGTTCATCCACCATGCCGCACAAAGTCAATCCAATTGATTTTGAAAACTCTGAGGGTAATCTTGGTATCGCCAATGCGATTTTCCAACACTTAGCCAGTAAATTACCGATTTCTCGCTGGCAGCGTGACCTCACCGACTCGACAGTGCTGCGCAACCTTGGTGTCGGTATAGCGCACAGCGTGATTGCTTATGAAGCCACGCTCAAAGGTATTGGTAAACTTGAACTCAATGCCACTAAAATCGCTGAAGATTTAGATCACTGCTGGGAAGTGTTAGCCGAGCCGGTACAGACAGTAATGCGTCGTTATGGCATCGAAAACCCCTATGAAAAACTTAAAGACCTGACGCGCGGTAAAGGTATCAGTGCTGAGGCTCTGCAAACCTTTATCGAAACCTTGGATTTACCTGAGGAGGCTAAAGTGCAATTGCGAGCACTGACGCCCGCTAACTATATTGGCAGTGCAGTGGCGCAAGCCAAGCGCGTCTAACTCAATTTGAGTGTTTTAGCGCCCGGCTTGCCACGGGCGTTTTATTATCAGCGTTTATTTTGGAATCAATCACTTGTCTAACCCAATTGATACACCACTTGAGATCTTAGGTGGCATTAGCGCCGAAGTTTTTTTACGTGATTACTGGCAAAAAAAACCCCTATTGATCCGTCAAGCCATCCCAGATTTTGTCAGCCCTTTAGAGGGTAACGATTTAGCGGGGCTGTCACTGGAAGACATGGTAGAGTCACGCATCGTCCTGGAGCATGGTGAAACGCCTTGGCAACTCAAGCACGGTCCTTTTGATGATGAAACCTATAACACGCTACCTGAGCGTGATTGGACGCTGCTGGTGCAAGCGGTTGATCAATTCAGCCCTGATGTTGCTGAAGTGCTTGAGCACTTCAAGTTTCTACCACGCTGGCGCATTGATGACGTGATGATCAGCTTTGCGGTACCAGGCGGCAGCGTTGGCCCGCACTATGACAATTATGATGTATTCCTACTGCAGGCTGAAGGGCAAAGGCAGTGGATAATTGGCCAGATGTGCGACAACGAAAGTTTGCTGTTAAAACACCCTGATTTACGTATTTTAGACAGTTTTGAGCAAACCGAGGAGTGGATCTTAGAGCCTGGCGATATGCTGTACCTGCCGCCGCGCTTGGCGCATTGGGGTATTGCACAGACCGAATGCATGACGTGGTCGATTGGTTTTCGCGCACCCTCCACTGCTGAAGTTGTCACTCATTATGCAGATTTTGTCGCACGCTTTTTGCCCGATGAGCAGCGTTACAGCGATGCAGGCATGTCACCGGTGAGCAATCCGAGTTATATCCGCCCTGAGGATATTCAGCGTTTGCGTGCCTTGCTCAATGAACAGCTCAATGATGACCGCATGCTTTTGACCTGGTTTGGCCAGTACATGACTGAACCACGCTACCCTGACTTATTGGTGGGCTGTGAGCTCTCAAGCGAAGCGCTCATACGCACTTTACAAGATGGCGCCGTGTTTACCCGTAACCCCACAGCACGCTTGGCTTGGAGTCATATCCAACTTGAGCAAGAATCCGCTGTAGTGTTTTTTGTCAGTGGTAACAGCCGTATTCTCAGTGAGCATTTAGTGGTATTGCTTGATCTGGTCTGTTGCGCCGATGCTCTGTACTTCGATAATTTACAAGCATGGTTCAACGATGCTGAGGCAATGACTTTGCTCGCTGAGCTGATTAAACAAGGCAGTTTGGAGAGTCTCGATGAATGACTTGCAAGTTCGCATTGCCGACTGGCATAAAGATAACGCTGATTTGCGTCGTATTCGTGAAAGTGTTTTTATCCAAGAGCAAGGCGTGACACCCGAGCAAGAATGGGACAGTGACGATGCCAGCGCCACGCATTTTCTTGCTTATGAAGGTGACTTTGCGATCGGTACTGCACGCTTATTAGCCGATGGCTGCATTGGTCGCGTATCAGTGCTAAAAGATTGGCGCGGCCTCAATGTTGGCGAGCTCTTAATGCGCGCTGTGATCAAAGAAGCGGAGCGACTGGGGCTTAAGCAGCAAACGCTCACGGCCCAAGTGCATGCGGCCGGTTTTTATGAGCGCTTGGGTTTTACTGCAGTCAGTGACGAGTTTCTCGAAGCCGGTATCCCGCATATTGATATGCTACGTAACAGTGAATAACGTTTAAGTAGGATTGATTATGGATAAGCCCAGCGCAACAGACAGCAAAGCAGTGGATGACAAAGACCTTGAGTTGCCTGATATTGAGTTTGTTGCCCAGGGCACCTTTAGTATCCATAACCCTGAAACCAGCAGTGCGCCCACCACTTGGGCTGCTGCACAGTTCAAGCTTGGCGGTGAACAGCGAGAACTGCTAAAAGCTGAAGGCATTGATGCCGTACGCAGTCATACCTTGGCGTTGCTACAACAAGCCCAGAGCAGCCTATGTATTTATTCGCCTGACTTAGAGCCCTGGCTATATAACCATTCCTGCATCCAGCAAGCCTGCAGTGCGTTTCTGTTGGCCCATCCAAAAAACACCCTACGCATTCTGCTACGCGACACCACGCGCATCGCTCGTGATGGTCATGCCCTACTCGCTCTCAGTCACCGTTTGAGCAGTCGCTGCAGTATTCGCAAGGTGAATACTGAGCATGACTATGCTGAAGACGCTTGGCTGATTGCCGATGATTGCGGTTTATTAGCACGTAAAGCACAACAACTGCATAAAGCTGTGGTCTATTACCACGATCCTGCCCGCGTGCAGCAAAGTTTGCGCGCCTTTAATGCCATGTGGGCGGTGAGTCAAACAGATGTCAATTTACGGAGCATGCCAATATGAAAAAGTTAAGCCGTTTCTGCACGGTGCTCGCTTTGGCGCTCAGCTGTGCGCTTGCACAAGCGGCCAGTGAAGTGATTCAACTTAACTTTCGGATGGCGCAAGATGTATTGCCATTGGCTGAGTCTGTACTTGGCCAAGATGGCCGTGCAACAGCATACGGCAATCAACTGATTGTTAATGCCAGCACCGATAAAATTGCTGAACTGCGCTCAGTGCTTGAGCAAATTGATACGCAGCCACGACGTTTATTGATCACCGTTGACACCCAAGGCAATCAGTACAACCGTGAGCGCGGCTATCAAGCCGACGGCACTATTGGCGGACGCCACGGCGAAATCGTGATTGGGCAAGGTGAGCAGCAAGGCCGCGATCAGGTGCGTATTATCCGTAACAACACACAGAGCCGCGCTGGCTCACTGCGCACGGTACAAGCCTTAGAAGGCTCGGCCGCACTGGTGCAGGTTGGGCAAAGCGTGCCGCAGCGCTCAACCACGATTGGTCCTTATGGCCAAGTACAAGAACGCACTGAGTACCGCTCAGTGAACCAAGGCTTCTATGTTACTGCTACCGTGCATGGCGATATCGTTCAACTGGAAGTGAACAGCCAAAACGATCGACGCAGCCAGCACTATAGCAATGTGATTGATACGCAAAGCACATCCAGTCGTGTCAGTGGCCGCTTAGGTGAGTGGATTAATGTTAGCGGCACCCGCCAAGACAGCAGTCAGCGCCAAGATGGTTTTTTGCAAAAGCGTTATAGCACAGGACAAGAAGACAGTCAGTTACAGATTAAAGTTGAAGTGTTGGATTAACTGTAAGCACTAGTAAGTCAGAGAAAATATGTAGTGCAATTAAATTCGCACTACAAAACATTTGACGAATGCGTCACTAAAGCGCATCATAGCTCCCGCTCCCGCTAGCCAGAACGCTTTAATCGGTGTTCCAAAGCCTACTTAAGAGTATTTCCTAAGAGGTTTTGTGTTAACAACATCCAAAAGATGCTGTGACGAGGTTGCGACTAGTACGTTGTTGTCCTGAGGGACGGGGAAGCAGTTTGCATCACTGATGCATCAGATAGCTCACTACAGTGAGGTGTGTTTGCGGATTTTAAGTTGACGATATCACAGCTTAATGTAGCAGCCTTGTTTATCTGATCGCCCTCCCCCGAACAAGATTTTAACGTTCTAGTCAATTACTGGCACTTCAGCGGAAGCTCACCCGCAATTAATACTTCCAGCAATAGCAGGTTGTGTGTGGGCAGTCGGTGCTCAAACTCACTCTACTCTTTACTCTTTGAAGGATTGACCATGTCAACTTATCAAAACGAAATTAAGGCAATTGCCGCTCTTAAAGAAAAAGCCGGAAGTGGCTGGAGCGCAATTAACCCCGAGTCTGCCGCTCGTATGCGCATCCAAAACCGTTTCAAAACAGGTCTGGACATCGCTAAGTACACTGCAGCCATCATGCGTAAAGACATGGCTGAGTACGATGCCGACTCATCTGTTTACACTCAGTCACTGGGTTGCTGGCACGGTTTCATCGGTCAGCAAAAACTGATCGCGATCAAAAAGCACTTAAAAACCACTAACAAGCGCTACCTGTACTTGTCAGGTTGGATGGTTGCTGCTCTGCGTTCTGAGTTTGGTCCACTGCCTGACCAGTCCATGCACGAGAAGAACTCTGTTGCTCACCTGATCGAAGAGCTGTACACCTTCTTACGTCAAGCTGATACCCGTGAACTGGACCTTCTGTTCACTGCGTTAGACAAAGCACGTAAAGCAGGCGACAAAGCTGAAGAAGCTAAGATTCTAGACCAAATCGAAAACTTCGAAACTCACGTTGTACCTATCATTGCTGACATCGACGCTGGTTTCGGTAACGAAGAAGCCACTTACTTGATGGCTAAGCAAATGATCGAAGCAGGTGCTGCAGCGATTCAGATCGAAAACCAAGTATCTGATGAAAAGCAGTGTGGTCACCAGGACGGTAAAGTAACCGTTCCACACGCTGACTTCCTTGCGAAAATCAACGCTGTACGTTACGCGTTCCTCGAATTGGGCGTTGACGACGGTGTGATCGTTGCACGTACTGACTCCTTGGGTGCTGGCTTAACTAAGCAAATCGCAGTAACTAACGAGCCAGGCGACTTGGGCGACCAGTACAACAGCTTCCTAGATGGCGACTACATCAATGATGCTAGCGAAATCGAGAACGGCGACGTTGTGATCACATCTAACGGTAAACTGCTGAAGCCTAAGCGCTTAGCCAGCGGCTTATTCCAATTCCGCGAAGGCACCGGTTTTGACCGCGTTGTTCTAGACTGCATCACTTCACTGCAGAACGGTGCTGACTTACTGTGGATCGAAACTGAGAAGCCACACGTTGGTCAGATCGCTGAAATGGTTAACGAGATCCGTAAAGTTGTTCCTGATGCGAAACTGGTTTACAACAACAGCCCATCATTCAACTGGACTCTGAACTTCCGTCAGCAAGTGTACGATGATTGGGCAGCCGCTGGTAAAGACGTTTCTAAATACGATCGTGACCGTCTGATGAGCGCTGACTACGATGGTACTGACCTGTGTGACGAAGCGGATGCACGCATCCAGAGCTTCCAGAAAGATGCATCGCGTGAAGCGGGTATCTTCCACCACTTGATCACTCTGCCGACCTACCACACTGCAGCGTTGTCAACTGACAACCTCGCTAAAGGTTACTTCGGTGAGCAAGGTATGCTGGCTTACGTTGAAGGCGTTCAGCGTAAAGAAATTCGTCAAGGTATTGCGTGCGTTCGTCACCAAAACATGGCGGGTTCTGACATCGGTGATACTCATAAAGAGTACTTCTCTGGTGAAGCCGCTCTGAAAGCAAGCGGTGAAGACAACACAATGAATCAGTTCGATAACGTTTAATCGAATGATTTAACAGTCCCAGTACTGTGTGTTGTAGAAAAACCCCAGCCTAGGCTGGGGTTTTTTATTGCCTGTGGATCCTTAATACGGCTGTGCAACTCTCTAGTGGTATGTACGAGCCGCTGGTGGCTTGGTGTGGTGTTTGCGAGCCATGGGTGGTTGCAGGCTTTTGCGGGCCGGCGGCCCGCGCTCCTAGTAGTGAGGCGTGGGTTGGCGAGTTTGGGACGTGGTTGGCGGTTTGGGGCGTGGGTTAGCGATTTGGGG
>JAAXZZ010000200.1 GCA_012719655.1 Gammaproteobacteria bacterium | reverse complement strand
GCCTATAACAGAACGACAAACCAACCGCATAACTATTCAACAGTAAGCGGCCAGAGCAAATAATTAGCCACAGGTATTTAACATGTCGATCTACGAGCAAGGCCTTGCCCGCAACCCAGTCAATCACGTTGCACTGAGCCCACTCAGTTTTATTGAGCGTACCGCTGCAATCTATCCTAATTACCCTGCCGTGGTACATGGCGCGATTCGTCGTACCTGGGAACAAACCTATACGCGCTGCCGTAAACTCGCTTCTGCGCTAGCCGGTCGCGGGATAGGCAAAGATGACACTGTTGCAGTGATGTTACCCAATATTCCAGAAATGCTAGAGCTGCACTTTGCGGTGCCGATGATTGGCGCGGTGATTAACACCCTCAACGTGCGTCTCGATGCAGAAGCCATTAGCTTTATGCTGCAACACGGTGAAGCGAAAGTCTTAGTGGTGGATCGTGAGTTTTGCGATGTAGCGCAGACGGCCTGCCGCATGCTGGAACACCCACCCTTAATTATTGATGTCAATGACCCAGAGTACGGTGAAGGCAACCCCGTCAGTGACTTGGACTATGAAGCGTTCTTAGCCGAAGGTGACCCTGAGTTTGTTTGGCACTGGCCAAGCGATGAGTGGCAAGCCATTGCGCTCAATTACACCTCTGGCACCACCGGCAATCCTAAAGGTGTGGTCTATCACCACCGCGGCGCCTTTCTCAATTCGATGGGTAATCAAATGACTTGGGCCATGGGCAATCATCCGGTGTATCTGTGGACCTTGCCGATGTTCCATTGCAACGGCTGGTGCTACCCATGGACAGTCACCGCTCTAGCCGGCGTGCATGTGTTTTTACGCCGAGTCGATCCACAAAAAATACTGCATTTAATCCGTAGCGAAAAAGTCACCCACATGTGCAGTGCGCCAATCGTACTGCAAGCCTTAGTCAACATGCCAGCAGAAGCAAAAGCAGCGATTGAGCACCCAGTCAAGGCCATGGTTGCCGGCGCGGCACCACCTGCCAAAGTGATTGGTGCGGTTGAAGAAATGGGTATTGAAGTCACCCATGTCTATGGCCTCACTGAAGTCTACGGCCCAGTGACCTTGTGCGCTTGGCATGAGGAATGGAACGAACTGTCACTGGAAGAAAGAGCAGTGATTAAATCTCGCCAAGGTGTGCGCTACCCAACCTTGGAAGGATTGATGGTGGGCGATCCAAAAACTTTAGCGCCAACACCTAAAGATGGGCAAACCATCGGCGAAATTTTTATGCGCGGCAATACCGTGATGAAGGGCTACCTGAAGAACCCAACGGCCACCCAGGAAGCCTTTGCAGGCGACTGGTTCCATACCGGTGACTTAGCCGTTTGGCATGCCGATGGTTATGTGGAAATTAAAGACCGCTCCAAAGACATCATCATTTCTGGTGGCGAAAACATTTCCACCATTGAAGTGGAAGGTGTGCTCTACCATCACCCAGCCGTATTAGAAGCAGCGGTGGTGGCGCGTCCTGATGCTCATTGGGGCGAAACGCCTTGCGCCTTTATTGCGTTAAAAGCCGGCCAAGGGCATATCACTGAGGAAGATATTAAGAGCTTTTGCCGCGAGCATTTGGCCGCATTTAAAGTGCCAAAAACCGTGGTATTTACCCAATTGCCAAAAACCTCAACGGGAAAAATCCAAAAATTTGTTCTGCGTGAAAACGCTAAAGCGCTATAACAACAGGTTAAAAAACCTGCACTTACAACAACAATAAAACTAAACCTGTGTAGCCTATCACTTGGTTAGGGCACAACACAGGTCGCTTAAGAGGCTTTAACTATGCAACTGTATCAACGTAAAAACGGTGAAGAACAGCCATTCTGGCCCGCTGGTCCTTTTAAAGTACGCCTACCCTTTATCCATTACCGCTGGGAAACCGCGGAAATGTTCCAAGCCCTGATCATGTTTGTGGTCAGCCTGGGCATGATTCCATTGTTAGAAAAATATCTAGGCTTACCCTACGACGTGGCTCTGGCTTACGTCACTGTCTGCGGTATTGGCTTTATGCTGCCGGCCTTACTGGGTGTGCCTTTTGTGCCGGGCTGGATTACCCCTGGTATCCCTGTGGTGCTGCTGTTTCTCGGTGATTTCGAACCCGGCCCAGAAGCCATCCAAGCTTTGTTTGCTTTGCAGTTCTTGGTTTTTGTGATTTTTCTCTTTCTGGGCATCACTCGGCTTGGTAGCACCCTAGTGCGCATCATTCCTAACTCGATGAAAGGCGGCATTATTATTGGCGCAGGTATCGCGGCTTTAATTGGTGAGATTGATGCCGGCGGCCGTCTAGCTAACACCCCTATCTCGTTAGTCATCGGTAGTTTGGTGTGTCTGTATCTGATGTTTTCAGTGTCTTTCCGTGGTTTAACTGAGCGCCTGCCGATTGCTCGTAAAGTTGTCAATTATGGAATGGTCCCCGGCATGCTGATTGCGATTTTTATCGGTATTGCGGTCGGTGAATACACAATGCCAGATATTCGCTTTGGTATCACTGCGCCAGCTTTCTCCGAGATGTGGAGCTATCTACCATTCACTCTCGGTTTCCCAGATGCCAAGATCTTTATGTTGGCCATACCTACCGCGGTGATTGCTTACATCATTGCCTTTGGCGACATCATCGTTGGTCAATCTTTAATGCAGCGCGCCGATGAATTGCGCCCCGATGAAAAAATCGAAAACAACATTGACCGCGTGCACTTAGTCACCGCTCTACGTAACGCAATTCATGCTTTCTTTGCCCCTTACCCAGGCTTAGCGGGTCCATTATGGACAGCAGTGGCGGCGACCATGGCAGAACGCTACAAGTATGGACGCCATGCGATGGAGTCCATTTATAGCGGTGGTGGTACGTTTTGGATTACCGGCTTTTTGGCTTTGTTCATGCTGCCGTTAGTGACGTTTTTCCAACCGGTACTGCCAATTGCCTTATCACTGACCTTGGTACTCACCGGCTATATTTGCTTGATGGTCGGTTTTGAACAACTCAATAACAACACCGAGCGCGGCATTGCCGGCACCATGGGTGTGGTCTTAGCTGTGTATGGCGCTGGCTGGGGATTAGCCGCCGGTGCAGCTTTGTATATTTTAGTGGAACGCACGCATATTCTAAAATTCACCACTACCAATCCAAGCACAGAGACGGATTCAACCACCGCAGAATAATCGCTCACCTGCCTTTGGTAGCTGGCTTCTAGCAGCAGCTACCACAACCCAATAGGATAGTTTATGTCTGATTACAACGCCCCTTTGCGCGACTTACGCTTTGTCCTGCACGAAGTGTTTAATGCCTCTCACGTCTGGGAACAATTGCCACCCTTACAAGACACCGTAGATCGAGAAACCGCCGATGCCATTTTAGAAGAAGCCGCCAAAGTAACCGGCCAACTGATCGCACCACTGAGCCGTAATGGCGATGAACAAGGCGCGCAATGGGACAACGGCATGGTCACTACGCCTGACGGTTTTAAAAACGCTTATAAGACTTACATTGAAGGCGGTTGGGTTGGCTTATCCGGCAATCCTAGCTATGGCGGTATGGGTATGCCAAAAATGCTTTCAGTGCAATTTGAAGAAATGCTCTACGCTGCTGACTCAAGCTTTGCCCTATACTCCGCCCTCACTTCAGGCGCCTGTTTAGCCATTGATGCCCATGCCAGTGAAGCGTTGAAAAACACCTATTTACCACCACTGTATGCAGGCCGTTGGGCTGGGGTGATGTGCTTAACTGAAGCCCATGCCGGTACGGACTTGGGCTTAATTCGCACCCGCGCTACGGAAAACAGCGACGGCAGTTACAAGATTACTGGCAGTAAAATTTTTATTACGGGTGGCGAGCAAGATCTAACGGAAAACATCATTCACTTAGTGCTGGCCAAACTGCCAAATGCGCCTGAAGGTGCTCGCGGTATTTCCTTATTTTTAGTGCCAAAAATCAACGTCAATGCCGATGGCTCGCTCGGTAGCGCCAATGCGGTGACTTGCGGTTCCATCGAGCACAAAATGGGCATCAAAGCCTCCGCCACCTGCGTAATGAACTTTGATGACGCCAAAGGCTACTTAGTTGGCGAGCCCAATAAAGGCTTGGCCGCCATGTTCACCATGATGAACTACGAGCGTTTGTCCATTGGTATTCAGGGTATTGGCTGCGCCGAAACCTCCTACCAACGCGCTGCTCACTATGCCCGCGAGCGTATCCAAAGCCGCGCCGCGACCGGCGTGCAAAACCCAGAACACGCCGCTGACCCGATTATTGTGCATGCCGATGTGCGCCGTATGCTGCTGACCATGAAAAGCATGACCGAAGGCAGTCGCGCCTTTGCTTGCTATGTGGGTAAGCAATTGGATATTGCTAAATTCAGCCCTGATCCCGTATTGGCTGAGCAAGCGCAAAACTTAGTCGCCTTACTGACACCAGTGACTAAAGCATTTTTCACCGATATCGGTTTAGAAAGCTGCATCCACGGCCAGCAAGTGTTTGGCGGTCATGGCTATGTACGCGAGTGGGGCCAAGAGCAATTGGTCCGTGATGTGCGTATTGCGCAAATCTATGAAGGCACCAACGGTATTCAAGCGTTGGATTTAGTGGGGCGTAAAATCATTGCCAATCGTGGCGAGTCTTTAACCGCCTTTACTCAGCAGATTCGTGAGCAGGTTAACCAGCCCGAGACTTTATACCGCACAGAAGTGCTATCGGCAGTCACTCGTTTAGAAAGCGTCAGCCAATGGCTGCTCGAAAAAGCGGCCAACAACAAGAACGAAGTGGGCGCCGCCTCAGTTGAATACCTGCACCTGTTTGGCTATGTGGCTTACGCGTGGATGTGGTCGCGGATGGCCACCGCAGCGCAAAAAAACCATGCACAAGAACCGGAGTTTTATAGCGCCAAACTGGCCACTGCTGATTTTTATTTCAGTCGTATGTTGCCACGCACGCTCAGCCTTGAAGCCAGCATTAAAGCCGGTAGTCAACCTTTGTATGGGGTAGCCGCAGAACAGTTTTAAAATAAGTTAGTCAGCCCTGCAGCATCAGCGTTGCAAGGCTGGCCACATGCTAAAGATCAGGAGCACAACAATAATGAGAACCTTAACCACCCTGCAAGGCAACAGCCAAAAGCTCGATGGCGGCGCGATGTTTGGCAATGCCCCCAAAGCCCTGTGGCAGCGCTGGATGCAGCCCGATGAGCTAAACCGTATCGACCTCGGTTGCCGCGCCCTTTTAGTGCAAGAAGCCGAGCGTAATATTTTAATTGAAACTGGGATTGGCGCTTTTTTCTCGCCGGAGATGAAAGAGCGTTTTGGCGTGCAAGAAAGCCATCACGTGCTACTCGACAGCCTTGCTGCGCAGGGGTTAACCCATGAAGATATTGATATTGTGCTGCTCACGCACTTGCACTTTGACCACGCTGGCGGCTTACTGTCTGCTTGGCAGGAAGGACAACCAGCAGAACTGCTGTTTCCCAACGCACAATACCTGACCGGCCAAGGCCAATGGCAGCGTGCCAATAACCCCCACGCCCGCGACCGTGCATCCTATATCCCTGAACTACTGGCCCTACTCAAAGACTGCGGCCGCTTACATTTGGTGGACGATGACAGCCCCAGCCACCCACTGCTGGGCGATGGTTGGCGTTTGCATTGGAGCCATGGCCATACACCAGGGCAAATGCTGCCAGAAGTCGCCATGCCAGACGGCCCTGTAGTGTTCCCCGGTGATTTAGTGCCCGGCGCACCTTGGGTGCATCTACCAATCACCATGGGTTACGACCGTTTCCCCGAAGGTTTGATCGAAGAAAAACAAGCACTGCTCGATGACTTGCAGGCGCGCAACGGACGTTTAGTTTTCACCCACGATCCAACTGTGGCAATCGGGACAGTCATGCGTGACAGTAAGGGGCGTTTTAGTATCGACAATGCCCAATCTGCTGCGCAGCAACTGGCCCGCTAAGTTAGACAAATCAATCAAGCTGGGGAGCCGTAGCACAGGCTACCCAGTCTATTGCGCCACAACAGCAACTAAATATCTCTCAGCCCATATTGGTAACCGCGGCGAAACTGCTAAACTGCGCCGCATGATACGAATCTCAGAACTTACCTTACAACGCGGTCCACTACGCTTACTGGAAAATGCAGAATTAACCCTGCACCCAGGGCATAAAGTCGGCTTAATTGGTGCCAATGGCGCCGGCAAATCCAGTCTCTTCGCCTTGCTGCGCGGCAAGCTGCATCCTGATGCAGGCGATTGTGCATTACCGGCCAACTGGCGCATTGCCCATATGCGCCAAGAAATCGATGCGCCCAATCAGAGCGCAATTGATTATGTTTTGGATGGTGACACGCACTTACGCGCCATTCAACAACAGTTAGCCAAGGCTGAAGAGTTGCACGATGGCGCCGAGCTTGGTCGTTTACACGCCGAACTGGACAGCGCTGACGCCTATACTGCCGATGCCCGTGCACGTAAATTACTGGCCGGCTTAGGCTTTCTCGAAGAACAGATGGAAAACCAGGTCAATAGTTTTTCTGGTGGTTGGCGCATGCGCTTAAATCTGGCACAAGCATTAATGTGCCCATCGGATTTATTGCTACTCGATGAGCCAACCAACCACTTAGACCTCGACGCCATTCTCTGGCTCGAAGGCTGGCTGCAAAGTTACCCCGGCACTTTATTGTTGATTTCTCACGACCGTGATTTCCTCGACGCGGTGGTCGGCCATATTGTCCACGTCGATCAGCAAAAACTGACCTTGTATCGCGGCGGTTACACAGCCTTTGAACGCGCTCGAGCTGAACGCATCATGCAACAGCAACAAGCCTTCGAAAAACAACAAGCGCAACGTGCGCATATGGAAGACTTTATCCGCCGCTTTAAAGCCAAAGCCAGTAAAGCTAAGCAAGCACAAAGCCGCGTTAAAGCCTTGGAGCGCATGGAAGAATTATCCGCTGCGCACTTTGATTCACCCTTTAATTTTGTGTTTCGCGAAGCCGACAAAGTCTCCAGTCCGCTGCTCGATCTGGATCAGGCCACGCTGGGTTATAGCACTGAGCAAGCTATTTTAAGCAAGGTGAAACTGCAACTGGTGCCCGGTGCGCGCATTGCGTTACTCGGCCCCAATGGGGCCGGTAAATCAACCCTGATCAAAAGCATCATGAACGATTTACCACTGCTAGCGGGCAAGTTGACCTGTGGTGAAAACCTAGTGATTGGCTATTTTGCTCAGCATCAGCTGGATTCGCTCGACCCCAAAGCCAGCCCTTTACTGCACGTACAGCGCATTGCACCGACTGAGCGCGAACAAGTCTTACGCGACTTTTTAGGGGGTTTTGATTTCCGCGGTAAACGTTGCGACGAGCCGGTGGTGAATTTCTCTGGCGGTGAAAAGGCGCGCTTAGCCTTAGCACTGATTGCCTGGGGCAAACCCAATCTATTGCTGCTCGATGAGCCGACCAACCATCTTGATTTAGAAATGCGTCAAGCCTTGAGCATGGCGCTGCAAGACTTCTCCGGCGCACTGTTGCTGGTATCCCACGACCGCCATTTAATTAAAAGCACAGTTGACGATCTGTATCTAGTGGCCGAAGGCCGCGTACAAGAATTCGAAGGCGACCTTGAGGATTACAGCAAATGGCTCAGCGACTACCGCTTGCGCCAGCTGCAACCGAGCATCAGTAGCAACGAAGTCAGTGCCGATAAAACCGATAAGCGTGCCCAACGGCAAGCGGCAGCGGCATTGCGCCAGCAGTTGGCACCCTTGCGCAAACAGGCTGATCAACTAGAAAAACAATTGGATACGCTGCACAAAAAGCTAACGGCTTTAGAAACTGTTTTAGCGGATAACAGTCTCTATGAACAGGCACAAAAAGAGCAACTCAAGCAGCACCTGAGCACACAAAGTGAACTGCTGCAACAACAAGCACAGCTAGAAGAAACTTGGCTTAACAGCCTAGAAGAATTGGAAGCATTGCAAAGTAAACTTGAGGCTAATCTATGAAACAGTGGTTTGAGCAGTGGGCAGTAGACTGGTTTAGCATACTGATTCCTGGCGCACAAATTCTCATCATCGCATTGGCGGCATGGTTGTTACAGCGCTTACTGGCACGCGGCCTCACTAGCATTGCCGGGCGCTATCACATGCCGCCAAGCATGTTATTGCCGCTACGCGGAGCGATTCGCTGGCTGGTGATTGGTAGCGCCTTTATGCTGATTTTAGAGCGTTTTGGCGTATCCGCTAGTGTGCTGTGGACCGCACTCACTGGTTTTGTCGCCGTTGCAGCAGTTGCCTTCTTTGCGGTTTGGAGCGTGCTCTCTAATTTATTCTGTGCTGCACTGATCTTTACCGTGGGGCCTTTTCGTCTCGGCGATCGCGTGGAAGTCTTGGAAAGCGCAGAAAAACCAGGTGTACGCGGTCGCGTGGTCACCATTAATATGTTGTACACAACCTTAGAGGATCTCAGCGAAGGCAACCAAGGTGCCCTATTACAAATCCCTAACAGCTTGTTTTTCCAGAAAATCATCCGGCGCTGGCGTGGTCCAGAGCTTCCTCAACCTTTAGAGAAATAACCTCTTATGGAATGGCTGACAAGTCCAGAAATCTGGATTGCTTTTCTTACCCTCACGGCCTTAGAAATCGTTTTGGGTATCGACAATATTATTTTCATTTCAATTCTAGTCAGTCGCTTGCCTGCTCATCAGCAGGCTAAAGGCCGCTTCTTTGGTTTAGCGTTAGCCATGGGTACGCGGATCTTGTTGCTGCTGTCGATCACTTGGGTGATGCGCCTCACCAACGACTTATTTGTCGTGTTGGGAGAAGGCATTTCTGGGCGCGACCTAATCCTGTTCTTTGGTGGCCTATTTCTGTTGTTGAAAAGCACCTTGGAAATTTGGCACAGCGTAGAAGGAGAAGAAGCCTCCGAACATGGCGGTGCGGTTAAAGCAGGTTTTATCGGGGTAATTCTACAAATTGCGGTGATTGATATTATCTTCTCGCTCGACTCCGTCATCACTGCAGTAGGTTTAGTCCAGCACATACCCGTCATGGTGGCTGCGATTATAATTTCCGTGGTGGTGATGATGCTCGCCGCTGGCACAATCAGCGCGTTTATCGAAAAACACCCATCACTGAAAATTCTTGCGCTGTCATTTTTAATCGTGGTCGGCACCCTACTGATCGCCGAAGCGTTTGAAGTGCATGTACCTAAAGGCTACATTTACTTTGCGATGGCCTTCTCGCTGGGTGTGGAAGCACTCAACATTAAGATGCGCCAAGCCATGCGTCGCCCATTAAATGAGCCGGTGCAACTGAATAAAGATCGACCAAACCTATAAAATATACAGCAACACAGTACACAGAAGCGCTCTCGCAGCGCTTCTGTCGTTTTCAGGAGTAACCAAATGCGCGTCTGGATTGATGCCGATGCTTGCCCACGCTTAGCCCGTGATCAAGTGATTAAATGTGCTTTAAAGCGAAAGTTTTCGGTGATTTTAGTCGCCGGGCAAGCACAGCCGCGGCCTAACTTTGCCTGCGTACAATTAATTGTCGTACCCAGTGGCCCAGATGCGGCAGATGACTACATTGTTGAGCATGTCGCCGCCAATGAGTTAGTGATTTGCAGTGATATTCCTCTGGCTGATCGCTTGCTGAAAAAACAAGCGGTAGCGCTTGATCCACGTGGCAATGAGTTTACTGAACGCAATATGGGTGATCGTTTAGCCATGCGTAATTTATTCACTGATCTGCGCGATCACGGCCAAATGAGCGGTGGCCAGCGCGGTTATGATGAGCGCGACAAACAGGCATTCTCCAATGCGCTGGACCGGATTCTCACTCGCCTGGCCAAGCTCCCCAGCAATCAATCAACCGACTAAATAAGTTCCAGTGCTGACCGCAATTAAATAGCCCTCATCATTGTGCAGTTCGGTGCGTACCACCGCGACTTTATTACCGGCTCGTAATAGTGTCGAAACCGCATCAAAACGTTTGCCCCGTCCTGGGCGAAGATAATCAACGCGCATATCAATGGTGCCCAGCTTAGACAAGCTCATCATCCGCTCCACCGCGGGCAACTCCGGCAAACGTTGAATTGCCCCAATCAATGCCATAGCTCCGCCTGCCACATCAAGAATCGAAGCAATCACTCCGCCGTGTAAAATACCTTGAATATGATTGCCAATTAACTCTTCACGCATCGATACATGCATGCAGACTTTTTCTGTGGACAGCGAATCCACTTGAATACCGACCAGATGATTAAAAGGGATTTGATCGAAAAAATACTGCGCCGCTTGCAGCAATTCGGGAGCCAACTCTGTTGTACTCATGTGGGATTGATCCTGCGTCTGTTGCTCGATCATCACGGTGTAACACTACACTCGCGCTTCCAGCACTTTTTTATTGTTCAATGGACTATCTAAACCCGTGCTCAGTCATCGGCACCGGCGGCACAACAATGACTGAGCATACTGTGCTGGGCATTAAGCCATAGCTAAAACCTGTTCGACAAGTTTATGAATGCCTTTCGCCGCTTCACTGATCGATTGCGCCAGCATATAAGCAGGTGTCGTTACTAAGCGGTTTTTCTCATCCACCACGATACCGTCCACTGTGCAGTCTTGATGCACACCGCCCATCTGGGTAATCGCCGCGGCGGTATCGGCATCATCACCAATGGTACAGCGCACGCCTTCAGCAAAAATCTTTGCGGATAAGGCTGGCGAGATGCAGATTAAGCCAACGGGTTTGTTGGCCTCTTTAAACTGCAAAATCGCCTGCAAGGTATCTTCTTGCACTCGGCAGTCAGCACCCTTGAAGGCAAAATCAGATAGATTTTTCGCCACACCAAAACCACCGGGCAAAATCACTGCATCAAAATCTGCTGCTTTGAGTTCACGAATATCGCGTGACTTGCCACGGGTAATGCGTGCTGATTCAACTAAAACATTGCGCTGCTCGGGCATTTCTTCACCGGTCAGATGATTGAGCACGTGATGCTGATTTATATCTGGAGCAAAATACTCAACCTGCGCGCCCTGCTGATCTAAGCTCAGCGCCGTCAACACGGTCTCGTTAATTTCAGCGCCATCGAAAACACCACATCCGGATAAGATAACTGCTACTTTCTTGCTCATGACGTTCGCCTCATAGGTTTAAATAGTGGCTTTATTCATACCACGCGACACGGCGATACGCCAATGCGATTGATGTCGTGCAAGCCGAGGATTGAGTCTGCGGGTTGCAGCAAGACAAAACTTAAAAGCCGTCTATCCTTAGGAAAACGCTAACAAGCCAATATACTGCTACAGATTTGTCTGTCTTCGCTCTTATCCATGGAACACTCAAGTGATTGTATACATAGCTGAAAAGCCCAGCGTCGGTCGCGCCGTAGCGGCGGTTTTACCTAAACCGCACCAGCAAGGTGAAGGTTTTATTAAAGTGGCCAGCGGTGATGTGGTGACCTGGTGCGTTGGCCATTTACTTGAGCAAGCAGAGCCAGAAGTTTATAACCCTGAGTATAAAAAGTGGCGCAAAGAGCACTTACCTATTATTCCAACCCAATGGCAGCATCAGGTTAAAGCGGCAACCCGCAAGCAGTTAGCTGTGGTGAAAAAGCTGATTAAGCAAGCCGATGTATTGGTCAACATGGGCGATCCGGATAGAGTTGGCCAAATTCTCGTGGATGAAGTGATCAATTACAGCGGCGTATCTAAAGCCAAGCGCATGGCCGCGCAGCGTTGCTTAATCAGCGACATGAACCCTGATGCAATCAAACGCTCACTCAATGATCTGCGCCTTAATAGCGACTTTATCCCACTGGCCACTTCCGCACTGGCGCGCGCCCGAGCCGACTGGCTCTATGGCATTAATATGACGCGCCTGTGTACTTTACAGGGGCAAGCATCGGGCTATCAGGGCGTGCTCTCGGTGGGGCGTGTGCAAACACCCATCTTAGGTTTAGTGGTGCACCGTGATCTAGAGATTGAAAACTTTGTCAGCAAGCCTTTCTATGAGGTTTTTATTGAACTGCAAACCGACAACCAACAAACCTATAGCGCCAAATGGCAGCCCAGCGCCGCCTGTGACATGTATATGGATGAAGACGGCCGTGTGTTGTTAAAAAAGTTAGCACAAACTGTACTGAACAAAGTATTGAATCAACCAGGGCAAGTCGTGGCGGTCACTGAAAGCGTGAAAAAACAAGCGGCCCCTCTGCCCTACAATTTGTCTTCATTACAAATCGACGCCTCCAAGCGTTTTAACTTTAATGCGCAAAAGACCTTAGATCTTTGCCAAAAACTTTACGAAACCCACAAACTGCTGACCTACCCACGTTCTGACTGCCGCTACTTACCGCAAGGCCACTACCACGACAAAGATTCAGTCAGTCAAGCCATTGCGCATAGCTGCTCCGCACTCAATCAAGCGGTGCAAAGCGCTGATCTAACACTAAAATCTAAAGCCTGGGATGACAGCAAAGTCAGCGCACACCACGCCATCATTCCCACTAGCCGTAAACTCGACGGCAGCCGCTTACGCACTGATGAGCAAAAAATCTATGAACTGGTGGCACGGCAATACCTGATGCAGTTTTATCCGCCCTTCATCTATCAAGAAAAACAAATTGATAGCGAAGTGGCCGGCGGCTTATTTATCAGTCGGCAAAAAGAAGTGCTGAGCAAAGGCTGGAAAGCGCTATTGCCTGAACGCAAAGGCAATACAGAGGATAAAGAGTTCTCTGCGCTTAAACTGCCCAACCTAGTCAAAGGCGACAACCTGCTCTGTATCAACGGTCGACTGGATGAAAAACAAACCAGTCCACCAAAACACTTTACTGATGCCAGCTTACTGGCAGCAATGACCGGCATTGCGCGCTATGTGTCTGACCCCGAGATTAAAAAAGTCCTACGTGACACCGACGGTCTCGGCACCGAAGCCACCCGTGCGGGGATTATTGCACTGCTATTTAAGCGCGGTTTCTTGAGCAAACAAGGCAAAGAAATCCATGCCACTGAAGTGGGCCGCCGTTTGATCCTGTCCTTACCTGAAGCCATGACCTTACCTGACATGACCGCACACTGGGAATCACAACTGGAAGCCATTGCCCAAAAGCGCATGAGCTATAACCAATTTATGACGCCAATGCTCAACGGACTGCAGCAACTAATGGAACAGGTTAGCCAGATCAGATTTACTGGGCTGCAAGGTCAGGGTAAGGCTCCGCGCAGAACGAAAAAAAGGTCAAGCCGTGCTCTGATAGCAAGCCAAGCTGTAGAAAAAGGCCGAATCGCTGGGGCTCGCACTTAATCCACCTCTTGCCACCCAGAAAACAGGCCAGTGCTAGAATAGGAAACACCACACTTTATTAGGACAATGAATGAAACTTATTATTTTAGCTGTCGCCGTTGCGCTCAGCGCTTTGTATTTTATTAAAAATGCCAACAGTAAAAAGGCCGCTTTGCAAAACATTGAGAGAGGAAATAGCTTTTTAACCGCCAATAAAGCGAATCAAGACGTCGTCGAAACAGCCTCTGGCTTACAGTATAAAATATTAAAAAAAGGCGACGGCAGTGTTCACCCAAGCGCCAACTCCACAGTAAAAGTGCATTACCATGGCACCCTGTTAGATGGCACTGTCTTCGATAGCTCAGTTGAACGCAATGAGCCGATTAGTTTCCCGCTAAATCGCGTGATAAAAGGATGGACCGAAGGCCTGCAACTGATGGTTGCCGGCGATACATTTAAATTCTTCATTCCGTCTGATCTGGCTTACGGCAACGCTGCAACTGGAAAAATAAAGCCCGGTTCTGTACTGATTTTTGACGTTGATCTTTTAGAAGTCCAATAATGTTAGCGCGCTAAGATCACCTCATCAAGCTTAGGGATATCCTTGTGTCCGAACTCTATTTACGTATTGCTTTGCCGTCACCACTGCGCCGGTTGTTTGATTACCGTGCACCTACTCAGGTGTCGGTTAGTGCATGGCAGCCCGGTGTGCGCGTGCGTGTGCCGTTTGGCCGACGTGAATTAGTTGGAATTCTGGTCGAAACCGCCAGCACAACCAATGTGCCCACTAATAAGCTTAAAGATGCCCTAGCGCTGCTCGATGAGCAGCCATTATTACCGCCAAGTATGATGCGTCTGTGCATTTGGGCCGCGCAGTATTATCAACATAGTCTAGGCGATACCTTTAATTGGGCGTTGCCCGCCCTACTGCGTCAAGGTAAGCCTGCGCAAGCGCGCCAGCAAAAAATGTGGCTGGCCAAGCTGCCATTGCAATTGGATAACCCTCTGCTCACTCGCGCCCCTCGACAACGCCACGCCTTACAAGTGCTAGCTCAGCACAATCAAGGCATTGCCCACGAACGTCTTGAACACTTTGGCATCAGTAAAGACAGTATCAGCGCGTTACTGAGTAAGGGGTTAGTCACGGAGCAGATACGGCAACTGCAAGATTTGCCGCATAAGCCTCCTAGCCTTGCGCAGCCCGAACTGCCGCTCAATGATGAACAGCAAGCGGCTTTTAATGCCATTCATGCTAACAACCAAGAATACAAAGCCTACTTGTTAGCCGGTGTGACCGGCAGCGGTAAAACTGAAGTGTATTTACAGTTGATCCGCGAGACCTTAGCCACTGGCAAGCAAGTGCTGGTGTTGATTCCAGAAATCAATTTAGGACCACAAACCCTTGAGCGTTTTACCAAGCGATTTAATGCACGCATTGCCTTATTGCATTCCAATGTCAATGATCGTGAACGCTTAGAGGCTTGGCTAGCCGCGCGCTCAGGGCATGCCGATATTATTATCGGAACGCGCTCAGCATTATTTACTCCGCTAAAAAGACTTGGCCTGATCATCATTGATGAAGAGCACGATGCCTCCTATAAACAGCAAGAAGGGCTACGCTATCACGCCCGTGATCTGGCCTTGGTGCGGGCACGCACAGCCAATATACCTATTGTTTTAGGTTCGGCCACGCCCAGTTTAGAAAGCTTATATAACGCCTATAACGGCCGCTTTGCTCTATTGCGCTTAACCAAGCGCGCTGGCGCTGCCAGCCAGCCCAAGTTTATTCGTTTAGATGTGCGCAGCTTGCCGCTGGATTCTGGAATGAGTGCACCACTGCAAAAAGAAATTCGCCAAACCCTAGAAGCGGGTCAACAAGTTTTAGTCTTTCTCAACCGCCGTGGTTTTGCGCCGGTATTAATGTGCAATGACTGCGGCTGGATGAGTCAATGCTCTGAGTGCGATGCGCGCTTGACCTTTCACCAGCGCGACAACGAACTGCGTTGCCACCATTGTGGTCACACTGAAGCACGTCCGCATCAATGCCCCAGCTGTAATAATGTTGATTTACGCCCGATTGGTGCCGGTACCGAACGCGCAGAAGAACGCCTGCGGATTTTATTTCCGGACACGCCAGTGCTGCGCATTGATCGCGACAGCACTTCACGCAAAGGCTCCATGGACACCTTGCTTAGCCCCATTGGCAGCGGTCAACCCTGCATTATGATTGGCACACAAATGCTGGCTAAAGGGCATCACTTTCCGCGGGTGACGCTGGTAGCGATTTTAAATGCCGATGGTGGTTTATTTTCTGCAGACTTTCGCGCCAGCGAAAAAATGGCGCAATTAATCGTGCAAGTGGCCGGACGTGCAGGCCGCGCCAGTGATCTGGGCCGGGTGATTATTCAAAGCCAGTTAGCCGACCATCCATTATTGGTGCAACTCAGCGAGCAAGGCTATTTTGCCTTTGCTGAACAAGCACTGAGCGAGCGCCGTGCCACGGGCTTACCCCCTTTCAGTCACTTAGCTCTGCTGCGCGCCGATGCGCTAAAAGCAGAGCTGGCCGATCTTTTCTTAGAAGATGCTTACAGCATTGCCGAACAACTGCTTGATCAATTAAAGATTGAAGGGGTTGAACTGCTGGGACCCATCACTTCGCCAATGGAGCGTCGTGCTGGGCGCTATCGCGCGCAACTGCTGCTGCAAGCCAATAGTCGCGCCCAGCTGCACCGTTTATTAACACCTTTATGCAACAACCTAGAAAACCTGCCAAGTGCACGGCTGAGCCGTTGGTCACTGGATGTTGACCCTATAGATTTATTTTAAAGCACGCGGGATGACGCTTGGCGCTTGAAGCAAGCGCGCTGGGGGTCGATAATAGACCGTTTATTAAGCGATTATTCGCGACTTGCCTTCGTTAAGAGAAATTATGAAAGACAGTATCCGCAGTTTAATTCACCACGCAGTCAATCAACTGACCAACGAAGGCATCCTTGCAGAGGGGCTTGAAATCAACATTCAAGTCGAAAATACGCGGGATAAAAGCCACGGTGACTTCGCCAGCAATATCGCCATGATGTTGGCTAAACCAGCAAAAATGAAACCGCGCGATCTGGCCGAATTATTGATTAAAGCACTGCCGTCTGACCCACAAGTCAGCGAAGTAGTGATTGCTGGCCCTGGTTTTCTAAACTTTTTTCAAAACCATGCAGCACTCGCACAACGTTTAGATCTCTCCTTAAGCGATAGCCAAATTGGGGTCGCAAAACAGCAACCGACACAACGTGTCGTGGTGGATTTATCTTCACCTAACCTTGCCAAAGAAATGCACGTTGGCCATTTACGCTCAACCATTATCGGTGATGCCGTGGCGCGCGTGTTAGAGCTACTCGGACATGAAGTGATTCGTCAGAACCACGTCGGCGACTGGGGTACTCAGTTCGGTATGCTGCTGGCGTATTTGCAAGAGAATCCTAGCGCCCAAGAAACTCAGCTGTCGGATTTAGAAGCGTTTTACCGCGCCGCCAAACAGCGCTTTGATGAGTCGCCGGAGTTTGCCGAACGTGCACGCGCGCTGGTGGTGAAACTGCAAGCGGGTGATCCAGAGTGCTTGCGTTTATGGAAACAGTTTAATGATGTTTCATTGCAGCATTGCCAACAGCTCTACGACCGCTTGGGCGTTAAGCTGAGCATGCAGGATGTGCGTGGTGAAAGCTCCTACAATGCGGATTTAGCCAATATTGTTGAGAGTCTGCGCGATAAAGGTCTACTGACCGAAAGCGAAGGCGCGCAGTGCGTTTTCTTAGATGAATTCAAAAATGCCGAAGACAATCCTTTGCCAGTGATTGTGCAAAAAGCGGACGGTGGTTATCTGTATGCCACCACTGATTTAGCGGCGATGCGTTATCGCAGCCAAGCGCTGAAAGCTGATCGTGCGTTGTATTTCGTTGATCAGCGCCAAGCCCTGCACTTTCAAATGGTCTTTGCTGTGGCACGTCGTGCAGGCTTTGTTCACCCGGACATGCAACTGGAACACATGGGCTTTGGTACCATGAATGGTCCAGATGGCCGCCCTTTCAAAACACGTGATGGCGGCACTGTTAAACTGATTGATCTACTCAATGAAGCAGAACAGCGTGCCTATGCTTTGGTGAAAGAGAAGAACCCAGAATTAGCTGACAACGAACTGCATAGCATTGCCCAAGCTGTTGGCATTGGCGCGGTGAAATATGCTGACTTAAGCAAGCACCGCAGCAGTGATTACAGCTTTAACTTTGAGCAAATGCTCAGCTTTGAAGGCAATACCGCGCCTTACTTGCTGTATGCCTACACCCGTGTTGCCAGCGTGTTTAGACGCACTGATTTAGATATGAACAGCGAACTGCCAGGCCATATTGTCTTAGCCAGCGAAGCCGAACAAGTATTGGCCGCGACGCTGCAGCGCTACAGTGAAGTGCTGTATAACATCGCTGAAAAAGGTACACCGCATATTCTTTGTACCTATTTGTATGAATTGGCCGGTCAATTTTCTAGCTTTTATGAGCATTGCCCTATTCTATCAGCAGACGATGAGGCCACTCGCCACAGTCGCTTACGCTTAGCCGCGCTGACTGGTCGCACACTAAAGCAAGGTCTTGAGCTGCTCGGCCTAAAAACCTTGGAGCGTATGTAAATGGCTGCACGTAAAAAAGCTGCACCGAAACGAGGGGCAAGCCGCTATAACGCTCCTGCTAAAAAACCTGTGCATCCTGTAGTCTGGGTGCTTGGTGGTTTAATCATTGGCGTTTTCGTGATGTCTTTGCTCAAACTCGAACCGGGTAATGATGCAATTAAGCGTGAAAAACCTGTTGCTGCTAATAAAAAACCTGTAGCAAAACCGCAGAAAGAAGCGCCAGCAACCAAACCAAAGTTTGAGTTTTATACCTTGCTGTCTGAATCAGAAGTGATTGTACCTGCCGAAGCACTGCCCGAAAAAACCCCGCCACCACCAAGCAAAACGGAAGTTGAGGCGGCGAAAAAAGCTGACGCTGCACGTGCGCAAGCCATTCTTGATGGTAAAACACCGCCCGCTCCGGCAGAAAAAGCGGCAGCAAAAACTCAGTTTTATCTGCAGGCCGGCTCTTTCCCCGAACGCTCTAAAGCCGAAAGTGTCCGCGCACAACTGCTGCTCAGCGGTCAAGATGTACACATTGAGTCAGGACAAGTTGCTGACAAAACTTGGCATCGTGTTTTAGTTGGCCCTTTTGTCAGTCGAGAGCAACTGGCAGTCGCACAAAAACAACTGGCCAATAATGGTTTTAACAACCTGCTTTTGCAGCAGCGTAAAGGTCGCTAATACCGGCTGACTAAGCTGTATGGCCGCGCCGGCGATTTTCACTCGATGCGGGTGCTACGTGCCTGCTTTGTTACTGGGAGCGCGGGCGGCTCGCCCGCAAAGAACCTCTCGCAGGACAGCAATCTACTTTATGCACTTCGAGACTGCATCTATGCTGCATTGCTAGCGACATTGTGCATAACGTACCTCGCTAATGCGACTCTACCCTCAACGAGCCATCCTGGCTCGATTCGGGCGCTGCGCCATCCATGGCTACGCTTGCCGCCGCACTAGCGAGGCACTCATTGATCATTGGTGTCGTTAGCGCGATGTGCTTACGCCTCTTTATCAAAAGCGCGAGCGACTCGCCCGTCACAGACCAACTCCACTTGGGAGCGCGGGCGGCTCGCCCGCAAAGAACCTTCAGAAAAATCTACGACTTTAAGCGGCTACCCTTGAAGCTTGCGCAATCCATCCCCATCTGTGAAGAACCCGGGTAAATATACCCATCAACGTGGAGAATATCCCTTGACCACAATTGTTTCAGTTCGTCGCAACGGCAAAGTCGTTATGGGTGGTGACGGTCAAGTATCCCTTGGCAATACCGTGATGAAAGGCAATGCAAAAAAAGTTCGCCGCCTCTATCACGGCCAAGTACTGGCCGGTTTTGCCGGAGCCACAGCAGACGCTTTTACTCTATTTGAGCGTTTTGAAGGCCAATTAGAAAAACACCAAGGCCATTTAGTTCGTGCAGCTGTTGAGTTAGCCAAAGACTGGCGGACCGATCGTTCGCTGAGCCGCCTCGAAGCCATGTTGGCCGTAGCCAATAAAGATGCCTCGTTAATTATTACCGGTAATGGTGATGTGGTTGAGCCAGAACACGGCATGATTGCCATGGGCTCAGGCGGTGGTTTCGCCCAAGCGGCGGCCCTGGCGCTATTAGAAAACAGCGATCTATCCGCCCGCGAAATTGCTGAAAAAGCCTTACACATCGCCGGTTCAATTTGTGTATTTACCAACCAGAATTTAACCATCGAAGAGCAGGAGAGCGCGATTTAAGCGCGCCTCGGAGACCACTATGTCCATGACACCCCGTGAAATTGTGCATGAGCTTAATCGCCATATCGTTGGCCAAGATGATGCCAAACGTGCTGTAGCGATTGCTCTGCGCAACCGCTGGAGACGCATGCAGTTATCCGCTGACCTGCGCAATGAAGTCACACCTAAAAACATTTTAATGATTGGCCCAACCGGTGTTGGTAAAACCGAGATCGCTCGTCGCTTAGCCAAGCTGGTCAACGCACCCTTTATCAAAGTGGAAGCAACCAAGTTCACTGAAGTGGGCTATGTCGGCCGTGATGTTGATTCAATTATTCGTGACTTAGCCGATGCCGCGGTAAAAATGCTGCGTGAGCAAGAAATGAAAAGCATGCGCAACCGTGCCGAAGATGCCGCGGAAGAACGCATTCTTGATGCATTATTACCTCCCGCCCGCTCAAGCGCTGACGAATCCCTTGAGCGCACCGACTCGAGCACCCGCCAATTATTCCGTAAACGTTTGCGCGAAGGCCAACTGGACGATAAAGAAATTGAAATCGAAGTAGCTGAGGCACCGATGGGTGTGGAAATCATGACCCCTCCGGGCATGGAAGAAATGACCAGCCAGTTGCAGAGCCTGTTCTCTGGCATGAACAGAGGCAAAACCAAAAGCCGTAAAATGCGCGTCGCCGATGCTCTGAAGCTGATTCGTGATGAAGAGGCTGCACGTTTGGTCAACGAAGACGATATTAAAGTGCGTGCGCTAGAAGCCGTTGAACAGCATGGTATCGTTTTCCTCGACGAAATTGATAAGATCGCTAAGCGTGGCAACACTGGAGGGGCTGACGTTTCCCGTGAAGGCGTGCAACGCGACTTGCTACCACTGATCGAAGGCTGCACCGTCAACACCAAACTGGGCATGGTTAAAACCGATCATATTCTGTTTATTGCTTCAGGCGCCTTTCATCTGAGCAAGCCCAGTGACTTAGTTCCTGAGTTACAAGGCCGCTTACCGATTCGCGTCGAGTTAAAAGCTCTGACGCCAGATGACTTTAAGCGCATTCTCAGCGAGCCTGATGCCTCACTCACCGAACAATACGTAGCACTACTGGCCACCGAAGGCCTCAACGTTGAATTCACTGCCAGCGGCATTGAGCGCATTGCTGAGATTGCTTGGCAGGTCAACGAAAAAACTGAAAACATTGGTGCTCGCCGTTTACATACACTACTTGAGCGCTTACTCGAAGAAGTGTCATTTGCTGCGGCTGAATTGGCAGAACAATACAAAAGCGCTGCATTAGCCATTGATGCTGCCTATGTTGATCAGCATCTGGGTGAATTAGCCAAAGACGAAGATCTGTCGCGTTATATCTTATAAGTCGGTACTGTGATGTCAGCGCCGAACTGGGTGCTGACACCTTTTTCTAAAGCGAGACCAACATGCTGATCCCTACGCGTATCAAACTCAACAAAAGCTCCAAAACCCTTGAGCTCGGCTACGCCGATGGCCAACAGTTTGCTTTGCCTGCTGAGTTTTTACGTGTGTATTCGCCATCGGCTGAAGTGCAAGGACATGGCAAGCCTATCCTGCAATACGGCAAGATGCATGTTGCCCTGACAGATGTACAGCCTGCTGGCAATTATGCCCTCAAGCTAACCTTTGATGATGGCCATGACAGTGGCATCTTCACTTGGAACTACCTCTATGAACTGGCCACTGAGCACTCAGCGCTATGGCAAAAGTATTTAGCGCAACTCAGCGCTGCCGGACGTTCACGCGATCCTGATGAGTCCGTTGTACGCCTCATGCTGTGACCGTTGAAAGCACTCAATGGCGCCTATTTCTGCATTGCCGACACGCAGTGAAGGCTCCTTTATGGTGCCCAGACTCAACCCGGCCTCTGATTGCTCGACTCATCACTCATAAAAATTTGCCAGCGATACGTCTTTAATTTTATTGCCGCAGCAGCAGCCGGCCACTTTATCTACGCATCCCATAGCGCATCAACTTTCAACCTTTTAACTCAAGCAAAGGCTCTAGCACAGAAGTTAGAACGCTTTTTCTAAAAAACTCAAACATACTACTGAGTTATTAAGGATCAATTTATATTTGCATCAATGCAGTTAATGAGGTAATCAATCACTTATGTGAATACATGCACTCATTTATGCTCTGTCCTTTTCGTTGAAGGACACGCGAGAAACGGATAGCGGTATTCAGCATATTTGTGCACGCCTGTAATTCTGTCTTTGGACAATGGAGCGTCATCATGACCAATAAAAACAATAATGAAACACTGACACAACAAGCAATAGAAAACACTTTAGGTCTTAACCCCGTTATTGGTATCAATAGCAAAGACCTGATTTCAACTGCACGCATGGTGCTTAAACAAGCCTTGCGCCAACCGATGCACAGCGCAAAACATGCCGCTCGTTTTGGTTTAGAAATTAATAATGTGTTGCTCGGTCAATCTGAACTCGCTCCAGAAAAAAGCGATCGCCGTTTTAACGATCCAACTTGGAGCAATAACCCTATTTATAAACGCTATATGCAAGGCTATCTGGCTTGGCGTAAAGAGCTGCATGACTGGATTGAAGAGAGCAGTCTATCGGAGCAAGACATCAATCGCGGGCTCTTTGTCATCAATTTGATGACGGAAGCGATGTCGCCGACCAACAGTATGGCCAACCCGGCTGCCGTAAAGCGTTTTTTTGAAACCGGCGGCAAAAGTCTATTTGATGGACTTTCCAACCTGGCTAAAGACCTCGTACATAACGGCGGCATGCCCAGTCAAACGGATATGAGCGCTTTTGAAGTCGGCAAGACGATAGCCAGCACGCCTGGTGCGGTTGTATTTCGCAATGAGGTTTTAGAAGTGCTGCAATACCAGCCCGTGACCGAACAAGTCCACGAAAGACCCATTCTGATTGTGCCACCACAAATCAATAAATTTTATGTCTTTGACCTGTCACCGGATAAAAGCTTGGCGCGCTTTTGCTTAAGCAACAACTTGCAGGTTTTTGTTGTGAGCTGGCGTAACCCTTCAAAGGCTCACCGCGAGTGGGGCTTGAACACTTACATTGAAGCGCTGAAAGAGGCGGTTGATGCGGTGTGTGCCATTACTGGCAGTAAAGACGTAACCACCATGGGCGCATGTTCTGGCGGCATCACCAGCGCTGCGTTACTCGGTCATTATGCAGCCTCTAAACAGAATAAAATTCACTCTGTCACTCAGTTGGTGAGCGTTTTAGATTTTACTCTAGACAGCCAAGTGGCGTTATTTGCCGATGAAAAAACCCTAGAAAGTGCTAAGCGTCGCTCGTACCAAGCCGGTGTTTTAGAAGGTAAAGACATGGCCAAGGTGTTTGCTTGGATGCGTCCGAATGACTTGATTTGGAACTACTGGGTCAATAATTACCTGTTAGGCAATGAACCGCCCGTGTTTGATATTTTGTATTGGAATAACGATACCACACGACTACCAGCGGCTTTTCATGGTGAGTTAATTGAAATGTTCCGCACCAATCCATTGGTGCGCGCTAACGCCTTAGAAGTGTGCGATACACCGATTGATTTATCGAAGGTAAACGTTGACCTGTATTGCGTAGCAGGCACCACGGATCACATCACACCATGGGAATCGTGCTACCGCTCCGCATTACTGTTTGGCGGTAAGTGCGAATTTGTACTGTCCAACAGCGGCCATATTCAAAGTATTTTAAACCCTGTCGGCAACCCCAAAGCACGCTTCCAAACCAACAGCGAATTGCACGGCGATCCAAAAGTCTGGCAAGAAACAGCGACGAAGCACACGGACTCATGGTGGACGCATTGGCAGAAATGGATTGAAGAACGCTCAGGAAAGCTCAAAAAAGCGCCTACCAGTCTCGGCAGTAAAGCCTATCCAACCGGTTACCCAGCACCAGGCACTTACGTTCACGAACGTTGATTGATATTCTGCAGCGCATGGAGGCGGTGCAATACGCAAACTCATTAAATAATGGCTTACAACACGTCGCAGCGCTGATGCGTGGATAACATCAGAGGGACGTCACTACCAAGAGGCGCAGCATGCCGCTATCCTTTGTTTTTCGTACCATAGATCTTGATGGGCAGACCCTACGTACGGCTGTCCGTCCTGGCACAAGTGCGCTGCCTCCACTGCTTATTTTTAATGGTATTGGCGCTAACCTTGAGCTGGTAGTGCCGTTTGTTAAAGAGCTCGATCCAGATCTCGAAATTATTGCTTTCGACGTACCTGGTGTCGGTGGCTCTTCAACGCCCAGCAAACCTTATCGTTTTCCAGGGCTGGCCAAACTTGCCGCGCGTATGCTGGATTATTTAGATTACGGTCAAGTCAACGTCATCGGTGTGTCTTGGGGGGGAGCGCTGGCGCAGCAATTTGCCTACGATTACCCAGAGCGTTGCAAAAAACTGATTTTAGCCGCCACCGCAGCCGGCGCCGTGATGGTGCCAGGCAAGCCAAAAGTATTGTTACGCATGGCCAGTCCGCGTCGTTACATCCAGCCTTCATACGGTGTGCAAATTGCGGCTGACATCTACGGTGGTGCCTTTCGTCGTGACGCAAAGTTGGCCACACGCCATGCCAGTAAAGTCCGTTCAGGTAGTAAGCTGGGTTACTACTGGCAGCTGTTTGCCGGTCTAGGCTGGACCAGCATTCATTGGCTGCACAAGATTAAACAACCCACTTTAGTGTTGGCCGGTGATGACGATCCGATTATCCCGCTGGTCAATATGCGCTTACTCGCTTGGCGCATTCCTAACTCACAACTGCATGTGATTGATGACGGTCATTTATTCTTGGTGACGCGTGCAGCACTGGTAGCCCCTCTTGTCATGGAGTTTCTTGATGAGGAACGCAAGCGTGCAGTTATTCACCCCATCCCGACGCATTTAGTTGCACCGGCAGATGAGTCAGATGATGATTTAGCCGAAGAACAGCCCCATGAAAACACGTGATCGCATTCTCGAATGTGCTTTATTGTTATTTAATCAGCGTGGTGAATCGAATATCTCGACCTTGGAGATCGCCACTGAACTGGACATGAGCCCAGGCAATTTGTATTACCATTTTCACGGCAAAGAACCGCTGATTATGGAATTATTTACACGCTTTAAAAACGAGCTGGCGCCGCTACTCAACCCGCCAGAGCAACTCGAAGTCGAACCGGAGGACTATGCGCTATTTATCCATCTTGTGGTTGAACGCATGGCAGCCTATCGCTTCTTCTTTCAAGACTTAGCCAATCTTTCGGTACGTCTGCCGCAATTAGCGCGACAGATTCGTCAATGGCTCAATCAATTCAAACATGCGTTAGCCGCACTACTGATGCATTTACAAGCCGAAGGTGTACTCATCAGCGACAGTCAAGCGCTTGGCTTACTGGTCGAACAAGTGACTTTAACACTGTTATTTTCACTCGATTATCAACGGGTGATGGGCATGGAACCTGAAGTACGGGTGGTGGTGTTTAATGTCTTAATGCTAGCAACCCCGCACTTGCATCACACCCTCAAACCTGCAGTAGAAAAAATCGCGCTACGTTACTTGTCTCCTTAATTTTACCTGCGTGGCCTGTAGCAACAAAAAACCCAGCAGAGCTGGGCTTTTTGTCCATGAGTCAGTACTTAGATAAAAGTCTCTGGCTTAGGCTTAACCACTTCTGGCGTCACTGTTGCAGCCTCAGGCTGGGCTGCTGGAGCAACGGCAGGTTTAGCTTGCGCTTCTTTCGCTACTGCTGGCTTATCTACAGTCGCTTTAGCGGCTGGCTTAGCGGCCGCTGGTTTTTTAGCAGCGGGTTTGGCTGGTGCTTTCACTGCTGTTTTTTCTGCAGTTTTAGCAGGAGCCTTAGTCGCCGCTTTAGCGGCTGGTTTGGCAGGCGCTTTTTTAGCCGCGGGTTTAGTGGCTGCAAGAGTGCTACCTGTAAGTTTTTCAATTTGCGCAGTCAAGTTTTCTACTTGATCTTGCAATGCTTTCACTTCGTTGCGGCTCGGCACACCTAAACGAGAAATAGCCGCGTTTAAACGCTTATCAAAGGCTTCTTCCAGCTCATTCCACTTACCCAGCGCTTTATCTTTAACACCGCTGACACGTGTTTTCGCAGACTCTACAGATTCTTTTACCACTTCAACTTGCTTATCAACTTCAGTTTTAGCGATTTTTTCAGCTTTTTCGCCGTCTTTCACTAAATTGTCAAATAGCTTGCTGCCATCTTTGCTGACTTTTGAGTAGGCACCCAAGCCGGCTAACCAAATTTGGCGGCTGTATTTTTCAATTTCAGCAACAACGACATTGCTGCTTGTTTCAGTTTTTTTCTTGCTGCTCATAATATCCACCTCAGTTTTTTTGTTTAACGGCGTGTTCAACCAGTGCACTTAACTGCTCTAACCGTACTGATAGAGCATCCAAGTCGTGACGAGATGGCATACCTAGGCGATTGAGCGCACGTGCAACGCGCTGATCAAACGCATTTTCGATCTGCTCTAAACGACCCTCTACGGCTTGCACAGCATCGCTCTTGAGATCATCAACACGCTCATTCACAGCATCAATTTTTTTGTTGACTAACTTTTTGCCATCTTTTTCAACAGTTTCACCTGTTTTAACCAACTCTTTAAAATAGTCGTAACCTTCCTGGCCTGCTTTAGCATAAGCACCTAAACCGGCCAGCCATGCTTTACGCGTATACTGTTTAACCTCAGCGAGTACGCCCTTAGTTGTTTCTTTAGTGTCTTGCACTTGTTGCGCAACTGCATTAGCCATGCTTCACCTCATTATTTAAACTGCAAATTTGGTGCTCCTCGAACAGAGCATGGCTACACAATAGGTCAGTAAATTAGAAACAACATACTAAATACGCGTTAAAAAACGTCTTAACTGAGTTGCTTATCTAAGTTCTCTTCAATTTCACGTTTAATGGTTCCACTGAGCGCTGATAACAATAAACCCAGCTTGAGGCTGACGCGGACATGTGTCTCATCCACATCAATGCTGCCCTGCGCACCGGTGCGGTGAAACTCTAAAGTATCTCCCACCCAGTGATAGCTCACATCATATTGCTGGGCGAGGCGCTCTGCTAACTGCTGAGCCTTATTGCGTGCGCCTTCACGGCCTAACCTATGCTGTCGCTCAACTACAATTTTGCTCATCAATTCCCCCTAACCCACTTTTTATCAATAATTATGCACTCACTTAGCGCAAAGGATATTGTTGCTAATCTGTCCAGCGTCAAGACAAACGGCGCTGTGGGTATTAGAATGCTCGATAATCTGTCTAAGGTGAAGTTTTATGAGTAATCCACGCCAGCCCAATAGCGATGAGCCAACCACCCACTTCGGCTTTCAAGATGTGCCAGAAAGTCAGAAAGCAGAAAAAGTTGCTGAAGTGTTCCATTCCGTTGCAGCCCGTTACGACATCATGAATGATGTACTTTCCGGCGGTATGCACCGCCTATGGAAGCGCTTCACTATCGAATTATCTGGCGTGCGCCGTGGCAATAAAGTCCTCGACATTGCCGGTGGCACCGGCGATTTGGCGCGCAAATTTTCCAGCTTAGTCGGCCCAGAAGGCGAAGTAGTGCTGGCTGACATCAATGCTTCAATGCTAAAAGTGGGTCGCGACCGACTCCTCGACAAAGGCGTGGCTAACAACATTTGCTTTGTGCAAGCCGATGCCGAAAAACTGCCATTTCCTGACAATTACTTTGATGTTGTGACCATTGCTTTTGGTTTACGCAATGTCACCCATAAAGAAGATGCGTTACGCTCAATGCTGCGTGTGCTTAAGCCCGGTGGTCGTTTGCTGGTGCTGGAATTCTCCAAGCCAAGCAACCCATTGCTGTCAAAGTTCTACGATGCTTATTCATTTAAGTTTATGCCACTGGCAGGCAAGTTGATCACTGACGACGCCGACAGCTATCGTTACTTAGCTGAATCCATTCGCATGCACCCCGATCAAGAGACCTTAAAAGCGATGATGAACGACGCTGGCTTTGCTCGGGTGACCTTTCACAACATGACTGGCGGTATTGTCGCCTTACACCGTGGGATTAAACCCTAATGCTGACCCAGTTCGCGCTCGCCAGTGCCGAGTCCGCACTCAATCGCCTACTACAACTCGACAGCACAGCGCCAGCTCGTTTAGCGCCGCTCGCGGGTAAAGTCATTGCGATTGCCTGTTCAATGCCAGCAATCACTGTTTATCTAATCCCCCTAGAAACCGGAATACAACTGGCTAAGCAATGGCATGCACCGGCTGACTGCACTTTAAGCGCGCCAGCACCATTGCTGCTAAAGCTCGCCAGCAGCACTGACAAAACCAGTGTATTGCACCACCCAGACGTCAGCATCGACGGCAACAGTGCTTTGCTGATGGAACTGGCAGAGATCATGCAAAGCCTCGAACTGGACTGGGAGTATGAAGTGTCGCGCTGGCTTGGACCGCTACCAACAGCGCTCATCAGCAGCCACTTACGCAGCCGCCGCGACTGGATCATACAATCGGCGCACAGCTTGCATTTAAATACGGCTGACTATTTAGCTGAAGAATCGCGCGCGCTGGTGGGTCATACAGAGGCAGACATGCGTTTTAGCGAAATCGATCAACTAAAGCTCGACTTAGATCGTCTCGATGCCCGCATTACGCTCTTACTTAAACGGAATTCAAAGCCTTTATGAAGCTGCTAGCTACTCGCCGACTCTGGCGTATTTTACGTGTTGTTATACGCTACCGTCTGGATGATTTGCTGTTTGCTTTGCCACTACCTGGCTACCTGCGTATTTTGCAATGGCTATTGCCTTGGCGCTGGCTGCCGCGCCGACAAACCTTACCCCGTGGTGAAGCATTACGTTTATCTCTTGAAGACTTAGGCCCCGTATTTATTAAGTTTGGCCAAATACTCTCAACTCGGCGCGATTTACTGCCAGCGGATATCGCCGATGAAATGGCCAAACTGCAAGACCAAGTGCCGCCCTTCCCATCAGAGCAGTCAATCAAACTGATTGAAGAGCAGCTCGGCGCACCCATTGCCGAGGTATTTAGCGCGTTCTCCAGCACACCATTGGCCTCGGCTTCCATTGCCCAAGTTCACGCCGCGCAACTGCAAAGCGGCGAAGAGGTCGTGGTTAAAGTGATCCGTCCAGGTTTAAAACCGATCATTGCCCAAGACCTCGCGTGGTTATTCTTACTGGCCGGCATCGCTGAGCGTGCATCGCCTGACGCACGCCGCTTGCGGCCAAAAGAAGTCGTTAGCGATTACGAAAAAACCATCTACGATGAACTCGACCTGCTACGCGAAGCCGCCAACACCAGCCAGTTACGCCGCAATTTCAGTAACTCAGCGCTACTCTATGTGCCGCAAATTTATTGGCAGTGGAGCCGTCCAAAAGTTTTAGTGATGGAGCGTATTTACGGTGTTCCAGTCACTGATATGGCCACTTTGATTGATCAAGGTACAGATCTAAAAAAACTTGCCGAGCGCGGTGTCGAGATTTTCTTTACGCAAGTATTTCGCGACAGCTTTTTCCACGCCGATATGCACCCTGGCAATATTTTTGTCAGCACGCGCACACCCTGGGATCCGCAATACATTGCCATTGACTGCGGCATCATTGGTACGTTGACGCCAGAAGATCAAGATTATTTAGCCCGTAACCTGCTGGCGTTTTTTAAGCGTGATTATCGTAAAGTCGCACAATTGCACATTGACTCAGGCTGGGTTCCCAGCGACACACGAATCAACGAGTTTGAATCGGCAATTCGTACGGTCTGTGAGCCTATCTTTGAGCGCCCTTTAAAAGAAATTTCCTTTGGCCATTTGTTGCTGCATCTCTTCCAAACCGCACGGCGTTTTAATATGGAAGTGCAGCCTCAATTAGTCTTGCTACAGAAAACTCTACTCAATATTGAGGGCTTGGGTCGCCAGCTTTATCCAGACCTCGACTTATGGAGCACCGCGCAGCCTTATTTAGAGCGCTGGATGCGTGAGCGTTATATGCCTAAACACGCCTTGGCGCAGCTGCAGCAGCAGTTTGAACGGTTGCCACACTTAGCCAATACCATGCAAGCCAGTCTCGAGAACTTCAATCACAGGCCCGAGCCAAAGGCTCAGCCGCAGCGCTGGCTGCCTACTGTATTAGGCGCCAGCTTGTTGGTTGCCAGCGCGCAGTTTGGTTTAGCTTGGCACTTAGACGCTTGGCCGGCTTGGTTAATGCTCAGTGCCGGCCTATGCTTAGTACTGCGCCGTTAGCGACACAGATCCAGCCAAAACTTTACAATATGACAGCTATTGAGAACGACATGAGCAACTGGTTAGACGAAATCAAGTGGGACAGCAATGGTCTGATCCCAGCGATTGCCCAAGATTATAAAACCGAGCGCATTTTAATGATGGCTTGGCTCAACCGCGAAGCGCTTGAGCTAACGGTCAAAGAACAGCGGGCAATTTACTGGTCACGCTCACGTGCTAAGCTTTGGCGTAAAGGTGAAGAGTCCGGACACATTCAGAAACTGCATGAAATACGCCTCGACTGCGACGCCGATGTTATTATCTTACGCGTTGAGCAAATTGGCGATATCGCTTGCCACACCGGTCGCCACAGTTGTTTTTACCGTGTACTGATTGACGGTCAATGGCAGACAGTAGAACCTGTTATAAAAAATCCTCATGATATCTATCAAGGCTGATACGCATGACTGACGATATTCTGCGCCGTGTAGCACAGGTGATTGATTCGCGTAAAAACGCTGAACCAGACACCTCTTACGTTGCGAGTCTGCATCACAAAGGCTTGAACAAAATTTTAGAGAAAGTCGGTGAAGAAGCCGTGGAAACCATTCTTGCGGCAAAAGACGCTGCAAGTTCGGGCGACGCCCACGACGTTATTTACGAAACGGCTGATTTATGGTTTCACAGCTTAGTGATGCTTTCTGCTTTAAATTTAGAGCCTCAAGCGGTACTTGATGAGCTCGAACGGCGTTTTGGCTTATCTGGTCACGCAGAAAAGGCAAGCCGGACAACATCTTAATTATTGGCACTACGGAGTACACATCATGGGCGGTATTAGCGTTTGGCAACTACTGATTATCTTAGCAATCGTTATTGTTTTGTTTGGTACCAAGCGCCTGAAAGGTGTTGGTTCTGACTTAGGTGATGCAATTAAAGGCTTCCGAAAAGCAGTCGACAGCAGTGACGATAAACCCACTGAGGCCGTACAAAAGTCCGAAGCCACTGGGCAGACGTTTGATGCTAAAGCCGAGCATATCGAAGAACCTTCTTCTAAAAAATGAGTTAATCCATGTTTGATATTGGCTTCTCTGAACTGATCCTGATCGCTGTGGTTGCGCTGGTCGTCATCGGCCCTGATCGCTTGCCTGGTGCTGCTCGGGTGGCAGGCATGTGGCTGGGTCGCATCAAGCGCAGCTTTAATACGATCAAAGAAGATGTTGAGCGCGAGCTCGGCGCGGATGACATTCGCCGTGAGTTGCACAATGAAGGCATTTTAGAGAAAGAGCGTAAAATGCTCAAAGACACTACTGATAAAGCCAATCAAATGTTCAGTGACAAACCTTTGCACAACTTACTCAAAGATAACGCACCAACCAAAGACAGCAGCACAGAAGATAAAGGGCAATCCTCATGAGCACAGCACCACAACCAGACGGCTCAATGTCGCTGATTGCCCATCTGACGGAACTGCGCACACGCTTATTACGTTGCGTGATTGCTATTCTGCTGATTTTTGCTTCATTGTTTTATTTTGCTCAGGATATTTATGCCTTAGTCGCAGCACCTTTACGCACTTATCTGCCAGAAGGTGCAACGGTGATTGCGACTGGCGTGGCTTCGCCTTTCTTAACACCCTTTAAACTCACCATGGTGGTCTCACTGTTTATCAGCATGCCAGTGATTCTCCAGCAAATCTGGGGCTTTATTGCGCCGGGCTTATACAAACATGAAAAACGCGTTGCTGTACCTTTGCTGATATCCAGCGTCATTCTATTTTATGCTGGAATGGCCTTCGCTTACTTTGTTGTGTTCCCCATCATGTTTGGCTTTTTTGCCAGCGTAACCCCACAAGGGGTCGAAATGATGACCGATATTGGTCAGTACCTCGACTTTGTTTTGACGCTATTCTTTGCTTTTGGCGTGGCCTTTGAAATCCCCATTGCAACATTTTTACTGGTATGGATCGGCATCGTTGATGTTGCCGCTCTGCGAAAAAGTCGCCCTTATGTAGTGGTCGGTTGTTTTGTGGTCGGTATGCTGCTGACACCGCCGGATATATTCTCGCAAACCTTGCTGGCCATCCCTATGTGGTTCTTGTTTGAAATTGGTGTTTTTTTCGGCAGCATTATCCAAAAAGAACGCGAAGAAAAAGAAGTTGAAGAATCCAATATAAGCGTCAGTGACGAGCAAACACCTTCAGTAAAACCATGAATTTACTGCTGCTGAATAACGATGATTTTATTTCAGAAAATCGGGTACGCATTACTGACCGCAGGCTGCAACACCTCAATGCAGTCAATCAAGCCAGCGTTGGACAATCATTGCGTGCCGGTCTCTTAGGCGGCTTGCACGGCAGCGCCATACTCTTGTCAATTAACGATAAAGCCGCAGAATTACAGGTTGACTTAACATCTGCCCCGCCGGCAAAACTACCCATCACCTTAGTGCTCGCCCTGCCACGCCCGAAAATGCTGCGCCGCACCTTGCAAAGCATTGCCAGTATGGGTGTAGCGAAACTGGTACTAATCAATAGTTACCGGGTAGAAAAAAGTTTTTGGCAGACGCCTTTTTTACAACCGGAAGCATTGCATGAACAATTGCTTTTAGGCCTTGAACAAGCCCGTGACACTGTCTTGCCAGAACTTATCTTAGCCAAGCGTTTCAAGCCTTTTGTCGAAGACCAACTGCCCAGCATAGTCGCCAACACGCGAGGTTTAATTGCCCACCCTGGTGACTTTCCTGAATGCCCGCGTGCGCTTAGCGAGCCCGTCACGCTGGCGATAGGCCCCGAAGGCGGCTGGATTCCCTATGAAGTGGAGCTGCTGAGCAAAGCAGGCCTAGAGCCAGTGCAACTGGGCGAACGCATTTTACGCGTGGAAACCGCAGTGCCTGCGCTGTTGGCACGTTTGTTTTAAACACTTACACTGCCAGTGGACGATACAACAGCAGATCGCCGAGATTCTGCTGTGTAACACTGTATGGGTACGCTGTCCAATCAGCATGATCGGGGCCTCAATGGAAAACTATGCCGAGCAATTTGTCAGCGAACAACAAGTTATAATTCAACTCGCCGTTGCTTTACTACTGGGTGCGTTAACCGGCCTGCAGCGCGGCTGGGCTGCTCGCGAGCAGAAGTCCGGAGAGCGGGTGGCCGGCATGCGCACGTATGCTCTAGTGGGTTTATTGGGTGGTATTGCGACACTGCTATCACTCAAGGTCACCGCATGGGTATTACCCAGCACTTTACTGGCAGTCTGTATCGCTGCAGTCATCGCTTACCGTGCGCGCATGCTGCAGATGGGCAATTACAGCATTACCGGTATTATTGGCCTACTGTTAACCTTTAGTTTTGGCGCCTTGGCTGTTGCCGTTGACATTACTATTGCGGCCACTGCTGCAGTTATTACGACTATTATTCTCGACAATAAAAACGAAATTCATAGCGCCCTTAATCGCTTGCAAGAACATGAACTGGACGCCGCATTAAAACTGCTATTGATTTCCGTCGTGATGCTACCGCTTCTACCCAACGAAGACATGGGCCTAGGCGGGATGCTCAACCCATATAAAATTTGGTGGATGGTTGTCCTTATCGCATCAATTTCATTTGCAGGTTATTTTGCCATGCGCGTCGGTGGCACGGAAAAAGGCATTTTATTCACCAGCCTTTTTGCTGGACTGGCTTCATCCACGGCATTGACGCTGCATTTTTCGCGACTGGCACGCCAGACACCGCAGATTTCAGCATTATTATCATCCGGTATTTTGCTGGCCTGCGGCACCATGTACCTGCGAATACTTTTGTACTGCGCGATGATTACCCCAACGCTATTGGGTTATTTAGTGGCTCCACTACTGGTTATGACACTGGTTCTATATTTTCCTGCACTACTGATTTGGCGCAAATACCGCAACGGTACTCGAGTCGAGCAACCAACATTGAACAATAATCCACTCGACTTAAAATCGGCATTGTTATTGGGCGCACTGCTAACGGTGATTTTGTTGCTGGCTAGTGTTTTGCAGCAATGGCTCGGCAATGCGGGGATTTACGTGCTCGCGGCTGTCTCCGGTATCACTGATGTGGACGCCATTACCTTATCCTTAGCGCGCATGTCACAAAGCGGTCTTGAAAGTAGAACAGTGCTGATTGGTATTATTATCGCTTCTTCAGTCAACAACCTAATGAAGGCTGGTATGGCCGTTTCCATTGGCGGCCGCGCAATGCTGCTGCGCGTAGCGCTGCCGATTGTGCTGTCATTACTGGCAGGTTTAGCCGTGATGCTGCCGATGTACAGCGCTTGACTCTCCTACCGTAGTAAGGTTTTAAATCATGGCCAAGGCCCTGCGTTATTGGAGTACCTATGAAATCCTGCAAAACCGAATGTGGCATACCCCATACGCAGTCTGCGCCAGAGGGTTCTGCGCATAAAGACCCAAGCCATCTCAGCAGCGTCTTTATCATTAACGAAATGGACTGCCCCACTGAAGAGCAACTGATTCGTAGTAAGCTCGCTACCTTGCCAGAAATTAGCGCAGTGGAGTTCAATTTGATACGCCGTCAACTGACGGTAACGCATGCCGAGCAGGCTTTCGACAGCATTGTGCAAGCCCTGCACAGCATTGGCTTTAACCCTCAGCAGCAAGATGACCGGCAAAATACAGCGCAACCAACCCAGCAATCTTTGTGGCCGCTGAGCATTGCTGGTATTGCTGCCACTGCTGCTGAAGTCGCTGAGTTGACAATCGATGACTCTCTCTGGGCGGTGATCCTTCTCACTTGTGTGGTGATTGCCACCGTGGGTTTACCGGTACTGAAAAAAGGCTGGGTGGCCATTCGTAACGGCAATCTCAATATCAACGCCTTAATGACCATTGCGGTAACCGGCGCGCTATTTATTGGCCATTGGCCGGAAGCAGCGATGGTGACCTTCCTCTTTGCTTTGGCGGAATGGATTGAAAGCAAATCGCTCGATCGCGCCCGCTATGCCATCCATAGTGTTTTAGCGTTGTCTCCGGAAACGGCGCTGACCTTAATCGATGGGCAGTGGCAGACTCGCCAAGCTGAGACAGTGGCGATCGGTAGCCGCGTGCGTTTACAACCCGGAGAGCGCGTACCACTTGATGGCAGCGTCGTCAGCGGCACCTCAACGGTGAACCAAGCACCCATTACCGGTGAAAGTTTGCCAGTAGAAAAGAGCATCGGCAGCCCTTTATTTGCTGGCAGCATCAATATGCAGGGTGCGCTGGAGTACGTCACCAGCGCCACCCGCGACAACTCAACACTGGCGCGGATCATTCATGCGGTCGAAGAAGCACAAGCCAGCCGCGCGCCCACTCAGCGTTTTATTGATCGCTTTGCCAAAATTTATACGCCGATTGTTGTGGCCATCGCCTGCTTAGTGGCCATCCTACCGCCGTTATTATTGGGTGGTTTATGGAGCGACTGGCTGTATAAAGCCCTGGTGTTATTAGTCATTGCCTGCCCCTGCGCCTTGGTGATTTCCACACCCGTAGCTGTGGTCAGCGCCCTGACGCAGGCCGCACGCCAAGGTATTTTGATTAAAGGCGGCGTATTTTTAGAGCAAGGTAAAGACCTAACCCATTTAGCCTTTGATAAAACCGGCACCCTCACCCATGGCACTGCCATTTTAACGCAAACAGTCGTGCTCAATGATCCAGAACATAACGCCAAACATCTGGCAGCCAGTCTCGCCGCACGTTCTGATCACCCGGTGTCGCTCGCCATTCACAAGGCTTTTCTTGATCAACAAAAACACTGGTACGAGGTCAGTGAGTTTGAGGCGCTGCTCGGCCGTGGCAGCAGTGGTCTGATTAACGGTACGCGCTATTACTTAGGCAATCACCGCTTGATGCAAGAGCTCAAATTGAGTACATCAGCACTGCAAACACAGCTCAACGCGCTGGAGCAACAAGGGCAAAGCGTCGTTATGTTAGCCAGCGAAGAGCGAGTACTGGCCTGTTTTGCTGTCGCCGACACACTGCGCGAACAGGCTCCTGAAGCCATTGCGCAACTGCACGCCTTAGGCATCCATACCCTAATGCTCAGTAG
>JAAXZZ010000244.1 GCA_012719655.1 Gammaproteobacteria bacterium | reverse complement strand
CGCTAGCTTTGTACGATCGAGCTCGTGTGTTGCAGGTGCGCGGGCAGATTCATCGGGCTTTGGCGCTGGTGCGTGAAGCGTTGCAGCTCTTGGCTGACTTGCCACGTGAGCGTGACTATAGTGTGCGTGCGCGACTCACGATGTATGAAGGTTATTTGCTGGGAATGCGAGGGCTGATCCCTGAAGCGCGGGTTAAGCTTTGCGCTGGGATCAGTGAGGCGCAAGCATGTCGTGATGCCAGTTTGTTGATTGGTTATCGCATGCAGGTTGTTTTAGAAGGCATGAGTGGGCGTGAACCTGAAGCGTTTGAACAGTTGGCTGAAGCTGAGCGCATCATGCATATTTGGGATGTGCCGAGTATCTATTATTTGGCGATGTTGACGCTGAGTAAGTGTGAGTTATGGCTGCAGCAAGGTCAGCTGGAACTGGCACAGCCTTGGCTTGAGCGATTATCGGCGACCTACAATGTGCAGCAGATGGATAAGGCGTCAGAGTTTCATCCGCAGTTGGCTTTGTATGTTGAGTTGCAGATGGCTGCGCTGGAGTGTGCGACAGCTCAGGTGCAGCTTGCTGAGCAACGTTTAGCAGGATTGATTGCTTATGCGCAGCAGCACGATTGTGTGGTGATTGAACAGACCGCGCGCGTGCGTTTGTGTGTGATTTTATTGGAGCACAATGCCACTGCGCGTGCTGTAAATGAGTTGCATAGAGCATTAGAGTTGGCGCAAGGTGGTGCTGTATTGGCATTTCAGCCGTTAATGGCTAAGCACGTGCAGTGGTTTCGTCAGCAATTAAAGTTGTGTTCGTTAGATCAAGTGGCTGGTGAGCTTTTGGCGGCTTTACCTGAGGTTGCTGAGAGTCATGTGAGTACAGCGCTATTAGGGCACTATGAGGCGTTGAGTGCTAGAGAGCTTGCAGTTTTACAATTGATTGCGCAGGGCTGTTCGAATCAGGAAATCAGCGATAAGTTGTTTATTTCGTTACATACAGTGAAAACTCATGCACGTAATATCAATCTTAAGCTGGGCGTTGAGCGCCGTACTCAGGCTGTGGCGCGAGCACAGGCTTTAGGTGTGCTGAGCTGAGCATGTAAATAATCGCACATGCCGTACCTTATGGGTGTCGCTTATCCCGCAACGGTTCATAGGCGCGCGGGCAGCCTGCTCGCAGTGCAGCTTACGCAGAGTTACTGTTTTTTAGCACAACAAAGTAGCCAGAACGTTATGCACATGCCGTCCCTTGTGGGTGTCGCTGTTCCCTCAACGGGTCATCCTGACCCGATTCGGGCGCTTCGTCATCCATGACTCGCTCGCCGCGACACCCACAAGGCACTCTTGATCCGCTGTGTTGTTTGGGAGTTTCGCGCATGACGCTTTTTTGGGAGCGCGGGCAGCCTGCCCGCATTACAATTTATGCAGAGTTACTGCTTTTTAGTACAGCAAAGCAGCGCGAACGTTTAGCGCATGCCGTCCCTTGTGGGTATCGCTTTTCCCTCAACGGGTCATCCTGACCCGATTCGGGCGCTTCGTCATCCATGACTCGCTTGTCGCGACACCCACAAGGCACTCTTGATCAGCGGTGTTGGCTGCAAGTCTGTAGTGCGACTCTTTTTAAAGTCATCATTCTCTTTAACTTTATCACCCAGCAATAAATGTAAATCTGCATCGCTGACTGAAACTGCAATAGT
>JAAXZZ010000199.1 GCA_012719655.1 Gammaproteobacteria bacterium | reverse complement strand
GCAAACTCCCTTTGTTGAATGATAGGTAATATTTATTTATGAAGGCTTCTCTTGCGTTTGTATTTCCTGGGCAAGGTTATCAGGCCGTCAGCATGTTGGCAGATATTGGTGCAGCTGAATATGCGATTACTGAAACTTTTGCCGAAGCATCAACGGCCTTAGGTTATGACCTGTGGGCGTTATGTCAGCAAGGTCCTGCAGAAGTATTAAATCAAACCGATAAAACTCAACCGGCTATTTTAACGGCATCAATTGCCTTATGGCGTTTATGGTTGGCCAAAGGTGGTCCGCAACCCGCTTATGTCGCTGGGCACAGCTTGGGTGAGTATTCAGCGCTGGTGGCTGCAGGCAGTTTAACTTTGCTTGATGCGGTGTGTTTGGTTGAGCGTCGCGGTCAGCTCATGCAAGATGCTGTGCCAGCGGGTACTGGTGCAATGGCTGCTGTTTTAGGATTGGATGATGCTGATGTGCAGGCGGCTTGTGCAGAAGCGGCGCAAGGTGAAGTGGTCAGTGCCGTCAATTTTAATGCGCCAGGCCAAGTGGTTGTCGCAGGCTCTGCTGCTGCTGTTGAGCGCGCGATTGAAGCCTGCAAGGCGCGAGGCGCGAAGCGTGCAATGCCTTTACCCGTCAGTGTGCCTTCGCATTGTGAATTAATGCGTCCTGCTGCAGAACAATTTGCTCAGGCTTTGGCGGCCGTTGCCTGGCAGCAGCCAAGTATTGCGTTAGTGCAGAATGTTAGCGCCGAAGTTGTGACAGATTTGACTGTGTTAGAACAAAATCTGTTAGCGCAACTCTATAGCCCTGTGCGCTGGGTCGAATCAATGGTGTGTTTAGCGGCGCAGGGTGTTACTGATGTGGTCGAGTGTGGGCCAGGTAAAGTCCTGTCAGGTCTTAATAAGCGCTGCATTAAAGGTGTGAATACCTATAATTTGGACAGTCCTGAAGCATTTGCTGCAGCCTTAACTGCACAGCTTTGATATGGAGAGAAACATGAGTTTAGAAGGTAAAGTGGCGCTCGTTACCGGTGCAAGCCGAGGCATCGGTCGTGCCATTGCTTTGCAGTTGGGTGCACAAGGTGCAACTGTTATTGGTACTGCTACTTCTGCAACTGGCGCGCAAAGTATCAGTCAAGCTTTGCAGGACAGTGGTATTCAAGGCACTGGAATGCTGTTAAATGTCTGCGATGCTGATTCTGTGACGGCGACACTTGAGCGCATTCAAGCAGAATTTGGTGCTCCACTGATTCTAGTCAACAACGCCGGCATCACGCGCGATAATCTCATGCTGCGGATGAAAGACGAAGAGTGGTTTGATGTTATTGATACCAACTTGCACAGTTTGTACCGCATGTCGAAAGCTGTATTGCGCGGCATGACCAAAGCGCGTTGGGGGCGTATTATCAGTATCGGCTCAGTAGTAGGTGCAATGGGTAATGCAGGTCAAGTAAACTACGCTGCTGCAAAGGCTGGTTTAGAAGGTTTTGGTCGCGCTTTAGCCCGTGAAGTAGGCTCGCGCTCAATTACCGTGAACGCTGTTGCTCCAGGCTTTATTGATACGGATATGACCCGTGATTTGCCTGAGGCGCAACGTGATGCATTATTGACTCAAATCCCATTGGGACGTTTGGGGCAAGCGCAAGAAATTGCTAACGTTGTTGGTTTCCTTGCGTCAGAGCAGGCCTCTTATGTTACTGGAACCACGATTCCAGTGAATGGCGGCATGTATATGAGTTAAAATGGCTGCAAATGTGACCGAAGCATCAAGTTTTGAGTCATAATTGCGCTTTGTAAAATATGAGTTGTTTGAGTGATGCATCACGCTGAACACAGACAAGTCGCACAAGTTGTTCGCAAAGGGTAAGCAGTTGGCTTAAAATGCGCAAAACCCTTTCATGCACGAGTGGCAGCTAGAGTTGCCCAGTTTTTTCCATTTAGGAGTGATACACGGTATGAGTACTATTGAAGAACGCGTTAAAAAGATTGTTGCTGAGCAGTTAGGTGTTAAAGCAGAAGACGTGACTAACAGCGCATCTTTTGTAAATGATTTAGGCGCGGACTCATTGGATACAGTTGAGTTGGTTATGGCTCTTGAAGAAGAGTTTGAGACTGAAATTCCTGATGAAAAAGCTGAAAAAATCACTACTGTTCAAGAAGCCATCGATTACATCAACGCGCACGCGCAATAATGTAAACGGTTGTTTTACAACAGCGAAAGCCGCGCGACTTTTATAGATGTGCGGCTTTTTTTTGCACAGCGCATTATGCATTAACAAGAGGTTATCGCCATGTCGCGTAGACGTGTCGTAGTTACCGGGATGGGAATGTTGTCCCCGTTAGGTGTTGATGTTGCACAGAGTTGGTCTGGCATCCTAGCAGGTAAAAGCGGTATCGGTTTGATTGAGCATATAAACGTTGATGCTTTTTCAACTCGTTTTGGTGGGGCGGTTAAAAACTTTGATGTTGAACAGTACATGCCAGCTAAAGATGCGCGGCGTTTAGATTTGTTCATTCAGTATGGTTTGGCAGCAGGCATGCAAGCCATAACGGACTCTGGGCTGCAAGTCACGGATGCTAACCGTCAGCGCATTGGCGTCGCGATGGGTTCTGGGATTGGTGGTCTGACCAATATTGAAAATACCAGTAAAACGTTATTTGATCAGGGACCGCGCCGGATTTCACCGTTTTTTGTGCCCGGTTCTATTATCAACATGATCTCTGGTGTCCTGTCGATCCAGCTTGGTCTACAGGGGCCAAACTATGCTGTAGCCACTGCTTGTACGACAGGTACGCATTGTATCGGTATGGCAGCACGTAATATTGCCTATGGTGATGCTGATGTGATGTTGGCAGGTGGTGCCGAAATGGCCGCCTGTGGTTTAGGTCTTGGTGGCTTTGCTGCTTCACGTGCGTTATCTACGCGTAATGATGATCCGCAAGCGGCGAGTCGTCCATGGGATGCTGACCGTGATGGTTTTGTGCTGTCCGATGGCGCCGGTGCTTTGGTGTTGGAAGAATTAGAGCATGCGAAAGCCCGTGGTGCGACAATCTATGCAGAGGTTGCAGGTTTTGGTATGAGTGCAGATGCTTACCATATGACCTCGCCACCTGAGCAAGGTGATGGTGCGGCGCGTTGTATGGCCAGTGCATTGCATGATGCAGGCATGCGGCCTGACCAAGTGCAATATGTGAATGCGCACGGTACATCAACTCCGGCCGGTGACTTGGCTGAAGTGAATGCTTTAAAAAGCGTTTTTGCTGAGCATGCGAAAGCCATTTGCGTCAGTTCTACCAAATCAATGACAGGGCACCTATTAGGTGCGGCCGGTGCTGTAGAGGCGATCTTTAGTATTTTAGCAATACGTGATCAAGTGGCACCACCGACCATCAATCTAGATAAGCCTGGTGAGGGCTGCGATCTTGATTTTGTTGCTCATCACGCTAAGCCGCTAGCCATTGATGCTGTGCTCTCCAATTCTTTTGGTTTTGGCGGCACCAATGGCTCGTTGCTGTTTCGTCGGTATCGTTAGACGTGCAGGCTTGGATTAACGGTCAGCCCAGCGATACTATCGCGCTGACTGACCGTGGTCTTGCTTATGGTGATGGTCTTTTTGAAACCATTAAAGTGCGCAACGGCAGGGCAATTCTGCTTGAGCGCCATTTGCAGCGATTACAATTAGGTTGTCAGCGTTTGGCAATCCCGCTTGACCTGCCATTGTTGCGCCAAGAGCTGGATGCTTATCTGCAGCAGCTGGATGTTGGTGTCTGTAAGTTGATCTTAACCCGTGGCGTCGGTCAGCGCGGTTATGCTTTACCTGAGCCTTGTATGCCGCAGCGGATTTTACAGTCTGCCAGTCTTCCACAGTGGCCAGTCGCCCATAGAGAATCTGGTATTGAGCTGTATAGCTGTCAGTTGCGTCTTGCCGAGCAGCCTATTTTAGCAGGGCTCAAACATCTCAACCGTTTAGAGCAGGTGCTGGCGCGAGCCGAGTGGTCAGATCCAGCCTTCGCCGAAGGTTTATTATTGGATCAGCAGCTGCGAGTGGTTGACGGGGTGTTTAGCAATATCTTTATTGTGAAGAATCAGCAGCTGATCACCGCTGATTTAAGCCGTTGTGGTGTGGCTGGGGTGATGCGTGCCGAGTTGTTGGCGCGCGCCGATGCGGCTGGAATTGCTGTGGCAGTGACCGATATTAGTCTTGAGCAGCTGCTGCAAGCCGATGAGGTTTTCACCTGTAACAGCTTGTATGGTATTTGGCCTGTACGCAGTTATCTAACGCAGCGCTGGCCAGTCGGTCAATTGACTCGTAAGCTGCAGCAACTTATCAAAGACTTAGTGGATTAATAGCCATGTTGCGTAAGTTTACCCTTGCTTTTTTTAGTGGCTGTTTGCTTGTGCTGATGGCAATGGCTTTGCTGTTTTGGATGCAGCGTGAAGTGCTTGAGCAGCCCTTGCAAATTACTGGCGAGCAAGTGCTTGCAGTGCCAGCTGGCAGCACGCCAAATGGCTTGTTGCTGCAACTGGAACAGCAGGGGGCATTGCGCGGGGCGTTTTGGCTGCGTTTAAGTTGGCGATTGCAAGGTTATAGCCAACCTTTGCATGCCGGTGAATATCAGCTCACTGAAGGCATGAAAGTTGCGCAGTTATTAGAGAAGTGGCGCAGCGGTGATGTTGTGCAGTACCGCGTCACCTTGGTTGAAGGCTGGAACTTTCGTCAAGTCCGTAGCGCTTTAGCGCAGCAAGAAAAACTCCAGCAAACCCTTGGCGATGTCAGTGATAGTGAGCTGATGCGTCAACTGGGGCAGGCCAATGTGCATCCTGAAGGACGCTTTTTTCCGGATACTTACAACTTTGTGCGTGGCCAAAGTGATTTAGATATTCTCCGTCAAGCCAATCAGCGTTTGCAAAAGGTGTTGGCTGAGGAATGGGCAGCACGTGCAGAAAACTTACCTTATCGCAGTGCTGATGAGGCTTTAGTAATGGCCTCCATTATTGAAAAAGAAACCGGTGTTGCGCATGAACGCGATGAAATTGCCGGTGTATTTATTCGCCGACTGGGTCTTGGCATGCTGCTGCAGACCGCTCCCACAGTGATTTATGGAATGGGCGAGAGCTATAACGGAAAAATTACGCGCGCTGATTTGCGTCGCCCCACACCTTACAATACTTATGTCATTGCGGGCTTGCCGCCCACCCCGATCGCTATGGTTGGCCGTGAAGCGATTCATGCGGCGCTGCACCCTAAACCTGGTAAAAGTTTATACTTTGTTGCGCGTGGCGATGGCAGTCATGTGTTTTCCAACTCACTGGCTGAGCACAATAAAGCGGTGCGTGAGTATCAGCTTAAACGTCGCGCTGATTACCGCTCCAGTCCAGCCCCAGCTGCGTCTCAATAAGGATTTAGTATGCGTGGATTATTTATTACCTTAGAAGGTCCTGAGGGTGCGGGAAAAACCACCAATCGAGCCTATCTGGCTGAGCAGTTGCAGGCGCAGGGTTTTGTTGTGACATTGACTCGCGAGCCCGGTGGCACGGCCTTGGCTGAGCTGATTCGGGAGATTTTGCTGGCGCCGCATGCTGAAACGATGGCAGTGGATACAGAGTTGCTACTGATGTTTGCCGCGCGCGCGCAGCACTTAGCACAAGTGATATTGCCGGCGTTAGCTGAAGGTAAAATCGTTATTTGTGATCGTTTTACCGATGCGACCTATGCCTATCAAGGCGGTGGCCGCGGCTTGGACTGCTCGCGCATTGCACTGCTTGAGCAATTTGTGCAGGGTGATTTGCGTCCAGATATGACCTTATTATTTGATTTGCCCGTTGAAGAGGGCATGGCGCGCGCCGTTGCTCGCGGTAAGCTGGATCGCTTTGAGCAAGAGCAGCAGCTGTTTTTTGAAAACGTGCGTCAATCCTACTT
>JAAXZZ010000198.1 GCA_012719655.1 Gammaproteobacteria bacterium | reverse complement strand
GCGACATACTTAAACTCCGACAATAAAAAACCACGCTATGGTGCGTGGTTTTCTACAGAGCGTCTAGCGCTTAATCACGGGTAGCCAGATCAATCCCTTCGGTGGCCACTTCAGCCAGCCATTGGATTTGCTCAGGGGTGATTACATAGGGCGGAATAAAGTACACCACATTGCCTAAAGGACGTAGCAACGCCCCTTTGTCCATGGCATGTTGAAATACTTTAAGACCGCGACGCTCTTGCCAAGCAAAGGGTTCTTTAGTGGTTTTATCTTTGACCATTTCAATCGCTAACACCATACCGGTCTGGCGTACTTCCGCCACATGCGGATGATCCTGCAGATGCTGGGTGGCATCGCCCATGCATTTAGCCAGCACTTGGTTTTTTTCAATCACATTGTCTTGCGCGAAAATATCCAAGGTGGCCAAGGCCGCGGCACAGGCTAAAGGGTTGCCCGTGTAGGTATGCGAATGCAGAAAACCGCGCATCGTGTCGTATTCAGCATAAAAGGTCTGATAGACATTTTCGGTGGTGAGAATCGCTGCCATGGGCAGATAACCACCCGTCAACGCTTTCGATAGAATCAAAAAGTCTGGGGTGATATGGGCTTGTTCACAGGCGAACAGCGTGCCAGTACGGCCAAAACCCATGGCAATTTCATCAACAATCAGATGCACGCCATATTCATCACAGGCCTCGCGCAGCAAGGTTAGATAAATCGGATGGTACATGCGCATACCGCCAGCACCTTGCACCAACGGCTCGACAATCACCGCGGCCAATTCATGGTGATGTTCGGCAAGAGTCTGGCGCATATGCTCAAACATCACCCTTGAGTGCGCTTCCCAACTCACCCCTTCTGGGCGGTGATAGCAATCAGGACTCGGCACCTTAATGCAGTCCATCAGCAGGGCTTTATAGGTTTCGGTAAACAGCGCCACATCACCCACGGCCAAAGTGGCAAGGGTTTCACCGTGATAACCATTACTAATGGTGGCAAAACGCTTCTTGTTAGGCTGATCATGATTGAGCCAGTAGTGGTGGCTCATTTTTAACGCCACTTCAATGCCCGATGAGCCATTGTCGGCGTAAAACACGCGATCCAAGCCCTGTGGCGTCATCGCTACTAAGCGCTCGGACAACTCAATCACTGGCGCATGGCTAAAACCTGCGAGCATCACGTGCTCAAGCTGATCAAGCTGCTGCTTAATACGATCATTAATCCGCGGGTTGCAGTGACCGAAAATATTGGTCCACCACGAACTCACCGCATCTAAATAGCGATTGCCATCAAAATCTTCCAACCAAATCCCTTCAGCGCGGCGAATCGGCACTAAAGGTAATTTTTCATGGTCTTTCATTTGTGTGCAGGGATGCCAAAGCACGGCTAAATCACGCTGCATCCATTGATCATTTGAACTCATGACTTGCTCCCGTTAACGGACAGCTAAGCCTAGCAGATGCAGCAGTGACTGACAGGAAAACCTAACCAGCCAGCGCTTAAAGCTCGGCACTGCAGCTCAACTCCAGCTGCAGCCGATGGCGCTGATTGGGTGCCAAGAGCAGATGATCAGCCAACACATTGGCATTTTCAATGCACAGCATCTGCTGCCAAGCGTCATTGGCAAAGCCGCTCAGTGTGTGTGCTTTATCAATCCACGGGTTCCAGACAATCGCTGACTGCGAGCCTTGGCTATGCAAGTGAATCCGCCGCTGCCAGCCTTGATCAACAATCTGCAGATGGGTTGGAACATCCAAATACACCCGATCGGTTTCACCATTAAAACCTAAGTCGCCCACGTGCTCGCGCAATTGCCATTGTTCAAGGGTTTCATAATAGGGACAACCCGCTAAGCCTTGCACGGCAACTTGGCGAATATCACTGACGGCAAAATACGTATGCAACGCCGGACTGAGCGCCAGCGGCGCACTGCCCAGATTATGGTTGTCTAAGCGAATGGTTAAACGCTCGCCTAACGCAATATGCAACTGCAAGATAGCCGCATGCGGCCAAGCGCTTAAACCTTGACTGGCATCCAGCTGCAAACTGAGCTGCACGCCACGGCTATCAGCACTGCTGTGTAGCAACTGCCAATCCAGCGTGCGCGCCAAACCATGAAAAGGCGCACCAGCTGTGGTCATTTCTTGTACAGCTAGCGGGTTGCGCTGAATATCACCAAACCAAGGCCAGCACACCGGAACACCACCGCGTACACTTTGCCCGCGCCGGTACTCAGCACAATCGCTAAGCCAAATCACTGGCGGCTGATTGATGTCAGCAAAATAGCTGAGTATTTGCCCGCCTTTCTGGCTGACATCCAACTGCGCTTGGCCAAAGCGTAAACGCCAGCCGGGTAAGCCAGAAAAATCCATCGCGGTGATTGTCTGCTGCATATTAATATTCCTGAGCGATCAACTTAATTGCCGCCATAGATCTGCTTCGGCAACCAAGTAATGATATCTGGCCACACATACGCTATCACCAGCATGCTGATTTGCAGCGCAATAAACGGCACGACGCCTCGATACATGGTGCGAGTTGGCACCGATGCGGGCGTTACACTGCGCAAATAGAACAACGAAAACCCAAACGGCGGGGTTAAAAACGAGGTTTGCAAATTCAATGCAATCATCACACCCAGCCACACCGGATCAAGCCCCATCGACAGCAATACCGGGCCCACAATCGGCACCACGACAAAGATGATTTCGATAAAGTCGAGAATAAAACCCAGCAGAAAAATCACCAGCATCACTAAAAAGAAAGCACCAAGCACACCACCGGGCAACTGGGCAAAGACATTCTCAATCATCACCTCGCCGCCGAAACCGCGAAACACTAAAGAGAACAGCGAAGCACCAAGCAAAATCATAAACACCATGGCACTGATTTCCGCGGTGCTGTGTGACACTTCACGTAAACGCTCCACAGTAAACTGCCCTTTCAGCAGCGCCAGCAGTAGCGCTCCAATCGCTCCCAAAGAAGCCGCCTCAGTCGGCGTGGCCACACCAGCGAGAATCGAGCCCAGCACCGAACCCATCAGCACCAGCGGCGGCAACAAAGCTTTAAATAAGCGTCCCCACTCAATCGGCCCCAAGGCTTCTTGCGGCAAGGCGGGCAGCTTTTTCGGCTGCAGCAACGCCACAATAAGCAAATAGGCAATGTACATGCCCACCAGCAGTATCCCAGGAAGCAAAGCGCCAATAAACAAATCGCCCACCGAAACGGTTTTCGGGGTAAACACCCCCATGCGAATTTGCGCTTGCTGATAGGCGCTGGATAACACATCACCAAGCAACACTAAAATAATCGACGGCGGAATAATCTGCCCCAAAGTACCGGTGGCGGCTAAGGTGCCAGTCGCGACCGCAGGATCATAACCACGGCGCAGCATAGTGGGCAGCGCCAGCAAGCCCAGCGTCACCACGGTGGCACCGACAACACCGGTGCTGGCGGCCAACAAAGCGCCGACCACACAAACCGAAATCGCCAAACCACCGCGCAACGTGCCAAACAGGCGTGACATGGATTCGAGTAAGTCTTCCGCTACTCGTGATTTCTCCAGCATCACCCCCATAAACACAAACAGCGGTACCGCCAGCAGGGTTTGGTTATTCATAATGCCGAATAAACGGTTAGGTAAAGCTTGCAAAAAGACTGGATCAAAGACGCCGGCAAACATGCCAAGCACGGCAAATAACAGCGACACGCCCCCGAGGACAAAGGCCACCGGATAGCCCATCACTAAGATCAGGCAAATGGTGACAAATAAGGCAATCGCCAGTACTTCAGTCATGTTGCATATCCTTAGCGACTGTCGGCGTCAGCATTTGCTTAATCAACAGCACCAAGTCCGCCACAGCCTGCAGCAGCAAACTCGCCACTAATAACAAAATGATGCTTTTCTGCAGGTACATAAAACCTAAACCACCGGCTTCGCCAGAGGTTTCTTGCATCGCCCAGGAATTCGCCACATAACCCCAACTGTTCCAACCAAGAAATAAGCACATGGGCAGCAGCAATAACAAATGGCCACTGCTATCGACGATGGCTTTTTTGCGTGCAGAAAAGTTCTGATAAAAGATATCCACACGCACATGAGCACCCCGTTGCAAGGCCCACGCCGCTGTGCCCATAAAGGTCAGCGCATGGGCATACATCACCGCTTCCTGCAGCGCCGTTGCGCCAATACCAAAGGCATAACGCAGCACCACCACGCAGGCGGTGCCCAATACCAGAAATAATGTCAGCCAAGCACAGGCTCGACCTAAAACAGCATTCGCCGCTTGAATACCCGTTGCAAGACGCAGCGGCCACGAAGATACAGACATGGAAAAGCTTCTAGAAGAAATCAGGCGCTGAATTGTAAAGTGAATAACAGCCAATGGCCATGCGTATGTTATCCACCTACAAGGTGTATGGGGTTGTGGATAAGCTGGGGAACCCCCTCTGCACGCTATAGGTTACAAGGCCTACAGAGCATTGATCAATAAATATACAGTGGTTTTAAACTGTGCACACAGGCATGGGATGGCGCTGTGGATAAGCTGTTCGAACATCGCTACAGGCCATATACCACCATGCTTACAGAGTGTTGATCGTTATTTGATCAGCTTGATTAAGCGTGGCTGTGTGCAATCTGTGTTATTGCGCTTTATTCCACAGTGCTGGCACTGCGTGAATTTGTACACAAAGCCATGGGATGGTGCTGTGGATAAGCTGTTCATCCATAGCTGTAGGCCGCTGCTGCTGCCTGTCACAGCGCGCTGGTTGTTTTTTGATCAATAGCTCAAGACACTTTCAGCAACCCAGCGCACACGGCCGACGTGATCCGGTTTTTTCACATACCAACAACTGAGCAAGCCCTTCATAACCCACAAATGCCTTGTACTGGCCTCTACTCGCTCGTCACAACAATTCAAGCTGCTGAGGTTATCCACCTAGCAGGTGCACCAAGCTGTGGATAAGCTGGTGAAAGGTGGCGCTACGCCTTAGTTAATCGGGCTTAGCGGGCAGTGCTCAAAAAACACTCGATACCAGCAAAGCGTGCACAGTTATACTGCACCAGCCTGTGGATAACATGTGATTAAATAATAT
>JAAXZZ010000197.1 GCA_012719655.1 Gammaproteobacteria bacterium | reverse complement strand
CAAGCTTATCTAAATGCACATTGTCTTGCTGCGGATAAATCTGCCAAAGAAAGGGTTTAGCTGCCCACTGTGCACGTACAAAAGAATCTTCACCACGAACGCAATTAAAATCGCAACTCCACAGCAATCGATCAAAATCCTGTTGTTGGATATAAGGCAAAACCTGCACTTTTAAGTTACCACGCTGATAAAGCTGTTTCGCCCGCAACTCAGGTAACTGGAAATACTGTGCGAGCAGCGCAAGCGCAGGCCCCTGCAAAACCAACAGATGATTAATCTTAGTATCCCTACTTAACGCCTCAAACCAACTGAGCAACCCAGGATTGACATAAGAAAACAAACTTATTAGGCGCTCATTCGCCTCGATCTGCACACCCAGCTTAGCCAAGAACTGCGCACGCTGCTCGGTGTGTTGAAATGTATCACGCTGATCCAGTAGCGCTGTTTCTCGCAGCAGCCCACCGGTTTGCTCAGTAAAACCGGGGAAAAAGAAGTATTTCTGTAAACCGCCAGCTTGCAACGAAGGTAAAGCGTGGCACTGTGCCGCCCATGGCGCTGCGGTTAAGTACTCTAAGTTCAGCCATAGCACCTTCTGTTTGCTGCGCATCAAGTCGATATAGCTTTCCGGTAACTGACAGGCAAAGGCCTCGATCACCACATCGGCGCTGACTAAATCAGCGCTAACAACACACTCATCGTACCAGCGCGCAATCTGCACACCTTCAATCGTCTGCCAGTGCGCTTGCGGGGCAACAGCTGGGCAAATACGCTGAAACGTCTGCAGGTCATCGACCCATAAGCGCACGGAAAAATGATGCTCTTGGCTTAATTGCCGCGCCAGACGCCAAGTCACCCCGATATCACCGAAGTTATCAATCACTCGGCAAAAAATATCCCAAGTTGCGCGCATCGAGCTAGCCTATTGAATAAAGTCAGTTAATTGTGCTGCTAATTTACTATTTAACGTTTTCGATGCACAAACAGCAGATGAAAAAAAACCCTTGAAAATCAAGGGTTTCTAAGGCTGTATGGCGGTGAAGGTGGGATTCGAACCCACGATAAGATTTCTCCTATACACGCTTTCCAGGCGAGCTCCTTCAGCCACTCGGACACTTCACCGCAAACTTGCTAACAGACAATCGCTACAGCAAGGCGCGCTAATATAGCCCAACAGCTTAGCAATGGCAAATGTTCATTTTGATCAGCGCTTTAGCGCGTTTCTCTGCACTCAACTGGCTTACGTTCAAGCATTTTTTGTAAAACAGTTGCGTCAAGCAAGGCAATTAACTCATTTTGAAACAGTGCCAGCGCCTGTAAGGCTGGCAGCTCGCGTAACGCTACAAGTATTGCTGGCAGTGGATACACACACTGCACTGGCAGCTCAATTAAATCTGCCGCTGTACTCAGTCCTAGTCGCCAAGTTTGTCCTGAATCGTCTTGCAGCTCTAGCCACTGCCGTGCGCCTTCGGCGTTGACTAAGGGCGTGCTAAAACAATCGGCAAAGTGACCCAGCAGCTCTACATCTTGACCATCCAACTGCCCCTGCTTTGTTACTGCACCAGCCTCAATCGCATAGCTCTGCCCTTGATGACGAAAACGCACCACGGGCAAAAGAGTTATCGAAGCGCCGTTCATCGCTGACCTGTTTGCCAAGCGTTAAACAGTGCATCAATCTCTAACACAGCGACAGCCAGCCCGTTAAATTGCAGCAAGCCGCTCACATAAGGTTTTAGGTAATCAGGCAAAGCTTCGGGCGGTGGTTGTACTTGACTCTGCGCAATATCGACCACATCGAGCAGTCGATCAACGCGCAAACCGCTGTGCATCTGTTTGCTGCGTGCCAACAAAATCGAAGTCAAATGCAAAGAGTTTTTTTCCAACGTGTTTGGCAACTGCAGCAGTGTATACAACTGAACAACTGACTCAATATCACCACGGACATTGATTACACCTTCAACCGAGGCTGGCATACCCGGTACAAAAAAAACAGTTTCAGTGCCAGGCAATACTTCTCTGACTGACTCGCCCGCAAGCGCAAAATACTGTTCGCCTAAGCTAAAAATCACCAGTTTAATAACAGGCTCATCCACATCAACAATGTCTTGCTGTTGACTCTGGCGCTGCAGTAACACCTGCTCTAATTGACTATCACTCATTGCAAGCTTTACTCACTACGACTTGATTACGCCCTTGGGTTTTAGCTTGATACAATGCAACATCAGCCGCCATGCGTAAATCCTCAGCCCGTTTGTAATCAGGGTACATACTAATACCCGCACTAAAAGTACAGCTAAATTGTTGCTGACCGGCATTAAAAATAATGTTCGAAAAATCTTCGCGCAACTCATTAACCAAGGCCTCGGCGGTATCACTACTAATATCTTTAAGCAGTAGCGCAAACTCTTCACCACCGTAACGACCAATCACATCGGTGTTCCTTAAACGATGTTTGAGTAAGCGAGCTAACGCCACAATCACTTGATCACCAGCCATGTGCCCATGGGTGTCATTGACACTTTTAAAATGATCGAGGTCGAGCATCACCATCACGAGCTTTTCT
>JAAXZZ010000196.1 GCA_012719655.1 Gammaproteobacteria bacterium | reverse complement strand
TTCTTATACAATACTTAAGAGCACAAATATGACTTGGCGTTACATTATCAAACAATTGGCCTTTCCTCCCAGCGGCTTACTATTGTTGCTGATTTTCAGCGTTGCTCTGCGTAAGCGCTGGCCAAAAACGGCCGCAACTGGTTTTTTTATTGCCATTGCTGGGCTTTATCTAATGAGCCTACCGATTACTGTCGAATATGCAGCCAGTCACTTGGAAACCGAAGCCGCCCTCAGCATAGAACAATGGTCAACATTGCCACAACATGCCGAAGCGATTGTCGTGCTGGGTGGTGGCCGTGAGACCAATGATCCTGCTTGGCAAGGCGAACAACCGTCACTGATGGCCATGCAACGCCTACGTTACGCCGCGCGCTTAGCTAAAGCCTCAAACCTACCTGTATTGGTCAGTGGCGGCTTACATTTTGGCCAACCTCCAAGCGAAGCACAGATTATGGCCGACAGCCTTGCCCAAGATTTTGGCGTGACCACGCGGTGGCTGGAAGGCAACAGCCGCACCACTTGGGAAAACGCCGAGTTTAGCGCCAAGATCTTGCAGGCGCAGGGTATTAAGCGCATCGTTTTAGTCACCAATGCTTGGCACATGCCGCGTTCACGCTGGAGTTTTGAGCAGTTCGGTTTTGAGATTATCAGCGCACCCGTCGGTTTTTTAAGTCGTGCTAATGGCCGCCCGCTTAATGGTTGGCTACCGGAGAGCAAAGCGATGTGGCAAAACACCACACTACTGAATGAAGCCATTGGCGCAACACTTTATTCTTTATTTTATAGCGCACCCGAGTCCAACAAGTAGAAGCGCTCAGGTTGCAGACTGCAAGTATCAGCCGTTCATACAAATTTAGATGGCGTTTCCCTCCTTGCACCCGCCTCATGTATGCTAGGCAAATATTTTCCATTGATGGGCTGCAGCACATCATTCTTCTGACTTCTTTGATGATAAACACATAAAACCATGCACGAACAGTATCAGCCTCGCGACATTGAAGCCGCCGCTCAGCGCCATTGGGCCGAGCATAAATCCTTTGAAGTGACCGAACAGCCGGGCAAAGAAACCTTTTATTGCCTATCAATGTTTCCCTATCCTAGCGGCCGCCTACATATGGGGCACGTGCGCAATTACACTATTGGTGATGTGATTGCCCGTTACCAGCGCATGCTAGGTAAGAACGTGCTGCAGCCGATGGGTTGGGATGCCTTTGGCATGCCTGCAGAGAACGCAGCCATTCAACATAAAGTTGCACCGGCGGCCTGGACCTACGAAAACATGGCCTACATGAAGGCGCAGTTTAATCAACTGGGTCTAGCCATTGACTGGTCACGAGAGATTACCACCTGCAAGCCTGACTACTATCGCTGGGAGCAGTGGCTGTTCACCCAACTCTACAAAAAAGGCATCATTTACAAGAAAGTCGGCACAGTCAACTGGGATCCAGTCGATCAAACCGTACTGGCCAACGAGCAAGTGATTGATGGTCGCGGTTGGCGCTCGGATGCGCTGGTCGAAAAGCGCGAAATCCCGATGTACTACTTCAAAATCACCGCCTATGCTGATGAACTGCTCAGCAGTCTTGATGACATGCCCGGCTGGCCTGAGCAAGTCAAAACCATGCAGCGTAACTGGATCGGTAAAAGTTTTGGCGCTGATATTCTGTTTGATTACGACGTTGATTCAGTTGGCATTACCGGTCAACTCAAGGTTTACACCACTCGTCCCGACACTTTGATGGGCGCAACCTATGTTGCCGTAGCAGCCGAGCACCCGCTGGCACAACGTGCCGCTACAGACAATCCAGAGCTGACGGCCTTTATTGCTGAGTGCAAAGCCGGCTCAGTCGCTGAAGCAGATATGGCAACCATGGAGAAAAAAGGCTTGCCCACTGGCCAGTTTGTTATTCATCCATTAACCGGTGACAAGCTGCCGGTGTATGTCGCCAATTATGTCCTCTGGGGCTATGGTGAAGGGGCAGTGATGGCCGTGCCCGCCCATGATGAGCGTGACTTTGCTTTTGCGAATAAGTACCAACTGCCCATTCAGCAAGTGTTTGTCTCCAATAATCCTGAAAACAGTTTTAACGGCAAAGAATGGCAAGACTGGTACGCCGACAAAACTAACGTCAGCGCGGTGAACAGCGGCAAATACGATGGTTTAAGCGTGCAAGATGCCTTTGATGGCATCGTCGCTGATCTGGAAGCTCTGCAGCATGGTGAACGCAAAACTCAGTTCCGTTTACGCGACTGGGGTATCAGCCGCCAACGCTATTGGGGTTGTCCAATTCCGATTATTCATTGCCCAAGCTGTGGCGATGTTCCTGTACCCGAAGACCAGTTGCCCGTGGTACTGCCAGAAAACGTCATTCCCGACGGCTCAGGCAATCCACTCAATAAAATGCCCGAATTTTATCAGTGCAAATGCCCATCTTGCGGTGCTGATGCACGCCGTGAAACTGACACAATGGACACCTTTGTCGAGTCTTCTTGGTACTACGCACGCTACGCTTCACCGCACTATGAAGGTGGCTTAGTCGAACAATCAGCCGCCAATCATTGGTTACCGGTTGATCAATACATCGGTGGTATTGAGCACGCAATCCTGCACTTACTGTATGCACGCTTCTTCCATAAGCTGATGCGAGATGAAGGCTTGGTCAACAGTAACGAACCGTTCACCAACCTACTCACCCAAGGCATGGTGATTGCCGAAACCTATTACCGTATGCGCCCTAACGGAGGTCGCGAGTGGTTTAACCCTGACCAAGTTAAGGTTGAACACGACAGTAAAGGCAAAGCACTCTCAGCAACCTTAATCAGCGATGGGCAGCCAGTGGTCATTGGTGGCGTTGAGAAAATGTCCAAATCAAAAAACAACGGCGTTGATCCACAAGTAATGATCGACGAGTACGGTGCCGATACCTGCCGTTTGTTTATGATGTTTGCTTCGCCACCAGACATGAGTCTGGAGTGGTCAGATTCTGGTATTGAAGGCGCGAGCCGCTTTATGAAGCGGGTTTGGCGTTTGGCCTATAAGCATGTGAATGCAGGCGAGCATAATGGTTTAGATATTGCCGCTCTGACCGATGCACAGAAAGAAATCCGTCGTTCGATCCATGCCGTGATTAAACATGCGAGCAACGATGTCGGCCAACACCAGAAATTCAACACGGCAATCGCGCAAGTGATGACCTTAATGAATGTATTGGAAAAAGCACCTGTGGCCACTGCCCAAGACCGTGCCTTACTTCAAGAAGGTTTGGAAACTGTAGTACTGTTATTAGCGCCGATCACGCCACACATTTGTCATGAGTTATGGCAGCAATTAGGCCACAGCACGCCAGTGATTGATGCCGCATGGCCGCAAGCCGATGAGACGGCACTGGTGCAAGATACACTCAGCATCGTCATTCAGGTCAATGGTAAATTACGCGGTCAAATTGACGTACCTGCCACGGCCAGTCGTGAAGAAATTGAAGCAGCAGCACGCGCCAATGAAAATGTCTTACGCTATGTTGGCGACCTAACCATTCGAAAAGTGATTGTTGTTCCCAATAAGTTGGTTAATATTGTGGCCAACTGACTGAGTTATGCTTTTTACTTACCCCTGTCTAACCTCATAACGAGGTTAGACACAGAGGACATACCATGCTGAAACGCTCTATTACTGTACTGGGTCTAGCTTTTTTAATGACCGCTTGCGGCTTTCATTTACGCGGCACTGGTACCACGCAAATGGCCCTCAATGAGCTGAATTTCGAAGCACGAGATGCTTTGAGTCCACTCGGAAAACTCGTCAAAGAAAACCTGACCAATAATAAGGTACAGGTTTCGAGTGGCGCGCCTTTTACCCTGTACGTCGGCCCTGAAGAAACCACACAGCGCACTGCCAGTTTCACTGCAGGCACACGCAGCGCAGAGTACACTCTGACCACTGCCATCAGCTACGAGCTGCGTTCTGGCAACCTGCCCGCGCTACTGCAAGACCGCATTGAAGTGCAGCGTACTTATGCGCACAATCAAAATAACGTCACAGGTTCTGGCCAAGAAGGGGCCTTGCTGCGTGAAGAAATGCGTCGCGACCTCGTCATGCAACTGATGATGCGCTTGCAAGCCGTGACACCGGCTCAACTCGAAAGCTTGAAAGAGCAAGCACAGCGCAAAGCACAAGCAGAAGCCGAGGCGCGTGAAGCAGCCATTCGTGCCCAGCAGTTTGATGAGCCGCAACAATCACCGATTTCTTTACCTTAATGATCACGGGCCTTGCCTCACCAAGGCCCGAATCTTACCCTCATGCGCATTTATCCTGAAAAACTCTCCGCTCAACTGAAGCAGGCTTTACTGCCTATTTATGTCGTCAGTAGCGATGATCCATTATTGGCCCAAGAGGCCAGCGATGCGATTCGTAGCGCCTGCCGGCAAGCCGATTACTCAGAGCGGCAAGTGTTTGATGTCGAACGTGGCTTCGACTGGAATATCATTCGCGAGGCCAATGCCAGCTTATCGTTGTTCGCCGAAAAGCGCTTATTAGAATTACGCATTAACTCAGGCAAACCAGGCGACCAAGGCAGCACCGTACTTTTGGAATACTTGGCCCGCCCTGCTGCAGACACAGTACTGATTATCAATGTGCCGCGCCTCGACAGCAGCACCTTAAAAAGCAAATGGGCTAAAGCCTTAATGGACAGCCCGTTATGCGCTTTTATTCAGCTGCCGACCATCAGTATTGAGCAACTGCCACAGTGGATTAAGCAGCGTCTTGCCCAGCAAGGCCTTAGCGCTGACCCTGACGCGATTGATTTAATTGTCGCGCGCACTGAAGGCAACTTACTGGCGGCTGTGCAAGAAATCGAAAAGCTCAAATTAATCAGCAGCAGCACTCACCTTGACTTAGACAGCATCCAAGCCAGCATTGCCGATAGCGCCCGTTATGATGTGTTTGGCTTAGTTGATGCGGCGCTCAGTGGTGATGCCGAGCGCAGCTTACGCGTGCTAGTCGGCTTGCGCAGTGAAGGTGTAGAAATCCCGATTATTCTTTGGGCTGTCGCCCGCGATATACGCCAACTGGCAACGCTTGCACAGCAAGTCAACACGGGGATGCCAATGGATCGCGCCCTAGCAAAAATTTGGCCAGCACCGCGCAAACACTTATTCCGCAAAGCACTCCAACGGCTCAGTGGCCAGCAATGGCAACTGCTGCTCAAAGAGGCGCAGTTGATTGATGAGCAGAGCAAAGGCCAAGCCATCGGTGATCCTTGGTTGGCTATGACCTCACTGATTGCACGCATGGCCGGTATTCGTTTGCCCGCTCTCTCGAGTCTGTAGTGGATAGCAGGCGAAGCTTACGCACTTTTTTGCTAAACTAATCAGCTTGTTAATCGGAGCAGCCGAATGTCGGACATCTACCAACACCGTGCGCGCAAGCGTTTTGGTCAAAACTTCTTACACGACTCAGGTGTGATTGATCGTATTATTCGGGCAATCTCCCCTAAAGCAGGCGAGCGTCTTTTAGAAATTGGCCCAGGCCAAGGTGCTTTAACGGACAGTTTAGTCAATCGCGCTGCCCAGCTTGACGTGATCGAGATTGATCGCGATTTAGTCCAGATACTCACCGAGAGATTTGCCCTCAATACGAACTTCACTCTGCATGAAGGCGATGCGCTGAAGTTTGACTTCGCTCGTCTCAATGCCGAGCCAAGCAGTCTGCGAGTGGTCGGTAACCTACCCTACAATATTTCTACGCCACTGATTTTCCACCTCTTAAATAATGCGCATCTAGTGCGCGATATGCACTTTATGCTGCAAAAAGAAGTTGTCGAGCGTATGGCGGCTAAGCCCGGCGGTGGCGATTGGGGGCGTTTATCGATCATGGTGCAATACCATTGCCGTGTTGAGCATTTATTTAACGTGGGGCCTGGCTCCTTTAGCCCGCCACCCAAAGTTGACTCAGCAATTGTGCGCTTAACGCCTTATGCACAATTACCGCATCCAGCCAAAGATGTTCGCGCGCTCGATCGTGTTGTACGTGAAGCCTTTAATCAACGGCGCAAAACGCTGCGCAACACCTTAAAAAACATCTTATCGGCCGAAGCGATTACCGCCGCGGGCGTGGATGGCAGTTTACGCCCTGAACAACTGGATATTACCGCGTTTGTTCGCTTAGCTGACCAACTGTCTGCGCAGCAAGCTGCAGAATTATCTTGAGAAACACTATGAATGATTTGCCTAACACCATTGATGTACGCGTCACTACACGTTATTTAGCTGAACATTCCAATCCTAAAGATGACCGCTATGTGTTCGCCTATGACATCACCATCCGCAACAACGGTGAGCACTCAGCCCAATTATTGAGTCGCCACTGGATTATTACCGATGGTAACGGCAAAACCCAAGAAGTCCGTGGCTCTGGTGTTGTTGGCGAGCAGCCGGTGATTGATGCTGATGATGAATACAGTTACAGCAGCGGCACTTTGATGGCAACCGTGGTTGGTAGCATGCAGGGCAGCTTCACCATGCGCACTGAAGATGGCGAAGAGTTTGAAGCGCCGATTGCACCCTTCAGCCTAGCCGTACCAGGAGTTTTACATTAATGGCGACCTACGCTGTGGGCGATGTACAAGGCTGTTTAGAGCCGCTGAAATGCCTGCTTGACCGGGTCAAATTCGATCCCAGCCAAGACACACTATGGCTGGTGGGTGATTTGGTAAATCGCGGCCCACAATCCTTAGAGACATTACGTTTTCTCTATAGCATGCGCCACTCTGTCATCAGCGTATTGGGTAACCATGATCTGCATTTATTGGCGATTGCCAATCACAGCGCACGGCTAAAAAAGAAAGACACCCTGCGCGAGGTATTAAATGCGCCAGACTGTGCTGACTTACTCTTTTGGCTACGCCAGCTACCACTGATGCACCATGATGCCGAGCGCAAGATCAGTATGGTGCATGCAGGTATTGCGCCACAGTGGAGCATTAGCGAGGCGCTCGCACGTGCCGCAGAAGTGCAACAGGCCTTGTCTGACGACAGCCTCTACCAAGCGTATTTAGATGGCATGTACGGTGACCAGCCGAATATCTGGCACGACGAGTTAACAGGTATTGATCGTTTACGCCTGATCACCAATTACTTTACCCGTATGCGCTTTTGCAGCGCTGACGGTCAATTGGAACTGAAAGCCAAAGAAGGCATCGACTCAGCACCGCAAGGTTTTGCAGCATGGTTCAGTCACCCCGATCGCTTAACTCGCAATGATACGATTTTATTCGGTCACTGGGCTGCCCTTGAAGGTCGTTGCCCAGTGCCCAATACAATCGCATTGGATAGCGGTTGCGTGTGGGGCGGAAAACTGTCGCTGTATAACGTCGACACTCAACACTTTGAACGTTGCGACTGCGCGCCAAAAAAATAACCACTGCTATTGTGTGAGGTTGTAATGGATGTTTTTAAACGAATCAGTGTGAAACAAGCCCAACAACTCTGTGCTGAGGGCGCGGTGATGGTGGACATTCGTGATCCAGAAAGTTTTGCTAACGGACACCCCGTTGGCGCCATCCATCTTGACAATCATTCTCTAGCTGATTTTATCGCTCAAGCTGATTTAGATAAGCCAACGATAGTGATCTGCTACCACGGCCACTCCAGCCAAAGCGCGGCGGCTTATTTACACAGCCAAGATTTTAGCGATCTATACAGCATGGACGGTGGTTTTGAAGAATGGCGACATCTGTTGCCAGAGCTGGTTGAAGCAGGTCGATAAGCATGTGCACTCACTTCAGTATCCTTATTTATTCAAGCCTATTACTGGGCGCAACAACTGCACACGCCCAGAGCTATACGATGACACCCGACGGCACTTATGTCAGTGGCGACTCCTATCACATGGCACCGAATGGGCAATATCTCAGTGGTAGCCACAACACCATGACACCTGATGGCACTTATGTCAGTGGCAGTTCTTACAGCATGACACCCGACGGTTCCTATGTCAGTGGCGACTCTTATAACTTAGCCCCAGATGGTTCTTATGTTCCCGGAAAAACATACCAGCTCGCACCCGATGGCTCGTATTTGGGGAGTGATTCGCCACGCAAATAACTCCATAAAGACAACCAATACGCCAACAGCGCACACTCAGCGCTTAAGCCTCTATCGCCGCCAAAATTTGCTGTCTAACATCACGACCATCTTGATCTTGTTTTACCGCCATAATAAACACGCATTTACCGTGACTCAGCTGCGCCCATTTATTACCCACTTCTCGTTTTTCCGCCGAGTCATCATTGCTGGCATACACGTCACCTTTGTATTCCACCACCAGCATGCGGCCATCATTCAATTCACAGACAAAATCAGGGTAAAACTTGCTATGCGCCAAAGGCAACCAAAACGAAGCGTGATCACGGCGCACTAGATTACGAATCCAGTATTTTATTTGCGGTAGGCTTTCAATCGCTTTAGCGCACTCGAACTCTTCGCCCGTGGACTTTAGGTCTTCAATCAAATTCTGCGGGAAAAAATGTTTGGTAAATTGAAAACTACCCGAATAATACGGTGGGCGTGACGGATATTTATCGGGCTTGAACTCATACAAAAACTCATCAGACAAGCAGGCGGTACTGCTGCTATCAAACAGAGAGTGCTGGTAGCTATTTTTTTGCGCCTTAGCACGGTACATGCCGATTAAATCGCGAATGGCACGCGCCAATGGAAACTTATTACGCACCAAGGCCGTTAATGTCATATCGTATTTTTGCAGTAAATTCTTTACCAACAGGGCGATAAAACCAGTTAATTGCTGCTGCACAACATCAGTTTGACGCAGCTCTTTATCCAGCCAACGAATAAGATCTTGCTCAGTCAGACCCAGAAAGCCTTGATTAAAAGGTACGGCATCTTTTTGTTCGGAAATCTTATAAATGACTTTTTTGCCATCAAAATCAATAGCAAAACTGCTGCTGGTTTCATGCAAAGTAAAGTTTTTCAGCTCAGCAGGATAGTCAAGCAAGTTCCAATTACAGGCATGCAACAACACCTCGGACTCAATCAGCTCCAGCTGTCCTTGTTGCAGCATGCACAGTTGCGGCAAGGCACCAAACACTTCACCACGTTCAGAAGGCGCTTTACGGGCTTGAATAGTTTGGTTATGTACACGCACATTGCGTTCAAAGGTCTGACGTTCTTTACCCGACTTAACCTGCTTAGTGAGCGCCTTCTGTATGTTCTCAGTGACTTCCCCCGTTACTTTTATCACTGTGGTTTGACTGGCAGTGTCTGTAGTGGCGGTGATTTGTTGTTTTTCCGCATCGGATAACGCAGAGAAATCCGGCATTTCCCCAACCTCCACCACTAATGCGGGGGCGACCACTGGGCGTGGCTGCGCTGGTGCATTATTACCAAACAAATCATCTTGTTGCGGATGTGCGGCTTGCTCACGTAGAAACGCCGCGATTTCCATTTCTTCAAAACCCATAGCAATCAGGGTATCGGTCAGTTCTTGCGCTGCGCGGCTAAATTTACTGGTCGCTAGGTGCGCATAGGCACGGTTTAGATCTTCGATCATGCGGCGTTTTGCATAAGGCATCCGCAATACGCGCCCTAACAGTTGCTCAGCGTCTTTGCTGGATGACACCTGCTTTACCGAGCAAAACACATAAGCAAAGGAGCAGTCCCAGCCTTCTTTTAAGGCCTCAATGGTGATGATGTACTCAATGGGGCAGCTGCGTTCAAACAGGTTGATGCCATCCAGCTCGCGCTGATTGCCGGTCACCACAGCAATTTTATTTTCTTCAATTTTCAGCTGTTCAATCAGATGATTTTTTAATACCTCAACCGTCACTTCAGCATTTTTGTTTTCCGCTTGAAACAGCGCAATGGGGCGAATGTAATCTTCATCTTTTTGCGCATCAATGGCCAATTTGTTGCGCGTAATAACGGCATCTTGTATAGCATCCTGCCAGTTTTGATGCTCAGTCAGCACAATCGGCAGTTTAATCATTTCTTCCGCCTTTAACTCAGCTGCGGAAACATGAAATAGCACATTACTGCCATTGGTATTAGTGGTATTAGGCGTGGCGGTTAACTCAATAATCACTGCGGGATGCACGCGATGCAAAGTGTCAAAGGTTAAACTGGTGCGCGCATTATGCGCTTCATCCACGATGACGATTGGACGGTACACTGCCAGCAAGTTGGCGAAGGAAAACTTCACTTTCCCCAGCTCAGCCTTGGTTAAACCGTTTTCTTGCAGATCGCTTTCAGTAACACGCTCTAATAGTGACCATGAAGGGTGGTTATTATTAATTTTGGCAAAGTGCGGTTCAAAGTTTTCGTGGTAAGCATAGACTTTGCGCCCCGAGGTATCATTAACGCGTAAGTTCGCCAGTGTGGAAACCACGACAATGGCTTTGCTGCCAATATCTTGTGGGCGAATCTGCGTGACTTCATCAATATCCAGCACCAACACTTGGCGATTAAAAGCGCGATCAAGATTTTGTCGATAAGGGTGGCCAGGTGTTTTCAGCGCTTCAACGGTTTGCTGACGAATGGTGATGCTGGGCACCAGCCATAGAGTAATAGGTGCATCGGTTTCTAAGTAATACTACGCTGCCACTTCTACCGCATAAGAGCCGAGTACGGTTTTACCGCCACCAGTTGGAATGCGCAAGCAAAAATAAGGTGTTTGACCAAAGCTGTATTCTTGGTAAGCATGCTCAGGTAGATCTTGTTCAGCCAGTGCTGCGCTATACGCCTCAGCAACCGAATCGGTCTGCACACAGCGCGATAAAAAAGACCGCATGACATCAACGGCACGCTGCTGATAGCCCTTTAATTTAAACATTTGTGTAGTCCTTACTCAAAGCATGCCAACGTCATAGGGGATTTGTTTAAAGGTGATATTGGCTTGCTGCAAACGTGCAGCACCCAGACGGCAAGATTCACCATAAATCACAATTTTTTGCTGGTTCTGAATATCAGGTAACTCATTGAGCACGGCACTGGTGAGCACATTGCCGCCTTGTGGCCGGCGATCACCTAAAATACCGTTATATAAAAGGTAGTACGCCGTGCCGTTATCAACACCCAGTAACGGGCTATCCGCTTGGCCTTGCAACGGTGTTTTATTTTCTAAATACCAAATATGTGCCGCTAAAGTCGGGAATTTAATCTCGCTATTTAGGCTACCGTATTCATCAAATACCGCCTCACCCAATTTAAAGAAGCGAAAGCCACCACCTCCTTGCCAATCAACGGCTTTGGATATGCCACCTTGTTCGCCATCGACGACTTTCTTTAAGCGAGTTTGACAATGGGTTTGTGCGTGCTCACCCATTTCGATACCGATATAACGGCGGTTCATTTTGTGAGCAACCGCTGCTGTTGTGCCAGAACCCAAGAAGGAGTCCATGACAATATCACCCTCATTACTACTTAATTCAATATGTAATACAATAAAGGAGATTGTTCGAAGACTTAGAAACTCTGTTGCTCATTTTGATGTTAAGCCTGTAGTGGTCAAGTAAAACTGGCCACCGACTTATAGTTAATCCAGTAATTTTCCTCAGCTTTATTTGGGCTCATGCCACCATTGTGTTTATGCGGCCTTAGCTGACTGTAATACCCGATTAAATACTTAACGATATGATGC
>JAAXZZ010000195.1 GCA_012719655.1 Gammaproteobacteria bacterium | reverse complement strand
CGCCAAAGCCTCTGCTGCCCAAGAGCCCACACCGCCAATCCCCACCACAGCAACATGCGCCCGAGCTAGACGCTCCAATCCTTCAACACCATATAAACGCGCAATACCACCAAAACGTAAATCATCCATCACAAACCTCACAATAATTGCTCGCGCATTCTAGCAGCAATCCCAGCAACCCTTACAAAACAGCGGCTGTTTCACTACACTGTTGCGAGATTTTACTGCGCTGCTGCCAGTTGTCCTGCACAATAGACAGCACACTCATACCCGAGTTTTAATCCAGCCCCGCACCTAAAGGGCTCGAGAATTACCATGCTTATTTGCCCCATCTGCCAGTCAGCACTGACCCCTCAGGAAAACAGCTTACGCTGCATCTACCAGCACAGCTTTGATCGCGCGCGCCAAGGCTATATCAACTTATTACCTGTGCAGCATAAAAACAGTCGCGCACCGGGCGATAACCCAGCCATGGTACAAGCGCGGCGCAACTTTCTCTCCGGCGGACATTACGCACCCCTAGCAGAACGTTTTGCCGCCTTAATGCAAGAGCGCCAGCCACAACAATGGCTTGATATTGGTTGCGGCGAAGGTTATTACACAGCACACATTGCCGAGGCCTTGCCCGACAGCCAAGGTTACGCCTTGGATATTTCTCGCGAAGCAGTAAAACAGGCCTGCAAACGCAATGCACGAACCACTTGGCTGGTAGCCAGCATGGCACGCTTGCCGTTAGCCAGTAATAGTTGCCAAGCCATTGCCAGTATTTTCAGCCCCCTCGACTGGCAAGAAGCACAGCGCGTATTAGCCCCTGGCGGTGCTTTATTACGCATGGGACCCTGCAGCGATCACCTGCAAGAGCTGCGCGAACAGTTATATGATGACGTACGCCACTATGATGACAGCAAGCATTTACAGTTGCTTCCTGAAGGAATGCAGCATACTCACAGTGAAACCTTGCGCTTTAACTTGACCTTAAATGATGCTCAAGCACGCAGCGATCTGCTGGCCATGACGCCACACGGTTGGCGTGCTAACGCTGAGCGACGTGAAGCAGTGATCGGGCAAACGCTCACGACGACCGTTGCTATTCGCTACGACTGGATTGAAAAAACGGAAATCTAACTTATGCGCCAACCTGATATCGAAATTTATATCAAAGAAAGCAACCGCGAAGCCCTGAGCCAATGGCTCTCTACCGCTCTTGGTGCCCCTTGCCAGTGGCAGCAAAAAGGCCGTGTCTGGCGCTGTACCTGCGCCAACATACCGATTGTTTATTTTGAACAAGCGGTAGGTAAATGGCATAGCCTGTTACTGGAAAGTGCGGACACACCTTGGTCTGATGATCTGCAATGCGCACAAGCTGCCGCCGCTTATTTGCAAGTTAACGTACGCTGCGCTCCTGGCAGCTGGCAAGAAACAGACGGCGAAGCCGATGTTGATCGCTGGTTGCAAGTCAGGGCTGATGGCAGTGTAGAAACCATTACGTGGCACACCTCTTAATCAACAATTAATTGAGCCAAGCAGCAGAAGGAATAGGTTATGCGCTGGAAAAAAGCTCGCCGCAGTGACAACGTTATTGATCAGCGCGGTAAAGGTGGTATCGGTGGCAAAGGCCTAAGTTTAGGGGCTGTTGCAGTCATTGTGGTGGTGGGTCTGCTCAGCGGCCAAGACCCCATGCAAATTGTCGGCAATATCGCAGGGCAAGCCATTCAGCAAGGCGGGATCAATATCGGTGGCGCCAACAATCAAACTGCCACTCCGCGCAATGATGCGCAAACTGAGTTTGTCCGCGCTATTTTAGGTGATACTGAAGACACTTGGCGCGCTTTGTTTCAGCAAGCCGGCAAAACCTACCAAGACCCGAGTCTGATTTTATTTAACGGTAGCGTGCGCTCCGCTTGCGGCTTAGCCGATTCTGCAGTGGGGCCATTTTATTGTCCGGGGGATCAGCAGGTTTACTTAGACCTATCCTTTTTTAAAGAAATGGAACAACGTTTTGCCGCCACTGGCGAGTTTGCTCAAGCTTATGTCATCGCCCATGAAGTTGGCCATCACGTTCAAACCCTACTCGGCATTTCCGCTCGCGTACAGGCTGCACGCAAACGCGGCGAGCGTGTAACCGGCCACAATGGCTTACTGGTACGCCAAGAACTGCAAGCAGACTGCTTAGCCGGAGTCTGGGCGCATCATGCACAACAGCGACACGCTTGGCTTGAGCCTGGCGATTTAAAAGATGCCTTAAATGCCGCACAAGCGATTGGCGACGATCGCCTACAAAAGCAAGCACAAGGGCATTTTGTGCCATACTCATTCACCCATGGCACCTCGGCGCAACGTGAACGTTGGTTTAGCCAAGGTTATAAATCAGGCAGCGTCAGTCAGTGCGACACTTTCTCAGCACAGCAACTGTAGTTGCGCAATAGTAAAACTGTTCAAACAGCCTTGGAGAGCCTATGTTCGGGTTACGTTATGCGGTTTTTGTCACTGTCATTGTCGGCAGCTTAATCACTTTGTTATTGGCTTTAAGTAACCTTTGGTGGCTGCTGCTCAGTGCTGTCTTTATCGCGTTAACAGTGTTGGGAGTGATTGATCTGCGCCAAAGCCAATCCACCTTACGCCGCAACTATCCGATTGCTGCGCATATTCGCTACCTCTTTGAAAAACTGCGACCCATGTTGCGTCAATACATTGTCGAAGACGATGATGATGAAGTGCCTTTCTCCCATGACCAACGCTCACTGGTGTAT
>JAAXZZ010000194.1 GCA_012719655.1 Gammaproteobacteria bacterium | reverse complement strand
TCATAAACGCATCCAGTGCTTCAGCACCGCCCTCTTCATGCGCACGCTCAAGCTCTGCAAGGGTCACCGCATGAGTCAAATCGAACGGACCTGCCTCAGTACGGCGCAATTGCGCCACATGAGCGCCACAACCTAATACAGCACCGATGTCTTCAACTAGGCTACGAATGTAAGTGCCTTTGCTGCACGCCACCCGAATGCGCGCCTGCGTGCCCTCAAATGACAGCAATTCAAGCTCACTAATGGTGACGGTGCGTGCAGGACGATCAACAGTGAGACCCGCCCTAGCTAATTTATATAATGGCTGCCCATCTTTCTTCAGCGCCGAATACATGGGAGGGATTTGCTCAATTACGCCTCGAAACTGTGGTAACACCGCTTCAATATCAGCGGCAGAGACATTCACCTCTTTAGTTTCCAGCACTTCACCTTCGGCATCAGCGGTATTGGTAGTCACACCAAGCTGCATAGTTGCTTCATACTCCTTGTCAGCATCAAGCAAATAACGCGAAAACTTAGTCGCTTCACCAAAGCACAACGGCAATACGCCTGTGGCTAAAGGATCAAGGCTGCCTGTATGCCCCCCTTTATCCGCGTTAAGTAGCCAGCGTACTTTTTGTAAAGCACCATTGGAGCTAAAACCGTAAGGCTTATCAAAAATAATAATGCCACTGACACTGCGACGCTTGCGCTTGACCTGCTGCACCACCTGATTACTCTCCGTCTAACTCAGTATTACGCTGATCTGCAGATACCGCCTGCTCAATCAAAGCTGACAAATGTGCACCACGTGTGATGCTTTCATCATAATGAAAGTGCAAAGACGGCACGCTGCGCAGCTTCATCGCTTTACCCAGTAACATTCTTAAGTAACCAGCCGTATCTTTGAGCACGTTGAGGTTTTCTTTAATCACTTCAGGCGAGTTATCACCCATCACAGTGATAAACACTTTGGCGTGACCAATATCACGACTCACATCAACGCCCGTGATAGTGATTAAGCCTAAGCGTGGATCTTTAATTTCTTGCGGGATCAGAATCGCCAGCTCGCGCTGAATCTGATCGCCAATGCGTTGGGTGCGACTGTATTGTTTCGCCATAGCATTCACCTTGCGCTGCCAATAGCAGCTTTTGTACTAATCCATATAAACAGCAAACGGCAAGTTCAATTAGGTGGATTATCTATCCCACCCATTGCACTTGCCGTTGCCTATACGACTACGAATTACAGAGTACGTGCGACCTGGACTTTCTCGAACACCTCGATTTTGTCACCAACCTTCACGTCATTGTAACTCTTCACGCCAATACCGCATTCCATACCCGCGCGCACTTCGCTGACGTCATCTTTAAAGCGGCGAAGCGATTCCAGCTCACCTTCAAAAATAACCACGTCATCACGTAGCACACGAATCGGACGGTTACGGTGCACTAAACCTTCAGTGACCATGCAACCTGCAACAGCGCCTAACTTAGGTGAGCGGAAGACTTCACGCACTTCAGCAATACCCAGGATATTTTCACGTACATCACTGCCCAACATACCCGAAAGCGCCTTTTTGACGTCTTCGATGATGTCGTAAATGATGTTGTAGTAACGCATGTCGAGGCCTTCTTGCTCAACGATTTTACGCGCACCAGCATCAGCACGCACGTTGAAACCAAAGATCACAGCATTGGAAGCCAAGGCAAGGTTTGCATCACTTTCAGTGATACCACCTACACCACCGGCAACAACACAAACTTGTACTTCATCATTACCCAGCTCAGATAATGAACCACGTAACGCTTCTAGCGTACCGCGCACGTCTGCCTTGATAACGATGTTCAGCGTTTTCTTCTCTTCCTGCCCCATATTCTCGAACATATTTTCGAGTTTACCAGCATGGGCACGGGCCAATTTAACTTCTCTGAACTTGCCTTGACGGAATAGAGCAACTTCGCGAGCTTTACGCTCGTCAACCACTACAGTCACTTCATCACCCGCTTCAGGCGTGCCATCAAGACCTAAGATCTCAACAGGAATGGATGGCCCAGCTTCCTTAATTGCCTGGCCATTTTCGTCCATCATGGCACGCACACGGCCAAAGTTAACGCCAACTAAAACCATATCGCCTTGACGTAAAGTACCGTTTTGCACAAGCACAGAGGCGACAGGGCCACGGCCTTTATCAAGGCGCGACTCAATCACCACACCGCGACCCGGAGCCGATGGTGTCGCACTGAGCTCAAGCACTTCAGCTTGCAGCAAAACAGATTCCAGTAGGGTATCAATACCTGTACCCACTTTCGCTGACACGTGAACAAACTGCGTATCACCACCCCATTCTTCTGGAATCACATCATGCGCGGCAAGGTCATTTTTAATACGGTCTGGATCAGCTTCTGGCTTATCAATTTTGTTTACCGCAACAATCAAGGGTACCCCAGCGGCTTTAGCATGCTGAATACCTTCAATGGTTTGCGGCATCACGCCATCATCAGCCGCAACCACTAGAATCACGATATCAGTGGCTTGCGCACCACGTGCACGCATGGCGGTAAACGCCGCGTGACCAGGTGTATCAAGGAAAGTGATCATGCCACCTTCAGTTTTCACGTGATACGCACCAATATGCTGAGTGATACCACCCGCTTCACCAGTGGCCACCTTGGCCCGACGAATATAGTCGAGTAAAGATGTTTTACCATGGTCAACGTGCCCCATCACTGTAACAACAGGCGCACGGTGGAAGGATTGGCCATCATCAATTTTCAATGATTCAGCAAATTGCTCTTCAATCAAGTTGTCGCTAACGCGAGTCACACGGTGCCCCAGCTCTTCCGCAACCAAGACAGCAGTGTCTTGGTCAAGCACTTGGTTAATGGTGACAGGAGAGCCAAGCTTAAACATAAACTTAACCACTTCCACGCCTTTAACGGACATTTGTGCAGCTAACTCAGCAACCGTAATGGTTTCGCCGATTTGCACGTCACGTATAACTGGACCGGCTGGGCTGGTAAAGCCATGCTGATTTGTACGTTTTTTGCTTTTACTACGATTACGTCCACCCCGTCGCGCTTGCTCATCATCATCATCACGAACCACTTTAGCTTTCGCAGCAGGACGTGGAGCAGCCGCTTTACGATCGCGACGATCATCATCTTCAGTACGTTTGGCCGGACGACGAGCTTCTTCTTTCTTGCGCTCAGGTGCCGGTGTAACGACGTCGACCACAGGCAGCGTAATGTCGATAGGCGCTTCGGGCGCTTCTGCAGCAACTGGCTTTGAAGCTGGTGCGGCAACAGGTGTCGGTTTTTCAACAATCGGCGCAGCAACAGGTTCGATTGCTTTAGGCTCTGGCTCTTGAGCTTTTTGCTCAGCCTTTAACTTGGCAAGATCTTTTTGTTTTTCAGCCTCAATTTCTTCAGGGCTGCGTTTTACGAAAGTTTTCTTTTTACGTACTTCAACACTGATCGTTTTGCTACCAGGGGCGCGTAACGTTGTGGTGGTTTTGCGCTGCAAAGTAATTTTCTTAGCGCCATCGGCTTTACTGCCGGCACCTTTTTCTAAAAACGTCAAAAGTGTTTGTTTTTCAGTATCACTTACTTTTTGGTCTGCACTTGTGTGCGCAAGACCTGCCTCATGCATTTGTTGCAATAGGCGTTCTACTGGCGTGTTAACTGCTTTAGCCAGTTCTTTCACCGTGACTTGCGTCATGAACTTCTCTCCTCAAGCCGCAATGTGCTTATTCAAACCAGTGGGCGCGGGCGGCCATGATCAGCTTGCCGGCACGATCTTCAGTCATGCCTTCGATGTCGAGCAAATCATCAATAGACTGCTCAGCGAGATCTTCGCGACAGAGCACTCCACGAACAGCCAGCTCTACAGCCAGCTCTTTACTCATGCCCGTTAAGTCGAGCAAATCTTGTTGCGGCTGAACACCAGCCAATTTTTCTTCTGTAGCAATTGCACGGGACAACAGACAGTTTTTGGCACGAGTGCGAAGCTCATTGACCAAGTCTTCATCAAAGTCATCAATATTGAGCATCTCTTCCATCGGCACATAGGCCACTTCGTCCAAACTACTGAAGCCTTCGTCAACCAGAACTTGCGCTAGATCTTCGTCGATCTCAAGATCACGGACAAATAACTGCACAATGTCGCCAGTCTCTTCTTGCTGACGGGCCTGAATTTCTTCTTGGCTCATCACATTTAAAGTCCAGCCAGTCAGCTGTGAAGCAAGACGTACGTTTTGTCCGCCACGACCAATGGCTTGCGCGAGGTTTTCTTCGGCCACCGCAATATCCATCGTATGGGTATCTTCATCAACGATGATAGCCACAACTTCCGCCGGTGACATCGCGCTAATGACAAACTGCGCAGGGTTTTCATCCCACAGCACAATATCAACACGCTCACCACCTAACTCACCAGAGACCGCTTGCACGCGTGAGCCACGCATACCAATACAAGCACCCTGCGGATCAATACGCTTATCTTTCGAGCGTACGGCTATTTTAGCACGCGAGCCTGGGTCACGGGCAGCGGCCATAATTTCGATTAAACCTTCAGAGATTTCTGGAACTTCAATATTAAACAGTTCCATAATCATTTCTGGCGCAGTGCGTGATAGCACGAGCTGCGGCCCACGATTTTCTGAGCGAATGTCTTGCAACAGCGCACGCACACGGGCGCCAACCCGGAAGGTCTCACGCGGAATGATATCTTCACGGGCTAAAATAGCTTCAGCGTTGTTACCTAGATCGACAATAATATTATCGCGAGTAACCTTCTTCACCGTACCAAAGATAATTTGACCAAGCTTACTGCGATACGCTTCGACAATTTGCGCACGCTCAGCCTCACGCACTTTTTGTACGATCACTTGTTTGGCCGTTTGTGCAGCAATACGGCCAAAAGCAATGGATTCGACTTTTTCTTCTAGCACATCACCAACAGATGGATTATCCATACGCTTTTCAGCCATATCGATGGTCATCTGATGTGCAGGGTCATCAAAATCGGCCTCTTCCACCACTGTCCAGCGACGGAAGGTTTCATAACTACCTGTTTGTCGATCAATCACAACACGCAGATCGACTTCATCTTCGTAGTTTTTCTTGGTAGCCGTTGCCAATGCCAACTCCAGGGCTTCAAAAATCACCGCTGGCGGAACGCCTTTTTCGTTAGAGACTGATTCAACAACCAGTAAAATTTCTTTGCTCATCGCATGCCTCGCCTTTCGCAAACTATAAAAGTCGCGGAGTCCGTATTCTTATTCAAAGTTCGGAAGTATGTTCGCTTTTTCAATCAGATCGATTGGCAACAGGTACTCGTACTCATCCACCTGAATAACCACATCTTGATCTTCGACTGATCGAATCAGCCCTTGGAAATTGCGGCGTTCTTCCACTGGAGAACGTAATCTAATTTTCACTTGCTCACCCACAAACTCAGCAAACTGCGCCAAAGTAAAGAGCGGGCGATCCATTCCTGGAGAAGAAACTTCAAGCGTATATTCAGAACTGATTGGATCTTCAACATCCATAACAGCACTAAGCTGACGACTCACTGTTTCACAATCTTCGATCACAATTCCTTTTTCATGATCAATATAAACTCGCAGCACTGAATGACGGCCTTGAGAAATATACTCAATACCCCAGCACCTATAACCTAACGCTTCGATCACCGGCGTCAATATGTTCTGCAACTGTTCCAGCTTGCTCGTCATCCGACCTCCAATGCACGCTGTAGAAATGAAAAATGGGCATAACGCCCATCCAAAATTTAAAAATATTTCTGTGCGCCCTAACAAAAAGCCCCGTACAAGGGGCTTTTAGAAGCAATC
>JAAXZZ010000193.1 GCA_012719655.1 Gammaproteobacteria bacterium | reverse complement strand
CGTAACAGTGCGGCTGATGAAGAAGAGGATCCGCGCGCTGAACTGATTCGTCGCCTGCAAGAGTACGAGCGGATTAAAACGGCAGCAGAAGACTTAGATGCAATCCCACGTTTAGGCCGCGATGTGTTTATTGCAAAGGCTGTGGCTCCGGAGGCACGCAGCCGTCGTTTAGTACCTGATGTGGCATTTGCAGAGGTGTTATTGGCCATGGCTGAAGTGCTGCGCCGCGCCAATATGTTTGAAAGCCACCAAATTAGCCGTGAAACCTTATCCACTCGTGAGCGTATGAGCATGGTGCTAGAAGTCTTGCGAGATGGCAGCTTTGTGCCCTTTGCACGCTTGTTTAGCATAAAAGAAGGGCGCTTAGGTGTAGTGGTGACTTTTATGGCGATTTTGGAGCTGGTAAAAGAGTCGTTAATTGAACTGGTTCAGAATGAGCCTTATAGCGAAATCCATGTACGGACTAAACAGCATGAATGAGCTGGATTTTGATGATGCAGTACAATTTTCTTTAGTGCTGGAAGCCTTGTTGTTGGCCGCCGCCAAGCCCTTAAGTCTAGAGCGTTTAACCGAGTTATTTGATGAAGAAACGCGTCCCAGCAGCAGTCAATTAAAAGCTGCGTTGGCTAAGCTGGCTGAAGATGTAGCGACACGCAGTTATCAATTGACTGAAGTGGCTTCTGGATACCGTTTACAAGTGCGCTCTGCATACAGCACTTGGGTTGGCCGCTTATGGGAAGAGCGCCCACAGCGATATTCTCGCGCCATGCTCGAAACTTTGGCGCTGATCGCTTACCGCCAGCCCATCACGCGCGGTGAAATTGAAGATGTGCGCGGCGTGGCAGTCAACACGCAAATTATCAAAACGCTTATAGAGCGCGAATGGATACGCGTGGTTGGTTATAAAGATGTGCCGGGTAAGCCAGCCATGTTAGCCACCACCAAAGTGTTCCTTGATTATTTCAATCTGCGCGGGCTCGATGAGCTACCCAATTTGGCTGAATTAAAAAGCTTAGCGCCAGAACCAGAAGATGACCTGCATCAGAGCGTACAAGCACAGGTTGCCCGCACAGAGGAAGCCTCAACCAGCCTAGGGCCCGATAATACGATTAGCTTTAGCTCCTTACTGGCTGAGTTGGACGACATGGAGCAAGGTTTGAAAACAGAGTTTACTGATCAGCCATTAGAGCTGGGCATTGATAAACCGGCAGCCGGAGTGCTTAGCGTCAATGAAATTGCAGCTAAAGAGTAATTTCAGATATGTCAATTAAGATGCCATAATCAATATTATGTTAAATTGATGATATTGAATGGTGCGCCTTAGTTATGGTTATGGGTAATCAAGCTGGCCTCTGCTGCGCAATGCCGCATCCCTCGATCAGCAGCAACATGCTAAATTAGCCGATCTAGACAAATGTCAAGATTCACCCATCACTCGGAGGCTTCATGCGTTTAGCTGCCCTTACCGCAAGCGTGTTCGCACTAACACTTGGCGTTGCTACTGCAGTTTCTGCACAACAGCACGAAATGGACCATCAGCACTCAGCTCATCTAACCGAGCAAACGACTCTTGTGGTTAAGTCGGCTTGGTCGCGTGAGTTACCACCTAGCGCAGCAGTTGGCGCAGCCTTCTTAAGCTTATCGAATCATACCGACCAAGCTGATCGATTGCTGAGTGCTGAAAGCGCAATTGCCAAAGTAACAGAGTTGCATGCGCACGAGCATGAAGGCGACGTGATGCGCATGGTAAAAGTCGATAGCATCGAGATTCCTGCCCATAGCGACCTCACTCTTGAGCCTGGTGGTTATCATATTATGTTGATTGATTTGCATAAGCCTTTAGTTGCAGGCCAGACTTTGCCTCTAACTTTGCACTTTGAGCATGCCGGTCAAGTGGATGTCACTGTGCAGATTAAAAGTAGCGATGCCGGTACTTCTGCCGCAGCGCCAGAGATGGATCACTCTCAGCATAACCAGCACTGAACGAGTGTGGCTTGATCGGTGAAATGCGAAACGGCGCATACTTTGCGCCGTTTTAATGAGTCACGCTGCTGAGTTAAGCGCTCGGTGTGCGCATAGTGACAAATTCTTCTGCAGCCGTTGGGTGAATGCCGATGGTGTCATCAAACACTTGCTTGGTTGCACCGGCTTTGAGTGCGACGGCAATCCCCTGCATCAACTCCCCCGCAGCTGGCCCCACCATATGACAGCCTAGAACCCGGTCAGTTTTTTCATCAACAATCAGCTTCATAAAGATACGTTCTTGCTGCTCTGACAAGCTGAGCTTCATCGGTCTAAAGGTACTTTTGAATACCTGGACAGCAAAGCCATCTGCCCTTGCCTGCTCTTCGCTGAGGCCGACAGTGGCAATGTTAGGCAGACTAAAGACAGCGGTAGGAATTAAATTGTAATCGACAGGACGATATTCTTCTTTGCGGAATAAACGTCGCGCTACAGCCATACCTTCAGCTAAGGCGACTGGCGTCAGCTGCATGCCTCCGGTGACGTCGCCAATGGCTAAAATGCTACTTTCTGAGGTTTGGTATAGCTCATTAACGGCAATGTGGCCTTGCTTATCCAGCTTAACATTGACGTTTTCTAAGCCTAAATTATCCAGCATCGGACGGCGACCAGTAGCATAAAAGACGCAGTCCACTTCAGTGGTTTGACCGTCTTTAAACGTGATCAATAAACTCTTATCTGCTTGTTTATCAATGTTTTGCACATCGCAGTTAAAGCGTAAGGTCATATCTTTTTTCAACAACTCTTGCTGCAAATGCTCGCGTACATCTTGATCAAAGCCACGTAAGAACAGATCACCACGATAGGCGAGCTGCGTCTCTGAACCGAGGCCATGAAACACTGAAGCAAACTCCACGGCAATATAGCAACCACCCACCACTAAGACTCGCTTAGGCTGCTCTGGCAAAAAGAATACTTGGTTGGAATCTGTCACGTGTTCACGGCCTGGAATATCAGGCACCTGTGGCCAGCCACCAACGGCAATAAGAATATGCTCAGCACTGTACTGTTGCCCATTAACCGCAACAGTATGTGCGTCAATGAGTTTGGCATGACCGTTAAGTAGAGTTACGCCACTGTTAAGCAGTAGTTTTTCATAAATAGCATTTAAACGCTCAATCTCAGTGTTTTTATTGCGAATCAGTGTCGACCAGTCAAAGCTCTTAGCTTCTACGTCCCAGCCAAAACTGCGGCTCAACTGAAAGTCATCATGAAAATGCGCGGCATAAACCATTAGTTTTTTCGGCACGCAACCCACGTTGACACAGGTGCCGCCTAAATAACGGCTTTCCGCTACGGCAACACGCGCACCAAATGAAGCGGCAAAACGAGCAGCGCGTACACCACCTGAACCAGCACCGATGACAAATAAATCAAAATCATAGGACATATAACACTCTCCAATTCAGGTGGTTAATACGTTGTGTTAGTGAGAATTATTGACCTTCTTGGTAAAGGTTCTCATAACAATAGTTGGTGGCATCAATGTAGCCCTCTACACTGCCACAATCAAAACGCCGGCCTTTAAACTTGTAGGCCATTACACAGCCTTGCTGTGCTTGCTTCATAAGCGCATCAGTGATCTGGATTTCACCACCTTTTCCGGGTTCGGTGCTGGCAATCAGATCAAAAATATCAGGGGTTAAAATATAGCGGCCAATAATCGCAAGGTTAGACGGTGCATCTTCAGGCTTGGGTTTTTCAACCATCGAATGTACGCGGTAAATATCCTCACGGATCATTTCACCAGCAATGACACCGTATTTTGCTGTGTCTTCCATCGGCACTTCTTGGATGGCGACAATGGAGCAACGAAACTGATTGTACAGTTTGATCATTTGCTGCAGAACACCATCACCTTCGTGGTTGATACACAAGTCATCGGCAAGCACGACGGCAAAGGCCTCATCGCCAATCAAGGTGCGACCAGTGAGGATTGCATGCCCTAACCCTTTCATTTCAATTTGGCGAGTGTAAGAAAAGCTGCATTGGGTAATAAGGTTTCTAACCCCAGTGAGGTATTGTTCCTTGTCAGTGCCTTGGATCTGCTGCTCCATTTCATAACTGATATCGAAATGGTCTTCAATTGCCCGCTTGTTGCGGCCGGTGACGACAGCAATTTCGTGTAGACCAGCCTCAAGCGCTTCTTCAACGCCATATTGAATTAAAGGTTTATTGACAATGGGCAGCATTTCTTTAGGCATGGCTTTGGTTGCGGGTAAAAAGCGTGTGCCGTAGCCTGCTGCTGGGAATAAACACTTCTTAATCATGACAGATCCTTTTGCTATGCGGGTGTGCGAACGGGCTATACATGTTATTAGCCAGCATATTAACAAAGTCGCAGTTGTAAAAAAGGCTCTATTGTAAACCAATAGAGCCTTCATTTGCTGT
>JAAXZZ010000192.1 GCA_012719655.1 Gammaproteobacteria bacterium | reverse complement strand
TCTCTAGAGTTTCCACCACTGCACAAGGCGCTACACGAACCCAATGGTTTGCTGGCGGCTGGCGGTGACTTGTCCAGCGAACGTTTAGTGGCGGCCTATCGCCACGGTTGCTTTCCTTGGTATCAGGATGGCCAACCCATACTCTGGTGGTCACCTGATCCGCGTACGGTCTTATTGCCGAATAATCTGCATATATCCCGCAGTTTACGCAAGGTCTTACGCAGTGATCTATTTAGCGTAACCTTTGACCGCAACTTTAGCGATGTGATCCATGCCTGCTCCGAACCACGCAAAGATGAGAACGGAACGTGGATTACCAGCGAAATACAAACGGCCTATTGTGCTCTACATACACAAGGGTACGCCCACTCTGTGGAAGTCTGGCAGCACAATCAACTGGTTGGCGGCTTATATGGTATTGCTATTGGTCAGCTATTTTTTGGCGAATCCATGTTTAGCCATGTCAGTAACGCCTCAAAAGTTGGTTTTGTGGCCTTAGTTAGGGCGTTGAAAGCAGCCGGCTTTGTGCTGATCGACTGTCAAATGCCAACGGCGCACTTAATCAGCCTCGGCGCGCAAAGCATTCGTCGCAGTGAGTTCGCTGAATATCTGACAAAACATTTAGATCAGAGTAACGCCATGCAATGGCGCAGCCCTGCCCTTATCACGAGCACCTTAGCACAATGAAGACCTTGCAACTCTACCTTGCTCAAACGCACCCTTGCAGCTACTTAGCACAGCGCCATGCCAGCTCAATTTTTATTGATCCCGCTGAACCGGTCACCGCGCACTTATACAGCCAGCTTATTGCACAGGGCTTTCGTCGCAGTGCGACACATGTCTACCGCCCACACTGTATCGATTGTAATGCTTGCATATCGGTACGTATTGCTGTTGACACTTTCACTGCAACAGCGGCCCAACAGAAAATCATGCGTCGCAATCAAGATCTGACAGTACAACCGGTTGCGACTGATTTTAACCCTGAGCATTATGCGCTATACCAACGCTACATTGAGCAGCGCCATGCCGACGGCGACATGTACCCACCGTCCACTGAGCAATTTCAAAGCTTTTTAACCTCTGATTTAGCGTTTGCACGCTTTTACGAGTTTCGTTTAGACGGGCAATTACTCGCTGTGGCTGCGACTGACGTATTGCCTACCGGATTATCCGCGATGTACACGTTTTTTGATCCTGATGACAAGCGTCGCAGTTTAGGTCGCTATGCCATTTTATGGCAGATTCAAGAAAGCCTGCGACTCGGTTTACCTTATCTCTATCTAGGTTACTGGATTAAAGAATGCCAAAAGATGAATTACAAAACCCAATACCAACCCCTTGAGGGTTTTATTAATGAGCAATGGCAGCCGCTCCCTGCATAAAAAGCCGAGCAAACAACCAGCAACGCGCAGCTCATAGGATTATTAGTCATCGATATTTGGCCTTTTCTAACTTAATACGGCATAATACCCGCCGCTTTTGCCTGAATGTGTTTTAAGCATCGGGTTTTTTATTGTATTTTGAGGGTTTTACTGCATGTCGAAAGAAGACAGCTTCGAAATGGAAGGCACTGTCGTCGACACCCTGCCTAACACCATGTTCCGTGTGGAGTTAGAAAATGGGCATGTCGTTACTGCGCATATTTCTGGGAAAATGCGTAAAAACTATATTCGCATTTTAACAGGCGATAAAGTTCGTGTTGAGCTAACGCCGTATGATTTAAGTAAAGGCCGCATCACCTACCGCGCCCGCTAATTCATACGCTGCAGCGCAACAAACCTAAATACGGTACATGCCGATTGCTTGTGCCGTTTTTTTGTTGCTTATTTTGCTATTCATTGTGAAGTATTTAAAAAGGGTTTGCGTCTGACGTGTCCAGCGTCAAAGCAAACCCTTTTTTGTATCTAGCCGTAAAGGCAGTTGCCATCGCCGGCTTGCGCACCCCGTGCTGCCCGTATATCCCTATACCACCGTGCACGCACACCTGACTCATAGCAACGGCTTTACAGCAGTGGTCAAGGCTGGGCATTGACCACTTTCAGCGTGCTTAAAAACTCATATCGACCCGTGTCCACCAGGTACGGCCGGCTTCATTCACCCGCGTTGTGTTATCGGTGTAACCAAAGCCTGCGTTACCGGCTAAGTTCAAGTGCTCGCTGTAGTTTTTGTCAAACAGGTTGTCCACACCTGCACTGACCTTCCAGTTCTGATTTAAACGGTAAGCACTGTTTAAAGAGAACACGCCAAAACCTGAGCTTGGACCGAAGTCTTTGCCGACCACGTTGCCGCGTCCACGCTCACGGTCATCAATACGGTTTTGTGCCGCTACCACGCGCCATAAGGCTGAACTGCTCCAATCACCCTGCTAATAACTTAAGCCAAAACGTGCTTCCAAGGGTGGGATTTGCGGCATCGCACGACCGTCAGAGCTGTTTTTTCCGTATGCGTAAGCCAAGCTCATATCACCTTTAATATTGGAGGTGAACTGATAGGCTGCACCTAACTCACCACCCATAATCCGCGCGTCAATATTATCAACTTCAGATATTGTATGTAGAGGGTTCATACCAGGCTTAAAACTGAACATGATGTAATCGCGCACTTGTCCAACATAAGCTGAAGCCCAAGCGTCAAGCGGGCCTTGGCTATATTGAATACCAAAATCCACTTGCGTAGTTTTTTCTGGATTGGTTGATGCAAAGGCAGTCGGCTTACCCACTTGGCTGGTGGCTGAAAAGAGCTCCCAGTAATCTGGCATACGTTGACTGTGTCCTAAACCAATGTAAGTCGTCGCTGGAATTGCCTGCAAATCATGCTCATAGCGCACAAAGCCACTGGGTAATGTTTCATTGCGCTCTTTATCAGCGGTTGGATTAGCTCGACAAGCCATACCCATCATATTGCAGAGCTGAGCACGGGTATCGGTGGCCGAAGCGCGGTCAACACGCACGCCAGTGATCAGGCGTTCACCATCAGCCACATTCCAACTAAGCTCACTGAACAGACCATACTGTTTAAACTCAGCATCTTTAGCCCAAGCCATATCCTTGTAGCTGTCACCCGGCCCTTTGCGCGCACGGTGTTCATTTTTCTGCGCATCAACCCCCGCGATCACCTCAACTGCATCCCACTGCCAAGTACCGCTGATTCGAGTACCTAAGGTACGGCGATCAACCGCACTGGCCATAGGCGAGCGCATGGGCATCATCACATCATTGGGATTGGGCGTGCGCAGCTTGTAGTTATCCATCACATGATCAGCGTAGTTGTAATACACCTGCGCCTCTAAGGCTTTCCAAGTATCGGACAAGTTGGTTTGCTTAAAGCGCACGCCTAAACTTTCCCGCTCAAACTGGGTGCCATCCATGCCGCGGCCAGCGTAGCGTGATTCACCATCACCGGTACCAGCCGTTAATTCCAATAGAGTATCGTCAGTTGGCGTCCAGCCTAAAATAAGATCGGTATTCCACTTATTCCAACGTGACGGCACGCGATCGCCATCACCATCATTGTAGTCATGTGCCTTAGACGCATTGGCGATCACCCGCGCATAACCTTCACGACTGCCCACTGCACCATCAATACTACGATCAAAACGGCGATTGGAGCCCACTAGCACACTACTGTTCAAACGGTAATCGGGCTCTTCAAAGTTTTCTGGCTCACGCTCAAATAAAACTGTCGCCGCCGATGCACCCGGCCCCCACAAAACACTTTGCGGCCCTTTAATGACCGTCAACTTATCGTAGGTTTCTGGGCTGATATAGGAACTGGGCGAATCCATCCGACTTGGACAGGCACCGAGCATTTCACCGCCATTGGTGAGCAGCTTAATGCGCGAACCAAACATCCCGCGAAACACCGGATCACTGTTAACGCCACCGCTGCGCACGGCAGAGAAACCTGGAATCGTTTTCAGATAATCGGCCGCATCGCTGGCCGGCACCGGTTGGCGGGGAATACGCGGATCAGTGACGACTGTAATCGGTGATTGTTGCGCTACGCCGGTGATCACCATCGGCGCTAACTGTGCAGCTTCTTGTTCATCGCCAGCACTCGCTTGCAGCGGCGCGCAGATTGCAAAACCTAGCAGCGCAGCATGTGCCAGCGCTAAGCCATGCGACAATGGCTTTAATTTGAAAGCATTGTCTTGTCGTGGCGCAGCAGCGCCTCGAATACGATTGATATACATAGAGGTATCCATTATTTATTTAAATTAAGTCACGGGCCTGTGACCCGTTTGATTTAAGTAAACAGATGGATCGGTGGCGCGCGCGGATGGCGCAGGCTGTGCTCGGCTGGCAAAGGGCGTGGCGGTGTCGGCAGTACAACTAACCATTGCACTGGCGGCACCACAGGCAGCGCCAGCAATAGCGCTAACAGCAAAGGCGGGCTGACTGTTAATAAGTCACAGTAGCCACACATTTCTAAATTAGCCAACCATTGCGGGGTGCCAGCAGGCGCAGGCTGATGCCCCATGAGCGCGTGGTAATCAACAGCATGCTCGGCGTGCTCGCTTGCATGAACGGTCTCAGTAAGCGGCATATTAGAGTGCTGGTGATGCTCTGTATTTGTC
>JAAXZZ010000191.1 GCA_012719655.1 Gammaproteobacteria bacterium | reverse complement strand
ACGCCCAGCGGTGACGAGAAGCGCGCTGTCCCTGAGGTGGGCAACACATGATTGGGTCCTGCACAATAATCGCCTAAAGCTTCGGCGGTATAACGCCCCATAAAGATCGCGCCAGCATGACGAATCTGCGGCAATAACGCCTCTGGGTTTTCCACCGATAACTCTAAGTGTTCAGGAGCAATACGGTTAGCCACTTCAATGGCCTGCTGCATGTCAGCCACTTGAATCAAAGCACCACGCTCACGCAACGAAGTACGCGCAATGTCGGCACGCTCCAAGGTCGGCAATAAGCGCTGCATGCTCGCTTCAACTCGGTCTAGAAAGTCGCCATCAGGACTGAGCAAAATCGACTGTGCATCTTGATCGTGCTCAGCTTGTGAGAACAGATCCATGGCAATCCAATCTGGATCGGTTTGACCATCGCAGATCACCAGAATTTCAGAAGGGCCAGCAATCATATCAATGCCAACTTTACCGAACACATGGCGTTTAGCGGTGGCGACATAGATATTGCCTGGGCCAACGATTTTATCCACAGGTGGCACGCTTTCTGTGCCATAGGCTAAAGCCGCCACAGCCTGTGCACCACCGATAGTAAATACGCGATCAACGCCTGCAATTGCCGCCGCCGCTAAGACTAACTCATTGATTTCACCGCGCGGCGTTGGCACGACCATCACCACTTCGGGCACGCCAGCGACTTTCGCAGGAATCGCATTCATTAACACCGATGACGGGTAAGAGGCTTTACCACCTGGCACATAGAGTCCAGCGCGATCTAAAGGCGTGACTTGTTGACCCAACACGGTGCCATCCGCTTCGCTATAGCGCCAAGAGTCTTGCGCTTGATGCTGGTGATACTCGCGCACCCGACGAGCGGCGGTTTCTAGCGCAGCGCGCTGCTCAGCAGTGATCCGCGTCAGCGCCAGCTCTAAACGTTCGCGTGGCAGGATCAAGTCACTCATCTGCGCCACATCAAGGCCATCAAACTGGCGAGTGTAATCAATCAGTGCCGCATCGCCACGGCGGCGTACATTATCAATGATCTCCAGTACGCGCTGATTAATGCTGGCATCAGAGACACTTTCCCAGCTCAGTAGCTGATCCAGTGCGGCAGTAAAATCTGTATCTTGGGCATTTAAACGTTGAATCATAGTCGCGGCAGTCATAGCGGGCCTCAATAATAAGCAAACATTCGGGCGCCGCCAGACTAACAAACCTTCTGCGCGGGCACCCGATCAATTCGGCTATAACGCAGATAGGCGGCGTGCATCAGCATGCACACCGATACACTTTACAATCAGTGTCGTGCGCCTACCGCAGCACTTAAGGTATCAATCAGCGCTTGAATATCAGCGTGTTTCATCTTCATCGACGCACGATTAACGATTAAACGTGAGCTGATGTGTGCGATTAATTCTTGCGGCTCTAAACCATTGGCACGTAAGGTATTACCGGTATCGACCACATCAATGATCTTATCGGCTAAACCCACCAGCGGCGCCAATTCCATCGAGCCATACAGCTTAATGATATCCACTTGACGACCTTGCTCAGCATAGTAGCGCTTGGCAACATTGACGAACTTGGTAGCCACGCGTAGACGGCCTACAGGCTCGGGGGCATCAATCGCCCCAGCGGTCATCAGCTTACATTTAGCAATCTGCAAGTCGAGCGGTTCGTACAAGCCTTGACCGCCGTATTCCAGCAACACATCTTTACCTGCCACACCTAAATCAGCGGCACCCAACTCAACATAAGTCGGCACATCAGTGGCACGCACAATGAGCAAGCGCACATCGTCACGGGTGGTCGGAATAATCAATTTGCGGCTTTTATCTGGGTTTTCTGTCGGCACAATACCCGCCTGCTCTAACAGCGGCAGAGTATCGTCGAGAATCCGACCTTTCGAGAGTGCAATAGTTAACATAAGCCTAGCCCGGTACTCGACGGATTTTCGCACCGAGAAGTTGCATTTTTTCCTCGATACATTCGTAGCCACGATCAATGTGATAAATACGATCAATCAAAGTGTCGCCTTCAGCCATTAGTGCTGCAATCACTAAGCTGGCAGAAGCTCGCAGATCAGTCGCCATCACCGGTGCCGCTTTCAGCTTTGCAATACCTGTGACAATGGCTGTATTGCCTTCGATTTGAATTTTCGCCCCCATGCGCTGCATTTCAAGGGCATGCATAAAACGGTTCTCAAAGATGGTTTCAATCACGGTACCCGTGCCTTCAGCCAAAGCATTCAAGGCAATAAATTGCGCTTGCATGTCAGTCGGAAACGCTGGATAGGGTGCAGTGCGCACGCTGACCGCTTTCGCGCGCTTGCCGTGCATGTTCAATTCAATCCAATCTTCACCCGTAGTGATTTCTGCACCGGCTTCTTGCAGCTTTGAAAGCACCGCTTCAAGAATAGTAGGATCAGTGTCTTTGAGCTTAACGCGCCCACCGGTCACCGCTGCCGCGACCAAGTAAGTGCCCGTTTCGATACGGTCTGGCATCACGTTATAAATCGCGCCACCCAGCTTCTCAACGCCATCAATAATAATAGTGTCAGTACCCGCACCTTGAATTTTTGCGCCCATGGCAATTAAGCAGTTGGCCAAATCAACAATTTCTGGCTCGCGCGCACTGTTTTCAAGAACAGTACGCCCTTTTGCCAAAGTGGCAGCCATCATAATGTTTTCGGTACCGGTGACGCTGACAATATCAAAGAAGAAGTTGCCACCACGCAAACCGCCTTCTGGCGCTTTGGCTTTAATGTAGCCATCTTCTACGGTGATTTCGGCACCCAGCGCTTCTAAGCCACGAATGTGTAAATCCACAGGGCGAGAGCCAATGGCACAGCCTCCCGGTAACGCCACTTCGGCTTGACCAAAATGCGCAACCATTGGACCCAACACCAAAATAGACGCGCGCATGGTTTTCACTAAGTCATACGGCGCCACTAGGGTTTGAATAGTGCGCGGATCGATTTCAACACTGAGCTTTTCATCGATTACCGGTTGAATGCCCATACGGCCAAACAACTCAATCATCGTCGTAATATCGTGCAGGTGCGGTAAATTGCACACAGTCACAGGCGCGCTGGCCAACAAAGTTGCAGCAAGAATCGGTAGTGCGGCGTTTTTAGCGCCTGAAATACGAATTTCACCGTCTAAACGATGACCTCCGCTAATAATGAGCTTATCCATTAGAGTCTCGTTTGGTTGCTTTAAGAGCGTTCGGCCCAAGCCGTGCGAGTAAAAAATTTCATTGTAACCGCATGAATACTGCCATCAGCAATCCATGGGTTAATTTCTGCATAAACCTGTTGCTGACGTTTAACTGGACTCAAAGCCGCCAACTCGTCACTGATGATATTAAGCTGAAAATTGCAGCCTTCACCTTCCACTTCAACCTGGGTGGTGGGGAGTTTCTCTTCTAACAGTTGTTTCACTGCTACAGCTTGCATAGTTATCCTCATTAGCAGCGGCCGCACTAGCAACCGCTTTATTTGCATCAATTCAATCGGTATCGCACAACCCTATTAAGGGGCGATATTGAGTATCTCGGTCAAACCACAGACCTCGGCAATTTTTTGCATATCGAGCGGCAGATGCGTGAGCTTAACAGTTTTACCGCCCTGCTCAGCATCGCGCATAAAAGCTAATAATAAGGCCAAGCCAACGCTGCTGGACTTCTCCACCGCGGCGCAGTTGACTTCTAAATGATCAGCCTTAGCACTACGAATCAGCTCTTGGCCTTGCTGGCGCAATAACGGACCACTGCGGTAATCCAAAACGCCATGAATCCGCAGTACGTCATTTTCTAGAGTGACACTGCCGTTACTCACGCGTCCTCCTGAGCGGCGCGTGTTTTAGCGACCGTTTCCACCCAAGAATCAATTACGCGATCAAGATCGTGCGCATTACGTTGCATGGCTTCGGCAAACTGATCACGAAAGAGTTTGCCAACATTGATGCCGTTAATAATAACGTTGCGCATCATCCACTTATTTTTCACTTTAACCATGGTGTAAGACACAGGATAAATAACACCCTTGTGATCAGTGACCTCCATACGCACTTCACTGCGATCAGGCCCTTGGTCATTGGTATTTGGCAAAACACGAATGTTTTGATTGTTATACTCAAGCAAGGCATTGCCGTAGAACTGCATCAAACTGCGTTTAAAGTTTTCTTGAAAACGCTGCATCTGCTCAGGTGTTGCACGTCGGGAATAACGTACTGTCATCACGCTGCGGGAAATACCATCAGCATCCACTACCTCACCCAAAATCGAATCCATCGCATGATAAAAAGCAGCGGGATCGGAGCGGTAGTGTTCTTTATTCGCCTTCAAATCAGCCAGCAAATTATTGGTTGTTTCTTCAACTACCGTACGCGCATCTGTCGCTGCAACGCTGATACCCGTGAAAGCGAGCGCAACACATAATAAAGCATGACGAAACATGACTAACATAATGGTTATTCCTGATTAACGCTGTTCATTAAAAACTTACCAATCAACTCTTCGAGAACTAAAGATGACTGCGTATCATAAATCACATCACCATCTTTCAATACTTCATCTTCACCGCCAACACTTAAGCTGATGTATTTTTCGCCAAGCAAGCCAGCCGTTAAAATCGAAGCGGTGGTGTCAATGGGTAAATTATTAACCCGACTCTGCACTTCCATACTGACCTTACCGGTGTAAGTTTCCGTATCAAAGTCAATCGCAACAACCTTACCTACAGTGACGCCGGCCATAGTGACTTTGGCGCGCGTGGTGAGACCGGAAATATTGTCAAAATGAGCAACCAGCTTATACGTATCAGCACTGTTAGCGACAGTTAAGCCACTGACTCGTAAAGCCAGCAGTAATAAGGCCAACATACCAGCCAACAAGAACACTCCTACACTAATCTCTACGGCGCGGATTCGCATCAGAAATCTCCAAACATTAAAGCAGTCAAAATAAAGTCCAAACCCCACACCGCTAACGAGGCATACACCACCGTGCGCGTGGTAGCACGACTGATACCTTCTGAGGTCGGTTCGCAATCATAGCCTTGAAACACCGCAACCCAAGTCACCACAAAAGCAAACACCACACTTTTAATGACGCCATTGAGTACATCGTCATAAAAATCGACACTGTTGGTCATATTACCCCAGTACGATCCGTCATAGACGCCCAGCCAATCCACGGCAACCATCGCGCCACCCCAAATGCCGACGACAGAGAAAATCGCCGCCAACAAAGGCATCGAAATAAAACCGGCCCACAGGCGTGGCGCAATAATGTATTTAAGTGGATCTACGCCAATCATTTCCAGGCTAGATAATTGCTCAGTGGATTTCATGTTGCCGATTTCCGCAGTCAATGCCGAACCGGCACGACCGGCAAATAAAAGCGCCGTCACAACCGGCCCCAGTTCACGCAGCAAAGTTAAAGCCACCATTTGACCAACGGCTTGCTCAGAACCAAAGTCCACTAAAATACTGTAGCCCTGTAGCGCCAGCACCATGCCGATAAACAAGCCCGAGACAATGATAATCGCCAACGACAACACACCGACAGAATACAACTGCTTAATCAGCAAATGTATGCCCGTGCCTGCACCGCCGCGCCCTATCAATACATGCCAGAGAAAAATCAGCGAGCGCCCCATGGCCTGGATAATATCCAAACCAGCGCGGCCCAGTAACGCGATACGATCCAGTAACGATTGACGCGCCATTTAACGCTCTCCCAATAAGTCGTCGCGATAGTCCGGCGCGTTAAAGTGAAACGGCACCGGCCCATCGGGAATACCCTGCATAAACTGACGAATACGCGGGTTATCTGAATTCATGAGCTGCTCTGGCGCACCTTGGCCTAATACTTGACCGTCACCCACCACATATAAGTAGTCTGAAATGCTCGCTGTCTCTGCCAAGTCATGCGAGACCACCACACTGGTAATGCCTAAAGCATCATTTAATAAGCGAATCAAACGCACCAAAACACCTTTGGCGATCGGATCTTGGCCAACAAAGGGTTCGTCATACAAGAGAATGTCCGGATCTAAAGCAATGGCGCGTGCCAAAGCCACGCGACGCTTCATCCCACCAGACAGCTCATCTGGCATTAAATCAATCGCACCGCGCAAACCAACGGCCTGCAATTTCATCAACACAATGTCACGAATCATTTCGTCAGGCAGCTCAGTGTGCACACGCAACGGAAACGCAACGTTTTCAAAGACATTTAAATCAGTAAAGAGCGCACCGCTTTGGAACAACACGCCAAATTGTTTGCGCATATCAAACAGCTCGCCGCGGGATAAGGTCGGCAAATTCTGCCCATTAACCCACACTTCACCTTTTTCAGGTTTTAGCTGTGCCGCCATCAAACGCAGCAAGGTTGTTTTACCACAACCTGACGGGCCCATCACGCCAGTCACTTTGCCTCGTGGAAAGCTAATGCTGACATTATCAAAAATTTTCCGCGAGCCGCGCTGAAAGGTCACGCCTTTTAACGCTACGGCGAAAGCATCGGCAACTGGCATTAAAACTCCCGCTAAATATGATTAAGTTGCTGAAACACTCGTTTTATGCAGTTTTGCAGCTGTAATAAATGCGGCAATATAGCACTGTCAGCGCAGACTCCCAATAGAGAAGGTTCATCAAGCCGCATAACAACGTCATCAGCGATACAGTTGCTATAAACAACAAAGGCACTTTAAGTGCCTTTGTTGTGAATCGCGCACCGCGTCATATCATCAGTGTTGATGACCACCTTCACCATGGACATGCCCATGTGCAAGCTCTTCTTCGCTTGCTGCGCGGATACTGACCACTTTGACTTTGAAGTTAAGTTGTTGACCAGCTAAAGGATGATTACCATCGATAGTGACTTGATCGCCATCAATGTCTCGGATCGTCACAATCTGCATGCCACCATCGGGGGCAGAGGCATGAAACTGCATCCCCACTTCCAGCTCATCAACACCTTCAAACATCTCACGCCCCAGATTAGTGATCAGCTCAGCACTGTACTCACCATAGGCTTCTTCTGGTTCAATGCTGACGTCCAGCTCATCGCCGACCGCTTTACCCAGCAAGGCTTTTTCCAAACCAGCAATGATATTGCCTGCACCATGCAAATAGACCAGCGGCTCGGCACCAGCAGAGCTATCAATCACTTCACCTGCGTCGTTACTGAGCGTGTAGTCAATGGCGACAACGTGTTGATTGGCGATCAGCATAAAATAAAAACCTTTATCAAAATGAATGTAAGCGAAAGTTTACCTGCAGTTGCGACGTAATGCGACTTTAGAATAAATAGACCAATGCTTGCTTGACCTCAATCGACCTCGCACATGAAGATTGGGAGACCTTATAAATGATCCGGCCTTTACTCGTTAATATTTCGCCGTATCCAACTTATTCTCATCTATCTAAAGGATTTTCAATGTCGTCTCGAAATATACTGGTTATCAACAGCGGCAGCTCTTCTATTAAGTTCGCCCTCGTCAATGAAGACAAAGAGCAGTTTTTAATTCAAGGCCTCGCTGAACGCTTAGGCACTAGCGAAGCGGTTTTAAACTGGCAACTCGGTGATGAGAAGCATGTTGCACAGTTACATGGCGCAGACCACAAAGAAGCCTTTGCACGTTTACTGCCTTTAGTGCAAAAAGCCAGCCACGGTCAGCTCACTGGAATTGGCCACCGCGTGGTCCATGGTGGCGCACACTTTACTGCGGCAACCGCACTGAACCGCGAAGTGATTGATGTCATTCGTCGCGCGGCAGTCTTAGCACCTTTGCACAATCCTGCCGGTTTAATTGGTATTGAAGCGGCCATGTCACTGTATCCAAACCTGACACAAGTGGCGGTATTTGATACAGCCTTCCACCAAACCATGCCACCCCATGCCTACCGTTACGCTGTGCCTGAGCACTTGTACACGGATCACCATGTGCGTCGCTATGGCTTCCACGGCACCAGCCATATGTATGTCAGCCGTAAAGCGGCCGCCATGACAGGCTTACCCGTTGAAGACAGTTGCTGGCTCACAGCACACTTAGGCAACGGCTGCTCAACAGCCGCGATTGTCAATGGTGAAAGTTTGGACACCAGCATGGGCTTAACCCCTTTAGAAGGTCTGGTGATGGGTACACGCAGCGGTGATGTTGACCCCAGCCTGCACAATCATTTATCCCGCACACTGGGCTGGGACACCCAGCGTATTGAAACAGTGCTCACCAAAGAAAGTGGCTTGTTGGGTTTATCTGGCCTATCCAACGACATGCGCACCCTCATTGAAGCACGCGAAAAAGGTGATGAGCGCGCCACTTTGGCAATTGAAGTATTCTGCTACCGCTTGGCTAAATCATTAGCCGGCATGGCCTGTGCACTACCGAAACTGGATGGTTTGATTTTTACCGGTGGTATTGGTGAGAACGCCAGCTTAGTGCGCAGCAAAACTCTAGAGTATTTGCGTTTATTTGATTTCAAATTGGACGAAGCCGCCAACCTGAAATGTGTCCGCGGTGTCGGTGGTATCATCAGCGCAGATAATCATCCGCGTGTATTGGTTGTCCCAACCAACGAAGAACGCCAGATTGCTGTTGAAACACTGGCCTTGATCGACGCTCACGCTTAATAGAGGACGCTTGATTCATGCATACTTTTTTAATTGCCCCAACCGGTTTTGGCGTTGGCTTATCCTCAATCAGTTTAGGCGTTGTCCAAGCCTTGCTGCGCTCAGGCCTAAAAGTTGGTTTTTTCAAGCCCATTGCCCAGCCGCACGCAGATGATACTGGTCCTGAGCGCTCTAGTGCGCTAATGGAAGCCACTCACGGTATTCGTCAGCCTAAAGCACTGTCTTTGGCCTATGTTGAGCGCATGATTGGTAATGGCCAACTGGATCAGCTGATGGAAGAAATCGTCAGCATGCACCAGCAGATTCAAGCGCAATACGACATTATCATTGTCGAAGGAATGACGCCTTCTCGCCAAGCTAACTATGCCGAGCGTATCAATGCTTATTTGGCAAAAACTCTGGATGCCGAAGTCATTTTAGTGAGCGCACCAAGCAGTGATGATCTCAACGAGCTGTCTGACCGTATCGAGATGCAAGCACAACTGTTTGGCGGCACTAAAGATCCAAAAGTGCTGGGTGTGATTATCAACAAAGTCACTGAAGCGCCCATCACTGGTTTTATTGAGCGTCTGAAAAGCCATCTACCAGCACTGCGTAAAGGCGACTTACACTTAATTGGCTGCATTAGCGCCAAAGAAGAACTTAACAATGCACGCACCAGTGATTTTGCTGAACTGATCAAAGCTAAAATACACAACAGAGGTGATATTGAGCAGCGCCGTGTGCAAAAAGTTATTTTATGCTCGCGCACTGTGGCCAATATCGTGCCTTTGCTACAACCCGGTGTCTTAGTTGTTTGTCCAGGTGATCGTGACGATATTATTTTAGCGGTGAGCTTAGCTGAAATGAATGGCGTTTTACTCTCTGGCTTATTACTGACCGGCGATTTAACACCCAACCCAAGCATTATGGATATCGGTGAACGCGCCCTAAAAGGCGGCTTACCCGTAATGAGCGTACCCACTGGCTCATACGATACGGCTTATAACCTGACCCGTCTGTACAAAGGTATTCCCATCACTGATACCGAGCGGGCAAAAGCCATCACTGAATATATTGCCGGCCATCTCGACCAAGACTGGCTCGCCGCACGCTGCAGTACGCCCCGCCAACTGCTCTTGTCCCCTCCGGCATTTCGTCATCAGTTGGTCAAGCGCGCGCAAGCCGCCAACAAGCGTATTGTGCTACCAGAAGGCAATGAGCCGCGCACCATTCAAGCCGCAGCCATTTGCCAGAAACGCGGCATTGCTCGTTGTGTCTTGCTGGCCAAACCTGAAGAAGTTCACGCCATTGCTAAAGCCCAAGGCATTGACTTACCAGCTGATTTAGAAATCATTGATCCAGCCTCCATTCGTCAGCGTTTTATTGAGCCAATGGTTGAGCTACGCAAAAGCAAGGGCTTAACGCCACAGCTGGCGAATGTGCAGCTGGAAGACACCGTGGTATTGGCCACCATGATGCTGGCTGAAGACGAAGTGGATGGCTTGGTTTCAGGCGCAGTCCACACGACAGCCAGCACTATCCGTCCGGCGCTACAGCTGATCAAAACAGCGCCTGGCTACAACTTGGTATCTTCAGTGTTTTTTATGCTGCTGCCCGACCAAGTTTTGGTTTATGGTGACTGCGCAGTAAACCCAGACCCAAGTGCCAGTGAGCTTGCGGAAATCGCCTTACAAAGTGCCGAATCAGCGCAAGCATTCGGTATTGATCCACGCGTTGCGATGATCAGTTACTCAACTGGGGATTCTGGCACCGGTGCGGAAGTCGAGAAAGTGCGCGAAGCAACACGCATTGCTCGCGAGCTCAATCCAAACTTACCGATTGATGGCCCGCTGCAATATGACGCGGCCAGCATCGAAAGTGTGGGTCGCTCGAAAGCGCCAGACAGCTTAGTGGCCGGTCGTGCTACGGTGTTTATCTTCCCAGACTTAAACACCGGTAACACCACCTATAAAGCGGTACAGCGCAGTGCCAACGTGATCAGCGTAGGCCCGATGCTGCAAGGCTTGCGCAAGCCCGTGAACGATTTATCTCGCGGCGCATTGGTTGACGACATTGTCTTCACCATCGCGCTCACGGCGATCCAAGCGGCGAGTATGTCTAAGTAATAGCCGCTCAAGAGTCACTGCTGCGTCCTGCACAGTGACTCTTGAGTCTCACGCAACACTTGCACTCCAACGCAGAAACGATAACCATAATAGAAAACAACATGTATTTCTGCTGCGCCTAGCGCATTATTTCAGGGTATTGCTTCTATGTTGCACGTTCTCCCGCCGTTTTTACGCGGCACTATCGCCCTCGCTTTACTGATCAGCAACACCCTATTTTGGTGCTGGCCGCTGTTTACTCTGGCTTTATTAAAATTGATCCTGCCCTTCACACCCATTCAGCGTGGCATACGTTTTGCCATGCATTGGATTGCCGAGTCGTGGATCTCTGTCAACTGTTTTTGGATGCAATTAGTACGCCCGATCGACTGGGATGTCGAAGGCTTAGAAAAGCTTGATATGACCCACTCTTGGCTGGTCACCAGCAACCACCAAAGCTGGGTGGACATTCTCGCACTGCAATACCAGTTCAACCGCCGCCTGCCCTTTCTTAAATTTTTTTTGAAAAAAGAGCTGATTTGGGTTCCGGTCATCGGCCTGTGTTGGTGGGCATTGGAGTTTCCATTTATGCAGCGTTACAGCAAAGCTTACCTAGCCAAGCACCCGGAAAAACAAGGCCAAGACTTAGCCACCACACGCAAAGCTTGCGAGCGTTATAAAACCCATCCAGTCTCGGTGTTTAACTT
>JAAXZZ010000190.1 GCA_012719655.1 Gammaproteobacteria bacterium | reverse complement strand
TCAAGAACCTTATTTAACAAAGGGTTGAGGACGTGGTGTTGCGGCTGTTGATGGTGGCAGAATTGGCATAGTAAAACTTGGCTGCTCACCCGTTAAGCTTTTTAAGAAAACCGTGATTTGCGCAATTTCTTCTTTTTCAAGCTTGCGGCCTAACTGTAAACGCGCCATCACATCCACTGCTTCTTCCAGATTCCAATAAGCACCATCATGGAAGTACGGGTAAGTCAGTTCAACGTTACGTAAGGTTGGTACTTTAAACTTAAAACGGTCTAAATCATCACCGGTCAAACCAGCCACACCTTCTGCAGGGTTATTGGTTTCATAGGCTTCGACGACACCCATCTTCTGGAACGAATTTCCACCAACGGCAGGACCATTGTGGCAAGCCGTACAACCGACATCTTTAAACAGTTTATAGCCCGCTTTTGCATCAGCACTGAGTGCTGCCTCATCACCTTTGAGCCACTTATCAAAAGGTGCATTGGGTGTGACTAAAGTTTTTTCAAATTCAGCAATCGCATCCGTTACTTCATCGATAGTGATCTTGTCAGCCTTGTAAACCTCTTTAAACGACTGTACGTACTGTGGAATAGAAGCCAGCACATCCACTGCTAAATCATGGGTAAAACCCATTTCCATGGGGTTAGCAATCGGGCCGCCAGCCTGCTCTTTCAAGTCAGCCGCACGGCCATCCCAGAACTGCGCTAAGTTTAAGCTTGAGTTCAATACGGTTGGCGAGTTAATTGGCCCTTCTTGCCAATTATGACCAATGGATGAAGGCAAGTTATCACTGCCACCCATGCTTAAGTTGTGGCATGAGTTACAAGAAATAAAGCCTGACTTAGATAAACGCGGATCAAAAAACAACTGTTTACCCAACTCAACTTTAGCTTGGTTGGTGACCACTGCAGGCTCAATCGGTTGAATCGGCTCATTTTTTTGTGGCGCAGCAAAAGCGGCCACACTCATGCTCACAGTGAGCGCTAATACAGATAATCTAAGCATCAGGTTATTCCTCTATGGAATTTAATATTTTTCTTATACATATCATGCTTGATAGCACATGCCTTCAGGTTGACCTCGGTCAAAGCACTGAACGATGGGGCAGATTAACTCATCTTGAAAGCCTTTTAACTGCTATCAAAGTCATACCCATCGTTGACACTTATGTTGCTTGCGCTTGCGCCACACTCAAGGGATCGAGCGCTTGCATCGCCGCATATTGGCTGACAAAAACTTGTCCACCAAAGTGTTGCAAGAACTCAGAACGGTGCAGTTGATCCATTACCGGGCCTTTTACCTCAGACAAATGTAACTGTATGCCGGCAGCAGTGAGACGTTCGGTAATAGCCTCCAAGCTATCTAAAGCGCTGGCATCAATTAAATTAATACCGGAACACATCAACACCAAATGTTGGCAGTTGGGGTAATCCACCATCAAACGCGTAATGCTTTCTTCCAAATAGCGAGCATTAGGAAAATACAGACTTTCATCAACGCGCAACGACACCACATACTCACTTTGCACCACGTTAAAACGCTCGATATTGCGAAAATGCTCACTGCCTGGCAACTGCCCAACCACTGCAATGTGCGGGCGACTGGTACGCCACAGAAACAATAACAGCGATAAGCTAACGCCCATGATGATGCCGATTTCCACGCCCATAAACAGCACACCAAAAATAGTGGCTGCTTGAGCAAAAAAATCTTGTTTAGAAAAACGCCAAGTGCGTTTTAAAGAACCTAAGTCAACGAGACTCAACACGGCCACAATAATGGTCGCAGCCAACACCGCATGGGGTAAATTATGAAAGAAGGGGGTAAAAAACAGCGCCGTAACGGCAATCCCAATCGCCGTTAAAACACCGGCCATTGGCGTTCTCGCGCCGGCATCAAAATTAACAATCGAGCGGGAAAAACCACCGGTGACTGGAAAACCACCGCTGACTGCTGAGGCAATATTAGCAGCACCTAAACCCACTAATTCTTGGTCTGGATCAATGCGCTCGCGGCGTTTAGCCGCCAGGGTTTGCGCAACCGAAACCGACTCAACAAAACCGACCAAACTAATCAATAAAGCCGCGGGTAATAACTGTACGGCCAACTGCCAGTCCAGCGTTGGCAAGCGTAATACCGGTAAACCCTCTGGAATGGCACCGACCACTTGCACACCGCTACTGGCTAAGTTGCCCAGAGTCACCACCACAACCGAGATCATAATGGTGACTACCGGCCCCATTTTTGTCAGGCTATCGGCCCCGCCTGAGGAGCAACCTAACTGCAACAGCCAATCTTTTAGATGGGTTCGCGACAGCTGTAAAAATAGTAGACACAAGCCACCAATCAGCAAGGTGGGCAGATTAACTAAAGGTATCTGCTCGACCAACGCAGGCAGTAACTGCAGAACCGTTTGCCCATCGGCTTTGACGCCTAAAATATGTTTGAACTGGCTTAAAGCAATCAGCAAACCTGAAGCACTGATAAAACCTGAGATCACCGGGTGACTTAAAAAATTAGCCAGAAAGCCTAAGCGTAACAACGCCATCAGCAGCAAAATCAGTCCAGATAACGCGGCCAATAACATTGCTGCGCCGATATAAGCCGCCGACTCAGCAGCGAACAATGGGCCTAGCGCCGCCGCCGTCATCAGTGAAATAACCGCCACCGGCCCCACCGCTAAAGTACGACTTGAACCAAAAATCGCATACAAAAATAGCGGCGCAATACTGGCATACAACCCCGTGATGGGTGGTAAGCCTGCCAGCATGGCGTAGGCTAAACTTTGTGGAATTAACATCAAGGTGACGATCACCGCCGCTAAACCATCTTTACCAGCGGTGACTCGATCATAGGTCGCTGCCCAGTCTAAGCAGGGCAGCCAGCGTTGCAGTTTCACTTATGCTTATCCACCTCAAAATCACAGGCCGCAGACTCCTGTGCGGCATGCGGTTCGTGATCTAAAACCTTTGGTTTGGCCAGCCACTCACGGCCTTTCAACAACATATCGAAGTAAATACTTGGCAGCCAGCGGGCTTTCAACATCCACGCTAAGCGACGTGCAACCAGAGGATCAAGTGGGAAGGTCGGTAGTAGTTTGCCGCCATAACCAAACTCAGCAAGAATGGTTTTTCCGCGCTCAACCACCAGCGGGCACGCACCATAACCATCATAGATGGCACGCGGACCACGACCAGCCAGCACCGCGAGCACATTTTCAGCCACCACTGGTGCTTGCTTACGCACGGCGGCGGCGGTTTTTGCATTGGGTGCAGAGCAAACATCACCCAAACTAAATACCGTGCCAAAACGCGGATGACGTAAGGTGTCATGCTCCACTTCTAACCAACCTTCAGCGTTAGCTAACACACTTTCGCGGACAAAACGTGGCGCACGCTGCGGTGGCACAACATGCAAGAAATCAAAGGATTTCTCAATGCGTTGTTGATTGCCTTCGGCATCCGTTACCGCAAACCAAGCCTTACCTGCTTCACCATCGACTTCCACTAAAGTGTGCTGAAAGTTCAACTGCACTTGGTATTTCTCAATGTATTTCATCAGCGGAGGAACAAAGTCGGGCACACCAAAAAGCACCGCGCCGGCTGTACAAAACTCGGTTTCTATTTGATTGAGCACACCTTCTTTTTGCCACCAATCAGCTGACATATACAAGGCTTTCTGTGGGGCACCAGCACATTTAATCGGCATTGCTGGCTGGGTGAAAATTGCCCGACCTTTGCGTAAGTTTTGTACCAACTGCCAAGTATAGGGTGCCAACTCTAGGACATAGTTAGAGGTCACGCCATTTTTACCAAGGGTCTCACGCAAGCCTTTGATGGCATCCCAATGCAATTTCAGGCCTGGGCAGACAATCAACGCACGATAAGCCAATTGACGGCCATCTTCTAACACAACAGTATTTTGCTCTGGTAAAAAACCAGTTACGGCGGCACGAATCCACTGCGCTGCTTTCGGGATACATTGCGCCATCGACCGCTCAGTTTGTGAACGGGTAAAGACGCCAGCACCAACCATGGTCCAGCCTGGTTGATAGTAATGTTGCTCGCTGGGCTCAATCACTCCAATACGCAAACTACCATCGCGCTTGAGTAAGCTTGCGGTGACCGCACAGCCTGCAGCACCACCGCCGACCACCAACACATCATAGCGATTGCTTTGCGCCGTTTGCGTCGCATTGGGCACGCAGACTTGCTCACTCCAACGCTGCTGTAATCGCGGTAGCAAACCCGCTAAGTCATAGCCTACGGCTTTTGCGGTATCGAGTATGCGCTGAGAATCTAAACGATGCGCCTCACTCAAAGCCCATAAACTAGATGAACGCGTCCCTGTGCGACAAAAGGCTAGAACAGGGCCCTTAACTTGAGCAAGTAACTGTGCAAAATCAGCGACATTTTGATCACTGATCTGCCCTGCAATGACCGGTAAGTAATAATATTGCAAGCCTGCCGCTTGCGCCGCTTCAGCCATTTCGACGCTGCTTGGCTGATCTTCACCTTCTTGATCGGGGCGATTATTAATCACGGTCAAAAAGCCTGCCGCAGCAACCGAAGTCATATCTTTGGGCTGAATTTGCCCTATAACCGATAAAAAAGGTGTCAGCTGTTTGGTCGCTTCCATCTGGCGTTCTCCAAAATCAAAGTGCGTTGAGCGGTATTTTTAAATAGCGTACACCGTTATCTTCCGCGGGTGGCAATTCACCTGCACGCATATTAATTTGTACCGATGGCAAAATCAGCGTAGGCATCGACAAAGTCGCATCGCGCGCCCGACGCATGGCGACAAACTCTTCGGCGCTGATCCCCTCACGCACATGAATGTTGTGCATACGCTCGGCACCAACCGTGGTTTCGTTGCAATACTCTTCGCGTTCTGGCGCTTTATAGTCATGGCACATAAACATGCGCATGCTGTCTGGCAGACTGAATAAACGCTGGATGGAATGATATAAAGTGTGCGCATCGCCGCCTGGGAAATCACAGCGCGCAGTGCCGTAATCCGGCATAAATAAAGTGTCACCGACAAACACCGCATCGCCAATCACGTAGCTTAAGCAGGCTGGTGTATGGCCAGGCGTGTGCATGACTTGGACGGTTAAGCCGCCCACTTGTAAGGTTTCGCCATCTTTGAGCAAGCGGTCAAACTGACTTCCGTCAGTGGCAAACTGCGGCTCCACATTAAACAGCTTAGAAAATACTTTCTGCACCCTAGTAATTTCAGCACCAATCGCTAATCGGCCGCCCAACTGTTGTTGCAGATAAGGCGCAGCAGATAAATGATCAGCATGGACATGCGTCTCTAATAGCCATTCAACGCTTAACTGCTGCTCTCGGACAAAGGCCACAATTTTTTCAGCGCTGTCTGTGCTGGTGCGGCCTGAAGCAGGATCATAATCGAGTACTGAATCAATGATTGCGCAAGACTGCGACTCAGGATCACGTACGACATAACTATAGGTATAGGTAGCAGGGTCAAAGAAAGCAGTCACTGCAGGGCGCATCGTACGTTCCTCACTGAAATACTATACAAATT
>JAAXZZ010000189.1 GCA_012719655.1 Gammaproteobacteria bacterium | reverse complement strand
CTGATAACAGTGATATCGCCGCGTGGGATGCTCTAGTGACGCGCTTTACTGCAATTGAGCAAAACGCTGAATTATTGATCGAAGCCGCCGCCGCAAAACCTGCTGAGTTACCCGATACCGAAATCGACACCTTAAGCCTGCGTGAGCGCTGGGCAGCACTCAAAGACACTCATCACTTTTTTGCTCTGTTGAAGAAAGCCCAAGTGACACGCACACAAGCCTTGCGTTTGGCCGGATCGCAATGGGCTGAGCCTCTGCCAGTGACTGCTTTGCCGCAACTGTTTGAGCAGGCCAGCCAGCAACAATTAGCCATAATGGTGTTTGTTGGCAATGATCATTGTGTGCAAATACACAGCGGTACGGTTACCACTCTGCGCTGGGTGGGTGACTGGTTTAATGTGCTTGACCCTGAATTCAGTATGCATTTAAAAGCCAGTGCCATTACTCAATTATGGCGTGTGCGCAAGCCAACGTCTGATGGCGTGATTACCAGTTGGGAAGCTTACGATGCGCAAGGCAATCTTGTGGTGCAGCTGTATGGTGTGCGCAAACCAGGTATCCCTGAGTGCGAAAACTGGCGTGAATTAGCAGAAAGCTTTGCTGCTTTGACGGCGCTGGAGGCTTAGCATGCCGGCTTGGTTTGTCAGTATGGGGCCGCTTGGTTGGCCCCTTGCCCTATGCTCACTGCTCGCTTTGGCACTGCTGCTGGAGCGTTTAAGTGTGTTTTTACAATTGCAGCCCATCAGTGAAAAAACCCTGCATAGCAGTGTTGCCGCTTGTAAAGATTGCAGCATCGAGTCGTGTCGTAAACGTCCGAGCGGCTGGCGCTATGGTTTGGCTTTGCTTGAGCGTCACGGCAATTTGCCGGCAGAGCAGCGTGAAGAGGTGCTGGGTTGCTGGCTACAAGAAGAGCGCTGCCGTCTCAATCGCCATTTGCGCGTCTTGCAAATGGTCGGTGTGCTGGCACCAATGTTGGGTTTGCTCGGCACGGTGCTGGGCATGGTGACTATGTTTGCAGGCATTGCTGAACAAAATGGCCCTGTGACACCTGCATTGCTGGCTGATGGTTTATGGCAAGCCTTGTACACCACCGTTTGGGGCATGGTCATTGCGATTCCTGCATTGGCCGCTGGGCAAGGGTTTAGCTTTTGGGCGGAGCGCTATTTAGAGCGCGTGCAAATGTTGCTCAATCGCTGCCATTTAGCCTTTAACGGTCTGGATCTGAACTTGGCCGACGTGGCGCACAGCAAACCCTCTGTGCAATGGCGCGCGTCATGATTCGTTTACCTCAAGCGCGAGTTGCAACGGCCAGCCTGTTACCGGATCTGACGCCGCTATTGGATGTCATTTTTATTATTTTGGTTTTTTTCTTACTGACTGCCCAGCAGCCTTTGCTGGAGCTGCCGTTGGACTTGCCCAAAACCGATAGCACGCCAAGTCAAGCAGCATCGCCACCGATTGAACGCATGGTGATTATGCTCGATGAGCAAGGTGCATGGCGTTTTGCTGGGCAGCCGCAAGCCAGCTTTAGCAGCTTGCGTGAATCCCTGCAGCGTAATCCGCCTGCCGCTGTGGATTTAGCCTTGCATCAACAAGCGCCATTGGAAAAGTTTTTACAACTGCTGGCGTTGCTAGAAAAGCTGGGCATTGACGACACTCAAATACTTATGGAGGCACAAGGTGATCAAGCAAATTAAGGGTTTGGCGGTATTTTTGTTGTTGCAGAGCGCAGCAGGAACAGCGTTTTCTGCTCAAGCAAGCGACTCAGGCACTGATGCGGCTGTTATTGAGCGAGTGATCAGTGCCGGTGGTTCGATTTCAGAATGGTTGGTAGCCGTCGGTGCTGAGCAACAATTGGTTGGCGTGGATACCACCAGTTTGCATCCGCTGAGCTTGCAAGCGTTGCCCAGTGTGGGTTATCAGCGGCAATTAGCAGCAGAAGGGGTGTTGACCTTGCAGCCACAGGTGCTTTTTGGCAGTGATGAAATGGGGCCGCCACCGGTGCTGCAACAGTTACGTAGCGCCGGTGTGCAGATTGAAACATTGCCAGTGGATGCCAACATGCTCGCTGTCAGTCAAGCCGTGCGCCGAATAGGCGCGGTGTTAGCGCGCTCTGAACAAGCTGAGCAGGCTTTAAGCGCTTTTAAACAAGGCGTCTGGCAACAGCAGCAAAAGCTCGCGTTAATTGATGGTGCTGCACCGCGGGTCTTGTTGGTCTTTAGTGTGGGGCATGGCAATCCGCTGACGGCAGGTAGCAATACAGTGGGGGACTGGCTGATTAAGCAGGCAGGCGGTGAGAACTTAGCCGTGCATGCAGGTTTTAAAGCCTTATCCAGCGAGTCGATGTTGGCGCTCAATCCTCAAGTCATTATTGTTGTCGATCGTCACAATCAAGGGCTTGCAGCCTTGGAGTCAATCCTTTCCCATGCCTCGGCGTTGCAATACAGCGATGCGGTAAAAAACAAACGCATCGTTGCTCTTGATCCAACCCTGCTTGTTGGTGGTTTAGGGCCGCGTCTGCCTGAGCACATTGCTCAGTTAATGGACGCCTTTTACCCACAATTTCCAAGCGTTGCTAACAAAAATTAATCAGCACAGCTGATCGCGTTCTGGCTGGACTTTTTCTGGTTTTGGGGCGCGTTGGCTTGTTGTCTCCGATGACGCGTTGCAGACTTAAAGTTGATCGCTATTCATGTTCAATTCCAGTTCTAAATTATTTGTATTGCTCACAACACTATTAATAGTGGCCATTATTTTGTCACTGTCGTTAGGACCCGTCAGCATTGGTTTGTCTAATATCGGTAGTGTGCTCTGGCGTGCTGTTGGCTTTGACGTGGCAAGCACGCCAGCCTTAGAGCAGGCACAGTTGATTATCAGCCAGATCCGCTTGCCGCGCGCCTTGCTGGGTTTGGCCGTTGGTGCGGTTTTAGCCTTGTCCGGTGTGGCGATGCAGGGCTTGTTTCGTAATCCGCTGGCCGATCCTGGCTTAATTGGTGTAT
>JAAXZZ010000188.1 GCA_012719655.1 Gammaproteobacteria bacterium | reverse complement strand
TGCGCCATTTCCTGGCTCGGCAACGGGTTCTGGTGGTGAAATTCCTGATGAAGGTGCAACCGGTCGTGGTTCGAAGCCCAAAGCCGGTTTAACTGGCTTTACCGTATCGAACCTGAATATTCCCGGCTATATCCAGCCCTGGGAAGTGGCGTATGGCAAACCTGAACGTATTGTTACGGCCCTGGATATCATGATTGAAGGCCCGCTGGGTGGCGCGGCGTTTAATAATGAGTTTGGACGTCCGGCGATTACCGGTTACTTCCGTACCTTTGAGCAGAGCATTACCACACCGCGCGGCGAAGAAGTGCGGGGTTACCATAAGCCGATTATGTTGGCCGGTGGTTTGGGCAATATCCGTGCAGAACATGTGCAGAAAGATGAGATTGCTGTTGGTAGTAAACTGATTGTGCTCGGTGGTCCGGCCATGTTGATCGGTTTGGGCGGTGGTGCCGCATCATCCATGGCCACAGGCGCTTCATCAGCTGATTTAGACTTTGCTTCAGTGCAGCGGGAAAACCCAGAAATGGAGCGTCGTTGCCAAGAAGTGATCGATCGTTGCTGGCAGTTGGGCGCTGATAACCCGATCAGCTTTATTCATGATGTCGGTGCCGGTGGTTTATCCAATGCCTTCCCTGAGTTGGTCAATGACGCCGGTCGTGGTGGTATTTTTAACTTACGCAATGTACCCAATGACGAGCCAGGCATGAGCCCGCTGGAAATTTGGTGTAACGAGTCACAAGAGCGTTATGTGCTAGCGGTTAAGCCAGAAAACCTTGAGCGTTTTGCGGCGATTTGTGAGCGTGAGCGTTGTCCGTTTGCAGTAGTGGGTGAGGCCACTGAAGCGCGTCATTTGACGGTAACTGATAGCCATTTTGACAATAATCCTGTGGATATGCCGCTGGACGTCTTGCTCGGTAAGCCACCACGTATGCACCGTAGCGTTCAGCGTGAAGATGAATTGGTAGACAGTTTTGTTGCTGCTGATATTGACTTAAAAGAAGCCGCTGAGCGTATTTTGCGTCATCCTGCAGTGGCTAGTAAGAGCTTTTTGATCACCATAGGTGACCGTAGCGTAACGGGCTTAGTGGCGCGCGACCAAATGGTTGGCCCTTGGCAAGTGCCTGTGGCTGATTGCGCCGTTACTGCAAGCAGCTTTGATGCTTATGTTGGTGAGGCCATGGCAATGGGGGAGCGTACGCCTTTAGCGCTGTTGGATGCACCCGCTTCAGGTCGTATGGCAGTGGGTGAGGCGGTGACTAACCTTGCCGCCGCACGCATTAATAAAATCTCTGATATTCGTTTGTCGGCGAACTGGATGGCTGCAGCGGGTCACCCTGGTGAAGATGCGCGTTTGTACGATACTGTGCAAGCGGTTGGTATAGAGCTTTGTCCTGCGCTGGGCATTACCATTCCGGTCGGTAAAGACTCAATGTCGATGAAAACCAGTTGGCAGGATGAGGGTGTTGATAAGTCAGTGACCTCGCCGTTGTCATTGGTGATCACTGGTTTTGCTCCGGTACCCGATATTCGTCAGACCTTAACGCCGCAGTTGCGTTTAGATAAAGGTGATAGTGCGCTGGTTCTGATTGATTTGGGTCGTGGTCAAAACCGTTTAGGTGCGTCGATCTTCACTCAAGTGTATAGCCAGATTGGTCAGCAAACGCCTGATGTTGATAGTGCTGAGGACTTAAAAGCCTTCTTTACAACCATCCAGAGTTTGAATGCAGCCCAGCGTTTGCTGGCTTACCATGATCGTTCCGATGGTGGTTTGTTGACCACTGTCTTGGAAATGGCCTTTGCCGGTCATTGTGGTTTAGAAATTAAGCTTGATGCGCTTAATATTGCCCCTGAAGATGTTAATGCCGCTTTGCTTAATGAGGAATTGGGTGCTGTTGTCCAAGTGCTCAGTACTGATGTTGAGAGTGTCTTGGCTGCCTTTGCTCAAGCCGGTTTAGCTGAGTGTGTGAGTGTCATTGGCCGTCCTGTGGCGGGTGATGCGGTTAAAGTGAGCTTGGCTGGTGAGACGGTATTTGCTGGTGAGCGTCGTTTATTGCAGCGCACATGGGCAGAAACCAGTTATCAGGTGCAACGTCTGCGTGATAACGCCGAATGTGCTGAGCAAGAGTTTGAAGCCCTGCTTGATCAAGAAGATCCAGGCTTGTCAGTGCAGTTAACCTTTGATGTGAATGCTGACATTACTGCGCCTTATATTAAAAAAGGCGTGCGCCCACGCGTTGCTGTATTGCGTGAGCAAGGCGTCAATGGTCACGTGGAGATGGCGGCCGCTTTTGATCGTGCGGGCTTCACTGCAGTTGATGTGCACATGAGTGATGTGCTGGCGGGACGTATTGATCTTGATACCTTTAAAGGTTTAGTGGCCTGCGGTGGTTTCTCTTACGGTGACGTATTGGGCGCGGGTGAGGGTTGGGCTAAATCAATTCTGTTTAACAGCCGTGCTCGCGATGCCTTCTCGCAGTTCTTTGCTCGTGATGATAGTTTCACCTTGGGTGTGTGCAACGGTTGTCAGATGTTGTCGAATCTTAATGAGTTGATTCCAGGCTCTGAGTTCTGGCCACGATTTGTGCGTAACCGCTCTGAGCAGTTTGAAGCGCGTGTGGCGATGGTTGAGGTGCAAAAGTCTCAGTCAATCTTCTTGCAAGGCATGGCGGGTTCGCGTTTGCCAGTGGTTGTCGCGCACGGTGAAGGACATGCTGAGTATGCCAATGCCGATGCGCTGCTTGAGTCGGATGTGTCGGGTTGCGTGAGTCTGCGTTATGTTGATAACTACGGCAAAGTGACTGAGCGTTACCCAGCTAACCCAAACAGCTCGCCGAAAGGTATTACTGGTTTAACCAACCGTGATGGTCGTGTGACGATTATGATGCCGCACCCTGAACGCTTGTTCCGCGCTGTGCAAAACTCTTGGCACCCTGATGAGTGGCAAGATGATGGTGCTTGGTTGCGTATGTTCCGTAATGCTCGTGTTTGGGTTGACTGAGTCAACTGGCAACACTAAAACGCCGCTGCTTGTCAGCGGCGTTTTGCTATCTGGCTGATTCGACTATGGAGGCGTGGATGCCTCGTTGAGGGAAAAGCGATACCCACAAGGGACGGCATGCGCCTAGCGTCTCTACTACTTTGCTTTTTTCTAGCGCTGACAAACACATTTGTGCCTGCCGTACTTCGGGGTAAGTGTTTATCCGTCGATGAACCCATCCAGGGTTCAACTCCGGCGCTCGCCATCCTTGGCTTGCTCATCACACACACCCCGAAGTGCTCGTCGATCATTGGCGTTGTTGGCGCTATTGCAGTTTCAGTCCGCTGCACAGTATTGCGGGCAGGCTGCCCGCGCTCCCAGCTTGCAAGCTACACCGATAGTCAATGAGTACCTTGTGGGTGTCGCGACGAGCGAGTCATGGATGACGAAGCGCCCGAATCGAGGCAGGATGCCTCGTTGAGGGAACAGCGATACCCACAAGGTACGGCGTACACATAGCGTCCTTGTTACTTTGCTTTTGCTGGAATTGACAGACACGTTTGCGCCTGCCGTACTTCGGGGTAAGTGTTTATCCGTCGATGAACCCATCTAGGGTTCAACTCCGGCGCTCGCCATCCTTGACTTGCTCACCACACCCACCCCGAAGTGCTCGTCGATCATTGGCGTTGTTGGCGCTATTGCAGTTTCAGTCCGCTGCACAGTATTGCGGGCAGGC
>JAAXZZ010000013.1 GCA_012719655.1 Gammaproteobacteria bacterium | reverse complement strand
GTTTCTCTATTGCTGTTTCGCAGCGCTATAGCTTGCCGAAACGGCAATTTCCACTGCTCAAAAAATAGCCTTTTCAGCCCTCTTTCCAGTGATTTCCATGCCCATGCACGGTTGTTATTATTTTTTTAGCTGCCTACTCTAAAAAGGCTAAACCAATAACCACAAGGATTTATTTTGAGTTTTGCTCCCGTCAAACTCCGTCAACCCACTGACGGTGACGGCCACGCGTTACATCAACTGGTCGCTCGCTGCCAGCCTCTAGACACCAATTCGGTGTACTGCAACTTACTTCAGTGCACGGACTTTGCGGATACTGCTATTGCGGCAGAAAACGCCGATGGAAACCTGGTCGGTTTCATTTCCGGCTACCGCCCTCCAGCCCGTCCCGACACTCTTTTCGTCTGGCAAGTGGCTGTTGATAGCCGTATGCGCGGTCAGGGTTTAGCGCTGCGTATGCTGTTAGCCCTCACTGCACGGGTTGCCACACAAGGCGTTCGCTTTATTGAAACCACCATTTCACCCAGCAACGCTGCTTCTCAGGCTTTATTTGTAAAAGCCTTTCATCAATTAGGAATCCCGCACAACATCTCAGTACTGTTCTCGCACCAGCAGCATTTTGCCGGCCTGCATGAGGACGAAGTGTTGTACCGAGCGGGGCCCTTGCCTCTCGATTCCGATAAAAAAATAGCATAGGACTAGACATGAAACTCTTCGAACAGAATTTCGCACAAAACGAATCTGGCGTAAGAAGTTATTGCCGCTCATTTCCCGTTATGTTCAAACAAGCACAGGGTGCTGAATTGATAACGACGGAAGGTACAGGTTACATCGACTTTTTAGCCGGTGCCGGTACGCTCAACTACGGCCACAACCACCCTGTATTGAAAAAAGCACTTATTGAATACATCGAAAACGATGGCCTAGCCCACGGTTTGGATATGTATTCCGAGGCCAAAGAGCGTTTTTTAGAAACCTTCAAGCGCCTGATTTTAACGCCGCGCAAAATGCAAGATTACCTGGTTCAGTTTACCGGCCCAACCGGTTCCCACGCGGTTGAGGCAGCCCTAAAACTGGCACGTAAAGTTAAGGGGCGTAACAATGTCATCAGCTTTACCAATGGTTTCCATGGTTGCTCCATCGGCTCGCTCGCGGTGACTGGCAATCAACATCACCGTGGCGCTGCTGGTGTGACTTTATCTGACGTCAGCCGCATGCCCTACGCCAACTATTTTGGCGATAAGGTCAACACCATTGCCATGATCGATAAAATGCTCGCAGACCCCAGCAGCGGTATCGATAAACCCGCGGCGGTCATTGTGGAAGTGGTGCAAGGTGAAGGCGGCCTTAATGCTGCTTCTGCGGACTGGGTACGCAAGCTGGAAAAGCTCTGCCGCAAGCACGATATGTTATTGATTGTCGATGACATTCAAGCCGGCTGTGGCCGCACGGGTACCTTCTTCAGTTTTGAAGAGATGGGTATTAAGCCCGACATGATTACCCTATCGAAATCAATCAGTGGTTTTGGTTTGCCTTTCGCGGTGGTCTTGCTGCGTGAAAAGCTCGATAAGTGGGCGCCAGGTGAGCACAACGGTACTTTCCGTGGTAATAACCATGCCTTTGTCACTGCAGCAGCGGCACTAGAAGAGTTTTGGCAGGACGATAGCTTCGCGAAAAGCGTGCGCGAGAAAGGCGAGATGATTGCCAAACGCATGCACAAAATCACCCGCCGTCACAGCGAGCACAATTTGTTCGTTAAAGGTCGCGGCATGATGATTGGTATCAGCTGCGCGAATGGTGAAGTGGCCGCAGAGATCTGCCAGCATGCCTTTAACAATGGCTTAGTCATTGAGACCAGTGGTAACCACAGCCAAGTGGTTAAGTGTTTGTGCCCACTGACCATTACCCATGAGCAAATTAACCAAGCCATGGATATTCTTGATGATGCTTTTGCTGCGGTATTACCGAGCCAAGCCGCCAATAAAGTGTCTTAAGACTGCGCCTGTATTCGCACAGATCCATCTTGAAACTCACTGAATAAAACACTGTCGCCGCTTCGCGAGCATCGCACCGGCGGCAGTGGTGGAGATTAAAATGATTGTTCGTACCCTTAAAGATGCTGAAAACAGCGAGCGCCGTGTTGTCACCAAAACTTGGGAAAGCACGCGCATGTTGTTGAAAGAAGACAATATGGGTTTCTCGTTTCACATCACCACTATTTATGCCAATACTGAAACTCATATTTGGTATCAAAACCACCTTGAGTCGGTGTACTGCATAAGCGGTAATGGCGAGATTGAAACCCTGGCCGACGGTAAGGTGTATCCGATCGAGGCGGGTACTTTATATATCCTCGATAAGCACGATGAGCATGTATTGCGCGGCGGTAGCGAAGACATGAAAATGGCTTGCGTGTTTAATCCACCGCTAAAGGGTAAAGAAGTACATGATGAGAACGGTGTTTACCCACTTTAAGCGTCGTTTTCTCTGTACAGCGTGATATTTCTAAGCGGCTCTATAGTCATTCTGACGCCGCTTAATTACACTTCGAGTGTCCGTGCCACCTGCACGTTAGGTGGTGACACTCAACAGTGTGAGCCGCGCCTTCTGCGCCTGACTCATCTTTATTGATTAACTTATTTAGAACGGACGCACATTCATGCATACCGTAGAGAAAATTGGCGGCACTTCAATGAGCTGCTTTCAGGACGTTTTAGAGAATATTTTCTTAACCGAGCATCCTCAACACGGCCTGTACCAACGTATTTTTGTTGTATCTGCCTACAGTGGCATGACCAACCAATTGCTTGAGCATAAAAAAACCGGCGAAGCAGGTGTCTATCAACGCTTTGCCGAAGCCAGCGGTGAAGAAGCATGGCAAGAGCCTTTAGAAAAGGTTCGCGAGGCGATGCTGGCAAAAAATGCGGAAATATTCGCGGATAAAAGCCATGCGCTAGAGCAAGCCAATCAGTTTATTAATAGCCGCATTGATGACTGTGCTGACGTCATGCACAGTCTGCAGCAGCTCTGCCATTTTGGTCATTTTCAGCTCACCGAGCACCTTATGAAAGTCCGTGAAATGCTGGCGTCTCTCGGTGAAGCGCACAGTGCTTTTAATACGGTGCTGGCGTTAAAACTCAAAGGCATTAATGCCCGCTTTGCTGATCTGACCGGCTGGCAAGCGGCAACACCGCTGCCTTTTACTGAAATGATCGAACATCATTTCAAAGGCATCGACTTCAGTAAAGAATTAGTGATTGCCCCAGGTTATACCCATTGTACTGAAGGCTTGATGAACACCTTTGATCGTGGCTATACCGAGATTACTTTCGCTCAGATTGCCGCCGCAACGGGCGCTAAAGAAGCCATCATTCATAAAGAATTTCACCTCAGTACCGCTGATCCAAATCTGGTTGGCGCGGACAAAGTGGTGACCATCGGTATGACCAACTACGACGTGGCCGATCAGTTGTCGAACCTTGGGATGGAAGCCATTCACCCGCGCGCGGGTAAAACCTTGCGTCGTGCCGGTGTACAGTTGCGCATTAAAAATGCATTTGAACCCGAGCATGCGGGCACCTTAATCAGTCAAGACTATGCCAGCGTGACCCCGCGCGTGGAAATTATTGCCGGCCGTAAAGATATTTTCGGTATTGAAGTGTTCGATCAGGAAATGCTCGGTGACATGAGCTACGACACTGAAATCACCAACATCATTAAGCAACTCAAGCTGTATGTAGTGAACAAGTCGCGCGATGCTAACAGCATTACCTATTACTGCGCCGGCTCACGCAAGATCATTAATCGTGCGGCGCGGATGATTGAGGAGCAGTATGCCAGCGCAGAAGTAACAGTGCATAACGTTGCCATTGTTTCAGCCATTGGCTCGAATATGAAAGTCAAAGGCATTCTGGCAAAAACGGCAACCGCTTTGGCTGATGCAGGTATTAGTGTGCAAGCGCTACAACAAACCATCCGCCAAGTAGAAATGCAGATTACTGTACAAGAAAGCGACTACGATGCAGCGATCATTGCTTTGCACCGCGCACTGATTGAGCCAGAAAACTACACCGACGTGATTGTTTTCCCTGACCTGTCGCGGGCTTAGTCTGTACACAGCATTATAACTACCGTCACTCAGCGCTTTACCGTGCCATATCCAGCAAGGATATGGTGCGGTCAGCTTGCGCAGTTGCCACCCAGCATCGGCTTTATTCCTTGCAACACATTTGTCGTGATGACAAGCAATCCTTTTTGCGCTTGCTGTGTTGCTGCGTTACCATTGCCAAACTTTTTAACGCCCTAAAGGACGTCGTAATGAACCGTGTTCTATACCCGGGAACCTTCGATCCAATCACCCGTGGCCATAGCGATCTCATTGAGCGCGCTGCGCGTATCTTTGATCATGTGATTGTTGCGGTAGCTGCCAGCCCGAAAAAAAATCCGCTATTTAGCTTGCAGCAACGCGTAGCTTTAGCCAAAGAAGTCACCGCACATTTGCCGAATGTTGAAGTGGTTGGCTTTGACAATCTGCTGGCACACTTTGTTAAAGAAATGAATGCAAACGTGTTAATGCGTGGTTTACGTGCTGTCTCAGACTTTGAGTACGAGTTCCAATTGGCCAATATGAACCGCAAATTAGCCCCCAATGTAGAAAGCTTATTTCTGACCCCATCGGAAAAATACTCATTTATTTCTTCAACCTTAGTGCGCGAAATCGCTGCACTGGACGGTGATATCACTGAGTTTGTGCATCCAGCCGTTTCTAGCGCACTCACTGAACGCTTCAAAAAATGACTTATAGCAAGCATTAGTCATGCTGGTGCTGCGTAAAAGCGTCGATTGCGGCACAATGAGCATATTCTTTTGGCATTGTGCCCTTACCCTTCTATAGGAGTCGCTCCATGTCGTTAATCATTACGGATGACTGCATCAACTGTGATGTCTGTGAACCTGAATGCCCTAATAGCGCTATTTCACAAGGTGAAGAGATCTACGAAATTGATCCAAATCTCTGCACTGAGTGTGTTGGCCACTACGATGAACCTCAGTGTGTACAAGTGTGCCCTGTCGATTGCATTCCGCTTGATCCAAACAATGTGGAAAGCAAAGAAGAATTAATGGAAAAGTACAAGATCATTACCGGTCAGGCCTAAGTAAGACCATGCAGCGACTGCATCGAGTTGTTCTTAGCGTTGTTCTCAGCTGCACACTCACAGCGCACGCACAACAACCACCTGAGCATGCCTATGTCAGCAGCGCTCATCCTTTGGCCAGCGCAGCAGGCGTGGCAATTCTGCAACAAGGTGGCAACGCCATTGATGCTGCCATTGCGGTAACGGCTGCGTTGGCGGTGGTTGAACCCTACGGCTCAGGTCTAGGTGGTGGTGGTTTTTATTTGCTGCGCCGCGCTGGGCAGCCCGCTACTTACCAATTTTTAGATGCGCGCGAACGCGCACCACTGGCCGCCCACCCTGATCTGTACCGCATCAATGGTGTAGTTGACCCGCAATTATCACTCGACGGCGCTCTAGCGGCGGCTATTCCTGGGATACCTGCGGCACTGGATGAGCTGACACAACGTCATGCCCGCTTGTCTTTAGCACGCAACCTCGCACCAGCCATTGCCTTGGCCCGCGATGGTTTTGCCATTGATGCGCTGTACCAAGAACGTGCCAGCTGGCGTTTAGCGGCGCTGCAAAAAGATCCAGAATCCTCGCGTGTGTTCTTAGAGCACAATGCGATTCCGCAACAAGGCTGGATTTTACGGCAACCCGAATTGGCGGCAACCTTAAGCATGCTGGCCGAACAGGGTGCCAAGAGCTTTTACCACGGCGCTTTTGCTGAAAAACTCGTGACTGCCGTACAGCAAGCTGGGGGAGTTTGGTCAACACAGGACTTAAGCCAATACAAGGTTAAGTGGCGTGCTCCGCTGATTGTGCCTCTAGCCGAACAGCGCCAACTGATCACAGCACCACCGCCTTCCGCTGGCGGCGTGGCCTTTGCGCAAAGTTTGTTGATGCTGCAGCGTCTACCTTGGCAACAAGCAGAACCGGCCCAACGTGCCCATTACTTAGCTGAAGTGTTCCGCCGTGCCTACCGTGATCGCGGTTTGCTGGGCGATCCAGACTTTGTTGATAACCCCATTGCAGCGCTACTGGCACGTGCGCACATTGTGCAGATGGCAGACAGCATCCAAGTCGACCAAGCCACACCCAGCGCTCGCTTAACGCCCAGTACCGAGCTCCATGAAGGCGAGCACACCACACACTTTGCTGTACTGGATCAACAGGGCAATGCCGTTGCTGCCACCTTATCACTGAATATGATGTTTGGTGCCGCCTTTACTGTGCCAGGCACTGGCGTACTGCTGAATGATGAAATGGATGATTTTGCTGCTGATCTGCAGGGCAGTAATGCCTACGGACTCAGCGCGAGTTTGGCCAATGCGGTACAGGCTGGAAAGCGCCCGCTCTCATCAATGAGCCCCAGTTTCTTAGAAAGCCCGCAGGATTTTGCTGCCTTTGGTACGCCCGGTGGCAGCCGTATTCCGAGTATGAATGTGCTGTCGATGCTGGAATATTTAGACGGTCAACCACCCAAGCAATGGGTCGCCACGGCACGCGTGCATCATCAATATTTACCCGATGTGCTGGGCTATGAGCCTGGGGCTTTAACCCTGCAACAGCAGCAGCGCCTGCAGCAAAAAGGCCACACACTGCAAGAGTTAAGCCGCAATTACGGTAATCAACAAGTACTGTTATGGCAGAAAAACAGCGGCCATAGCGCTGCTGCCAGTGATCCGCGCGGGCAAGGCGTAAGCCTGAGCCCGTGAGTGATTAACGTAATTGAATCAACGGAAAATCATCGTCATCACCGCCTAGACGACGTACTTCACGCAGCAATTCATTCTCGCCAACTAGACCCAACTGCATGACATTGCGCAAACTTTGCGTGATGCGGCTGGAGTAGCCTAAATCATTCATCAAGGAACTGGCCTGCAAGTTATCCAACTGCTGATTACGTACTTCGCTAAAAATGCGATGACGGAAATCCGCATCAAACTTTGCCGCCTGCCCTTCCATCCAATCCAAGCGGCTGCGCCAAACATCATCAGGTAGATCTAAACGGCCAATTTCACGTATCTGCCGAAGCACCCACAACAGATGACTACGCAGCTCTAAATAATGGTTGTGCACATGCGCACCATCGTCTCTTAAGTAACGACCGAGGTTTTTTTGCAAATGTTTAGCATCTTTTACTGCATCAACCAATTGCAGCGCAACCACTTGGCAAGTCATCCAAAACTGCTGATGCTCTTCATCCATGGTTGCATCAAGACGACTCATAAAACCTAATAAGTCCGAGTACACGCCCTTAATATGGCGCTGATAAAGCTCTTCTGCATCTAAGCAATCGCTATCATTCGGTCGTGCATTTAAGCGCGCTTCATCAACTTTTAGACTAAACAGCTGTTCAACCGGTTGGTACAAAGCATGGCAAATCACTTCTAAACTCAAACGGCCCAAATGCTGCAGTTCCTGCACCACTGCGCGCGAAGCGGTATCAACGGTAGCCAACGCTGCATCATTTAAGTAACGTGCACGGGTTTCAGACAAAACACGCTGTTCAACCACAGCGCGCTGACCGGTTTGTACATCAGCAATTAACACGTTGGGCTCTTGGCGATCGGGTAACAAGCGATACAACCAGGCTTCAAGTTGGCGCTGCCAAGGCCAAAACAGTAGCACGCCAATCAGATTAAATAGGGTCTGAAACATCGCCAATTGCAGTAACGTATTACTGCCAGCACCCAACACACTCATTAGCCAGTACGACAACCAAGCCAGTGGTGAAAGCAATAACAAAGTGATAACACCCGTGCTGGTATTAAACAGTACATGCACTAGCGCCAAGCGCTGACCACCACGATTACCGCCCAACCAGCCAACAATGGCGGTGGTAATACTACTGCCAACGTTACCGCCAATAGCAATGGCCATCCCCTGCCAGAGTTCAATTTGGCCTCCGGCTAATGCCGCCAAGATCAACATCAAAGTGGCATGACTCGATTGCAAGACCGCAGTCAATGCTAAACCTATCGCGACAAAAGCCAATTGCCCCAGTAAACCGTCATCCATCTGCTCGGTCAGATCAATACTGCTACCAAAGGCGCTAAAACCGCCTTTAATTTCATCAATTCCTAAGAAAATAAAGGCAATACCCAGCACGATGCGCCCAGCGGCTTTGCCATTTGGACCGTTAAAGCCCGCCAGCACACCAAACACCAACAAAGGTAGCGCCAGTGGACTTAAGCTAAAGTTTTGTCCCGCCGCCGCTAACAGCCAAATCCCGCCACTGGTGCCAAGATTGATACCCAATAAAATCGAGATGCCACCCGCCAACTGAATTAAACCGGTACTGATAAACGCAATCGTCAGTAATGACATCAAGGTGGTGGATTGCAGCACCATGGTGCCGCCGACACCAAATAAAAAGCCCTTAAACGGCGTAGCGGTACTGCGCTCTAACAACTGCTCTAAACGACCGCCAGCCAGTTGCTTTAAGCCTTCTTCAAGGCATTGCATGCCAAACAAGAATAGCGCCAGCCCCGCGCACAGTTGCAACCAGCCCGCGCTATACCAAAAGCTGGCGGCCAAGATAGCAAGGGCTAACACAGGTAAGAAAAACGACTTAAGCTTGCCCATACACTCACCAAAGCGCAGACGATTGATTAAAAAATAAAGTTGATAGGCTACACCGCAGAACGTGCCCGGCACTGGTGCAGCGCAGTCATCTCTAAAGTGCCAATAAATAAGGATTTAGCAGCGCACTAAAATAGCACTCTTTAGGAGAACGTGCAGAAGCAAGACAAGGTATATGCAACACAAAACAAAAAAGGCCACTCTCACGCATGAGGCAGCCTTGATAGATGCGTCGATGGAACTTATTCGTCGTTTTTGTTGTAACCGTCTTTAGTGCAACCCAAGCAGCGTACAAATGCGGCTTTACCCGGCTCAACCACTAATGCATTACCTGCACTCTTAACACCACCACCCAACGCTGAGAATGGTAACGTCACAACAAACAAGCCTGCACCAATTACCGTTGCAGCAATCAGCAGTGGGCGAGCAATAACGACATCAGCGACAATCGCGTAAGCCGGAGGAGCCTCCACTTCATAAACTGGATTACCACTGACATTCGAGCTGGAAGCAGACACAGGAACACTCATCAAGCTCATGCACAGTGCTAACAATGCAGCGGTTGTTCGAAACATATTCATAACAGCGATCCTTCAGCAGATTTTTTATTAACTAGAATGACTATATACAGCACATCAGCGTTTGTCAGCGTGAACTGCTTCAATCAGTCCGTAAAAAAACACTTTATAAGTGCCTTTCCACCTTAGCGCTGACATTGCGCACAATACACACTGGCACGTTGCCCTAACTTTACGTCTCTTAACTGGCTGCCACAAGCTAAGCATGGTTGTCCTGCACGGCCATAGACAAAAAGTGTTTGTTGAAAGTAGCCTGGTTTACCATCACCACCGACAAAATCACGCAGGTTGGTGCCACCTTGCTCAATCGCAGCGGCCAAAATACGTTTAATTTCTGCGGTCAATTTGGCATAACGTGCTTTGGAAACACTGCCGGCCTCTCGGCGTGGATCAATCCCAGCGGCAAATAGCGCTTCGCTAGCATAAATATTACCCACACCCACCACCACCGCATTATCCATAATAAACGGTTTGATTGGCATGCTGCGCCCGCGTGAGCACTCGTACAGGTGATTAACCGAAAAATCATCCAACAATGGCTCGGGACCGAGCTTTTGTAACAGCTTGTGTTGCAAAGGCGGCTCAGTACTCCAGAGCATTGCGCCAAAACGACGTGGATCGGTGTAGCGCAAAGCCAAGCCTGATGCCAACTCGATATCGACATGATCATGCTTGGCCGCTGGCGAACCTGCTTCGACCATACGCAAGCTACCCGACATACCTAAATGCCTGATCAACTTGCCCACTTCAGCACCAATCAGTAAATACTTGGCGCGGCGCTCAACGCTAACAATCTGCTGCCCCGACAAGCGCACATCCAAATCTTCAGGAATCGGCCAGCGCAAACGCGCATTACGCACCAGCACGCGCTGTACACGCTGACCAATAAGATGCGCAGCAATGCCGCGGCGGGTGGTTTCAACTTCAGGTAGTTCAGGCACGGTCAGTTACGCTGCAATACACGAGTCGTCACCGCAGTGTGACCCGGTAGCTCCATAACCAGCTCATCACCGGGCTGCAATGGACCTACACCCGCTGGCGTACCGGTCAACACCACATCCCCTGGTTGCAAAGCAAACTGTCCAGCCATGTGCTGAATCAGAGGAATGATCGGATAGAGCATTTCGCGGCTGTTGCTGTCTTGGCGTACGTCACCATTAATGGTCAAACGCACGTCAATATCGGTTGTGTCTTTAACCGCAAAACCTGAAACAAAAGGCGCTAACACACAGGCACCATCAAAGGATTTCGCCACTTCCCATGGCCAGCTTTTTTCTTTTAAGCGTTCTTGCACGTCCCTCAGAGTTAAATCTAAGGCCGGGGCGAAACCTGAGATCGCATCTAAAACCTCTTCTTCGCTCGGCTGACGTGATAAAGGCTTACCAATCAATACAGCAATTTCAATTTCATAATGCACCGCGCCACGGTCCTGCGGAATATTAAAGCCACCCTCTGGCGACACCACACAGCTGGCCGGTTTAATAAACAACAGAGGCTCGGTTGGCACTGGATTATTGAGTTCTTTGGCATGTGCGGCATAGTTACGACCGACGCAAACCACTTTACCCACAGGAAAATGAATCCGTGTACCGTCGATGTATTGATGTTGATAGCTCATAAAAAACCCTTAATGTCCTAGAAGTGGCCGACTGCGCTAACAGCCGACCCAACCGTTAAACTGGGAAAATTTTACCCGGATTCATAATACCATTGGGATCAAAAATCGCTTTAACTGCCTGCATGTAGGCAACCTCTTCAGCAGAACGACTGTAATGTAAGTAATCTCGCTTAGTCATACCCACACCGTGCTCTGCTGAGATGGAGCCATTGTACTTCTGCACCGTTTCAAAAACCCATTGGTTAACAGTCGTACATTGAGCAAAAAACTCATCTTTACTGAGATTGTCCGGCTTGAGGATATTCAGATGAAGATTGCCGTCACCAATATGACCAAACCACACCACTTCAAAGTCTGGGTAGTTTTTCGCAACAATTTCATCAATATCACGCAAAAATGCTGGCACTTGGCCGACCGTCACCGAGATATCGTTTTTATAGGGTGTCCAGTGGGCGATGGTTTCAGAAATGTATTCGCGCAGTTTCCATAGATTTTCTAATTGCTGCTCGCTCTGACTCATAACCCCATCAAGCACCCAACCTTGCTCAACACAATGCTCAAAAGTGGCTAAAGCCTGCTCGGAGACTTCCTCACTGACCGCTTCAAACTCAATCAAGGCATAAAACGGGCAATCGGTCTCAAACGGGGCGGGTACATCGCCGCGCGCCAGTACTTTGGCCAAGGCTTTATCGGAGAAGAACTCAAACGCCGTCAGGTCTAAGCTGTTTTGGAAAGCATGCAGCACTGGCATGATGGAATCAAAGTCGGGCGCACCCAGCACTAAAGCGGTGAGGTTTTTTGGTGCACGGTCCAGACGCATGGTCGCTTCCACAACAAAGCCCAAGGTGCCTTCAGCGCCGATAAACAGTTGGCGCAAATCGTAACCTGTAGCGTTTTTGATTAAATCTTTATTGAGCTCCAATAGATCGCCTTTACCTGTAACGACCTTCATACCAGCCACCCAGTTACGGGTCATGCCATAGCTAATTACCTTGATACCACCAGCATTGGTACCGATATTGCCGCCAATCTGGCTGGAACCGGCTGAGGCAAAGTCCACTGGGTAGTACAAACCTTTATCTTCAGCAAACATTTGCAGTTGCTGGGTGGCCACGCCGGGCTGGCACACCACGGTGCGATCCATCTCGTTAAAGGCGAGAATTTGATTCATATTGTCAAAGGACACCACCACTTCACCATTGGCCGCTACTGCACCCGCCGATAAGCCCGTACGTCCGCCCGAAGGTACTAGCGCGACCTTGTGTTGATTGGCCCAGCGCACAATCGCTTGCACTTGTTCGGTGGTTTTTGGAAAAACAATGGCAACGGGGGCTGGAGCAAAGTGCTTGGTCCAGTCCTTACCGTAAGCCTCTAATGAATCCGCATCAGTCAGTACTTTACCGGCATCAACAAGGGTTTTTAGCTCTTCTATAAGGGCAAGATCGGTCATTTTGGGAACTCTCACGCTATTCATGGTCTGCCTGAAGACTCTTCACGTCATAAGGCTGGCTGTTTTTTCTGTTGCTTATGGTAGCATGGGCACCCCGCTAGTCGCGCCTCACGCCGATTCCCGGGCCGGCTTTATTTTTTTGCCGTTCCGGTCAGTTCTCACTGTCCGTCAACTTGCCATTCACATTAGGACAACAGGTCTACGCAGATGAGTAAAACATCGCTTGATAAAAGCAAAATCCGTTTTCTTCTTCTTGAAGGTGTTCACCAGAACGCAGTAGATACACTGCATGCGGCTGGATATACCAATATTGAGTATATTACCGGCGCACTACCAGAAGCAGAATTAAAAGAAAAAATTGCTGATGCTCATTTTATTGGCATCCGCTCGCGTACTCAGTTAACTGAAGAGGTTTTTGAGTGTGCACAAAAACTAATTGCTGTCGGCTGTTTCTGCATCGGCACCAACCAAGTTGACCTCAATGCCGCTCGTGAGCGTGGTATTGCCGTGTTTAACGCACCCTACTCTAACACCCGCTCAGTCGCTGAATTGGTGTTAGCGCAAGCCATTATGCTGATTCGCGGCATCCCAGAGCGTAACGCTGCGTGCCACCGTGGCGGCTGGATGAAAAGTGCCACTGACTCCTATGAAATCCGCGGCAAAAAACTTGGTATTGTCGGTTACGGCTCAATTGGTACGCAACTGTCAGTATTGGCCGAAGCATTGGGTATGCAGGTCTACTACTATGACGTCGTGGCAAAGTTACCGCTGGGCAACGCAACACAAGTGGCAACACTTCATGAATTGTTAGCCATGTCTGATGTGGTATCACTGCACGTACCTGAACTGCCATCAACGCAGTGGATGATTGGTGAGAAAGAAATTCGCAGCATGAAAAAAGGCAGTATTTTAATGAACGCGGCGCGCGGTACTGTCGTTGTCATTGAAGCATTGGCTGAAGCGATCAAAGACAAGCACCTGTTAGGCGCCGCCATTGACGTATTCCCAGTTGAGCCACGTGCCAACGGCGAAGAGTTTGAAAGCCCATTACGTGGCTTTGACAACGTGATTTTGACCCCGCACATCGGTGGTTCCACTCAAGAAGCACAGGCCAATATTGGCCTAGAAGTGGCTGAGAAGCTGGTGAAATACAGTGACCACGGTACCTCCGTGTCTTCGGTTAACTTCCCAGAAGTTGCTCTGCCATCCCACCCAGGCAAACACCGTATCCTGCATATTCACCAGAATATCCCAGGTATGATGGGTGCCATTAACAAGGTGTTCGCCGACAACAAAATCAACGTGTCTGGTCAGTTTTTACAAACTAACGAAACCGTGGGTTATGTGGTGATTGATATTGATGCTGAGCATTCAGAGCTGGCGTTAAGCAAACTGCAAGAAGTAGAAGGCACCATGCGCTGCCGTATTCTTTACTAAGCAGCGCCGCGGAGAATGTCATCAAGGGAAGCTTAGGCTTCCCTTTTTAATACCTGACCTCTGCGTCAAGTTTGCTCTACTCTATAACTGTCAGTTAGTTGTCGGCGTTATATGTCCAGTTGCCCGGTTGATGAGCGCTATTATTAGCCAGCTTTCTTTCTAAAGTTTTTAAATTCTGCACTTATTCTATAAATTCAGGGCTTACAACCTAATGCTTTTAATACGTATGGGGAAATAACCCAATAAACAATTGTTTGTAGAATCTTAAGCCAATCAGCGTGAAAATAATATACAAAAAAATTTAAACTTGGCCAAAAAATTTCGACAATCGCTACAAAAAACATAGTTATTGCCCCCATTATTCCAACTACAAAAAATCTCCAAAAAACATACCTACTCATTGCAACACTCATGTTCCGCTACTGTTAAAACTCTACTATGTCCTAACCCTTGCAATACGTTACAATTAACTTGTACAACTACAATACGACTACAGACATTACTTATAACCCATAAACCTCAAAAAACAAGGAGCTAAGAACCAATAAACAACCGACTGTAACCATATAAGCCAGTCCGATTTTAGCCAATAACTAAAAATATCAGATTGTGGGTAAAATACTTGTATAACTATCAAAATAAGTCCAGTTATCGCTCCTAGAACAGCAACCGCCTGAAGCCTAGTCAATATACCGATAACCTTACTCACTACAACACTCCATTTCGTTTACATCTATGACTGCACTATGTCCATAAAGTGTAGAAATAGCAGAGATATCTAATCCTGTCGAGTACGATGGGCCGCTACTAAGTTCTCGACTTTTTAAACGTCCAAGATGCAGAGCTGTTAAAAAACTTTTCCCCTTACCAAAGATCAAATTTATTCCAGATATCCATGCGGGACCATTTGCAGCATATGGATCTGGGCAGTCACGCGAGTTATCCTCTAGTGTTACTCCACCACTTGAACCCCCAAGATCACCTGAAACTGTTTTTAATCCCACTCCTAGTATCACAAACGAGGCAAACCCTTGAATCTCATATTGTTTATTGCACTTGCATTCAGATACTAAACTATAGTAT
>JAAXZZ010000012.1 GCA_012719655.1 Gammaproteobacteria bacterium | reverse complement strand
TTTTAATATTTTCATGACTGCTATCACGCAACAGCTGCTGGGCCAACCCGCGCGGAATATTGCCTGAATGCTGGAATAAGTCATAGCAACTGTGTTCCATTGTGTCGGGATCATAACCAAAATAACTGGTCATTGAGCCATGAGGATCAAGATCGACCACTAAGACACGCTTGCCCGCGTCTGCTAACAGCCCTGCCAAGGCAAGTGTTGTAGTCGTTTTCCCGACACCACCTTTCTGGTTAGCTACGGCCCAGATTCTCATTGCATACTCCACGCTCAATGTCTTATCTGTGCTTTTTTGAGTAATTGCCAATTATTTGGCATAAAAGCACTTAATTTTGACTCAACGTATACTAAGCAATCTATATGCCACTCTTTAAGGCAGCGCGCTCATCTGTTTGCGTGGCTGTAGTGCGACGACTATCAGTAAATTTAGAGATGACTAAAACGACACGCCGATTACGAGCACGGCCTATTGCATCAGTATTATCGGCAATCGGTTGAAACTCTCCATAGCCAACCGCGGCCAGCCGCTCAGGCTGCACGCCATTCATCGCTAACATGCGCACGACACTGGCGGCTCGGGCTGCAGAAAGCTCCCAGTTTGTAGGGTATTGGGCGGTGCTAATGGGCTGATTATCAGTAAAACCTTCGACCTGTATTGGGTTATCAAACGGCGCTAAAATAACTGATATTTTTTCAACAATATCAAACGCATCCTGATGGGGTATCGCATCGCCACTGGGGAACAACAAACTTGAACTCAACTCGAGCTCTAACCACATTTCATTAGCTCGGACATGCAGTTGCCCATCGCCTAACAAGCCGCTGAACTGCTCACGAATTTGCTCGGCAATATTGACTAAAGGGTCATCCGCTTGGCCACTGGCTGTTGCCGTCATCTCATCTTGATTGGCTTGACCTTTAAAACGTTCATCGCCGATAGGAATGGGTTTTATCGAGCGTTCCGGTTGACTAAAAATCCCCTCCATGGAATCCGACAGCACTTTGTATTTGCCTTCATTGATAGAAGAGATGGAATACATCACGACAAAAAAAGCAAAGAGCAAGGTGATGAAGTCAGCATAAGACACGAGCCAACGCTCATGATTAATATGCTCTTCGGGTCTACGACGTCGCGCCATTATTACTCCATAAAGCCTTGCAGCTTTAATTCAATAGAGCGCGGATTTTCACCTTCGGCAATTGACAAAATACCCTCTAAAAGTAATTCACGGTAGCGTGACTGACGCATTACCGAGACTTTAAGCTTGCTGGCGGTAGGTAAAAATAATAAGTTCGCTGATCCAATACCATAGATAGTCGCGACAAAGGCAACCGCAATACCACTGCCCAATTGTGAAGGGTCAGCAAGGTTACCCATCACATGAATCAACCCCATCACAGCACCAATAATACCAATAGTGGGCGCATAACCACCCATGCACTCATAAAACTTGGCCGCTTGTAAATCTCGATCTTCTTGCGTGTAAAGATCCACTTCTAAAATACTGCGAATCCCTTCAGACTCCATCCCATCCACTAACAGTTGCAAGCCTTTTTGTGCATACAAATCCATTTCAGCCTCTGCAACCGACTCCAAGCCTAATAAACCATCTTTGCGCGCAGTCATACTCCAACCAATGACACGGTTGATTGCATCAAGCATATTAACCTGCGGTGGAAACATCACCCAGCTAACAATTTGCATCGCTCTTTTAAAATGACTCACCGGTGTTTGTAATAAAGCGGCACCAAAAGTACCACCAAACACAATCAGCGCTGCGGGGCCATTAACCAATGCATTAATGTGCCCACCTTCTAAATAGTTACCACCGATAATGGCGACAAATGCCATTACCACACCGATCAAACTGAGCATATCCATTAGCTGCACGCCTCAACTAAATAGCCTGCCATATCGTCTAAACTATAGATCGCATCGGCTAAGCCCGCTTTGACAACAGCCATTGGCATCCCATAAATCACACAACTGGCTTCATCTTGTGCCCACACTTGGCTGCCCGATTGTTTCAGCATCCGCGCACCCTCTCGGCCATCTGCACCCATACCAGTAAGTACAACAGCGAGCACTTTATCGTTGAAGACTTTAGCGGCCGAACCAAAGGTGATATCGACACTGGGCTTATAATTTAGTCTGTCATCACCGGGTAGAACACGTACAGTACCGCGCGAGTCAATCATCATCTGCTTACCGCCAGGCGCCAACAAAGCCAAGCCTGGACGCAATAAATCTCCATCTTCAGCCTCTTTAACCTCGATCTTGCAAAGCTTATTTAAGCGTTCAGCAAACGCATGAGTAAAAGCAGCTGGCATGTGCTGTACGATGACAATAGGCGCTGGAAAGCTGGCGGGTAATTGTGTCAAAACACGCTGCAAAGCAACCGGACCACCCGTGGATGTGCCTATTGCTAATAAGCGGTAGGCCTTGCGCTTAGGGCTGCTGGGCGTGATCAAAGCTGAAGTTTCAGCCTGTGCTAACGGAGTTTTCGCTGGCGTTAGAGCTCTCGTGCGTAATGTATTAAGCGCTGTAGCTGGCTCATTACGCGTCGTGACTGGTGGCGCAACAGCTGGTCGTGATGCCGCTATAGCAACATCGGAGACAGAGGCTGTTGTTGTGGTGGATTTTGGCCAGGCACGACGATTACTCGCGGCTAAAACATGAATTTTATCGCAGAGCATCTGCTTTACTTTTTGCGGATTTCTAGAAATATCCTCAAAATTCTTCGGCAGATAATCAACAGCACCGGCATCTAATGCATCTAGAGTGACGCGCGCCCCCTCGTGCGTGAGCGAAGAAAACATAAGCACTGGCGTGGGACTGCGCTGCATAATGTTTCGAACAGCAGTAATGCCGTCCATAACCGGCATTTCATAGTCCATCGTGATTACATCAGGCTGTAATGCTAGTGTTTGCTCTACTGCTTCGCGTCCATTAGAGGCCGTTCCTATCACTTGGATATTGGCATCCGAAGAGAGTATTTCAGTCAGCCTGCGCCTAAAGAAGCCAGAATCATCCACCACTAAAACCTTGACCGTCATACTTTCTCCAAAGCGCGTAGCGTCAGCACAACGCCTATTTAATACCGCTGTCCGTAGTTTTTAAGCAACCCAGGTATATCTAAAATTAGAGCAATTCGACCATCACCTGTGATAGTCGCACCTGCCATCCCCGGTGTGCCATGGAGCATTCTTCCTAGAGGCTTAATGACCACCTCTTCTTGACCAACCAACTGATCAACGACACAGCCAATGCGCTGATTACCGACAGTTAAGAT
>JAAXZZ010000187.1 GCA_012719655.1 Gammaproteobacteria bacterium | reverse complement strand
CTTTAGCGGTAGGACGTGGGCGTCAGCGTAATTTAGAAAGCTGGGCGCGGCCGAAAAAGCGCTGAGTTAAAGGATCAACATTGAAAGCTGCTTCTCGTTTTGCGCGTTAAGCAGCTTTTTTATTAGCGCGGTCGATTATTAAAAAGATGAGTTAAAAATTTGATTCTTAATCGAGATTTGCTGGTTCATGGTCCAGAAATCATAGAGCACACCAATTAAGAAGAAGCCGCCTGTGCATAGGTACAAAATCCCAGTGATCCATTTACCTTGATACATGCGGTGCACACCGAATACACCTAAAAAAGTTAGAAGTATCCATGCTACGTTGTAATCTATGCGCCCGGTGTGAAAACGCATGCTGGCTTGTCGGTCCATAGCGGGGATTAAAAATAAATCAATGATCCAGCCAATACCCAATAAGCCCAAAGTAAAAAACCAGAGGGTGCCAGTTACAGGTTTACCATAATAGAAACGATGCGAACCTAAAAAACCAAAGATCCACAGTAAGTACCCCATAACGGGAGTGTGACTGTCAGTGTCGTAACGCATAATAAGATCCTTAATCTATTTTGTAGCCGTAAGACTCACGCTCATTTAAATAGTTGCCCACTTATTTCCTGTTCTGTGTGCTTAAACGTTTTTCAATTTCTTCTTGCAGAGGTTTGCGCAGTCCGCACAGAAAAGCTAATTCTGCTACGACAAACAGAGGACCAATGGCTAAGCCCATAATATCATCGACAAAAGCGGGCTTACGGCCTTCATAGTAGTGGCCGATAAATTGAATAATCCAACCGACAATAAAACTACCAATACCCCAGCCAAGCCAAGCACCTATGGACAATTGCGCGCAATACATTCCCAGCCACACACACAGAGCAAGTAATAGAGCCATACATGCGCCCAAAGCGCGGTCGAGCTTTAGATAAAACACAGCAGCAACAATGGCGACAGCCATGGCAGGGGAAACCCATAGTCCGTTTATCATCAAGTTTGGGCGTGAGAGTAAAATAGCGACGGCCACGACGATTAAAGGAATACCAATAAAGTGAGTGATGATATTGCGCTGGTCACGGTGATAGGCCGCATACTGTGTCAAATGATCGGTTAGAGTTTTCATTGTTATTGTCCTTGTAGGCTCTATTGGAGGTTGTTGAGTCGTGATCATAGCTAAAATAAGCGATACGAACAGTGTTGAGTTACCAGTGATAATAAGCAACTACTGAAAGGCTGCTGTCAACAAGGTATCGTGTGCATGGTCAGTGAGAATGCCGCCTTTAAGTTTTAGCAAGTATCAGGCTTTAGGGTTTCTTTTAGGTATAAAAATAGGTTGAAGATGAAATATCCCATGGTGTTGTTTGCGACCTTATTGTTGTCAGGCTGTAGTGGGCTTAAATTTGATGACAGTTATCAAGCCGTAGGGCAAGACAGCCGTGTGCAGTTTATTGTGCTGCATTACACCTCCAGTGACCTACCACGCTCTTTGTATTTGTTAAGTGAAAAAGACGTCAGCAGCCACTATCTAATTGCTGAACAGCCGGCGACGATTTACCGCTTAGTCGATGAGAACCGACGGGCTTGGCATGCCGGTAACAGCCAGTGGAAGGGACGTACTTGGCTAAACTCCAGTTCCATCGGTATTGAAATGGTTAATCAGGGTTATCGCGACACAGCGGCAGGGCGAGTGTGGCAACCTTGGAGTAGCGAGCAAATTGACGCCTTGGTGTTGCTACTGAAAGACATTATGCAAAGACATGGTTTAACGGCTGATAGTGTGGTCGGCCACAGTGATATTGCACCACAGCGTAAAGTTGATCCAGGTCCTGCTTTTCCATGGCAGCGCTTAGCACAAGAGGGTTTAATTCATTGGCCAGACCCAGACGCGGTAGCGATGCATTTAGCTGTATTTACTCAGCAGTTGCCTTCAATCGCTTGGTATCAAGAGCATTTGGCTAAAGTGGGTTACGCCGTACCTGAGCACGGTGAGTTGGATGAAGCAACGCGCAATGTCCTCGCTGCTTTTCAAATGAAGTACCGACCAGATGTTTATGACGGTGAGCCAGATGCGCAAACAGCAGCAATGCTGTTAGCTCTGACCACACAAATGAGCCGTTAACCCTAGGAGCACCTTGTATGTTAAATGGCTTATGGCTGAGTTTCTTTATCGTTGCCAGTATTGCTGGGCTGGTGCGTTGGTTCGGTGGTGATCCGGGTGTGTGGGCGGCGATGGTAGAAAGCCTGTTTAATATGGCCAAGCTATCGGTGGATGTCATGCTCCTGCTGTTTGGCACTCTGACCTTGTGGTTGGGCTTTCTAAAGATTGCTGAAAAAGCAGGTTTAGTCGATCTCTTGGCTCGATTACTCGGGCCGTTGTTTGCCAAGCTGATGCCAGAGGTGCCGCGCGGACACCCGGCATTGGGTTTAATTACTTTAAACTTTGCAGCTAATGGCTTGGGCTTAGATAATGCCGCTACGCCCATTGGTCTTAAAGCCATGCGCGCCTTACAAGAGATCAATCCTTCTGCGACCACTGCCAGTAATGCGCAGATACTATTCTTGGTTTTGAATGCTTCATCGTTAACCTTGCTGCCGGTCACCATCTTTATGTATCGAGCCCAGCAAGGCGCAGCGGATCCCACCTTAGTATTTTTGCCGATATTATTAGCCACCAGCGCATCGAGTTTAGTTGGACTGTTATCCGTAGCCTTTATGCAGCGCTTACGTATTTGGCACCCCGTGGTTTTAGCCTATCTCGTCCCTTGTGCGTTGCTACTCGGTTTGTTTATGGCGTTATTAGGCAGCTTAAGTGCAACTGCATTAGCGAGTTTATCGTCTTTGCTGGGCAATCTAACGCTGTTTGGCATCATCATGAGTTTCTTGATGTTGGGCATGATCCGTAAAGTACCCGTTTACGAAACCTTTATTGAAGGTGCTAAAGAAGGCTTTCAGGTCGCTAAAGAGTTACTGCCGTACTTAATCGCTATGCTATGTGCTGTCGGAGTATTGCGCGCTTCCGGAGCGCTCGAGTTTGGTTTAGATGGTATTCGTTGGTTAGTCGATTGGCTGCAGTGGGATTCACGTTTTGTTGATGCGCTGCCCACCGCCATGGTTAAACCATTCTCTGGTAGTGCCGCTCGGGCGATGTTAATTGAAACCATGCAAAGCCAGGGTGTAGATAGCTTCCCAGCATTGGTTGCCGCAACCATTCAAGGCAGTACTGAAACCACTTTCTATGTACTGGCTGTGTACTTTGGAGCAGTGGGTATTCAGCGTGCGCGGCATGCTGTGGGTTGTGCGCTGCTGGCTGAACTGGCCGGCGTGATTGCGGCAATCAGTGTTTGTTATTGGTTCTTTGGTTAAAAGCTATATAGAGGAGACTGTAGATGTGGTTGAAAGCTATATCGAGTGCAGCATTATTGGTGAGTTGTAATGCTTGTGCGGCACCGCTGCCTGAGCATGATCCAAGTATGGCGTGGATTGATGTGCTGTCACAGGCAGGGCATCGGCTTGCAGCACAACGTATGGATGGCAATAAGGTTACCGATGCGCGTTACTTTCAAGTCAGCACCGGTGAGCATCAACTGCAAGTGCGTTTAACTTATGAGCGTGGCGGTAGTAATACTGCTGATAGCCTGCGTCGTTGCCTGGTTGATATTACCTATCCTAAGTTTGCAGCTGGCCAGCGTTACAGTATTCGCGCCTTAGCAAAAGGCTGGACGGTTAGAGCATGGCTTTATAATGCTGAGGGCCAGCGTCTTATCGAGAGCAAACCTATACGTTGCGGTTCTCAGTACTGACAATTCAGTTTAAATTAGGCTATCTGCAAAATAGCCCTTTACAGTTTTTTTAAAGTGTGTAGAATGCGCACCTCGTTAGGCAAGCAAGGCTTCACAGTTTAACGTAAGAGTTTGATTTTAAAGGAAATACTTTAAAAATCAGCTTGACAGGGTCGCGCAACGCTGTAAGATACGCACCCTAGCAACGAGCGACGCAAGAAGCTCAGTGCTAACAAGGAGTTAGATGAAAGCTTTAAAATCTTTCAGAAAATAAACCTTGACAGTTACTTCGGAGAGTGTAGAATACGCCTCCTCGCTGAAGCAGCAACGCTTCAACGAAACGTTCTTTAACAATTTGAATCAAGCAATTCGTGTGGGTGCTTGTGTGAGATGAGTGATAG
>JAAXZZ010000186.1 GCA_012719655.1 Gammaproteobacteria bacterium | reverse complement strand
CTATAGAGCTTGCAACCTACACGCTGAGCCAGCTCAACATTATCACGCGTTAGCTGACGGGCTTGCAGAATATCGCCACGCAAAATTGCAATATTACCTAGAATTGACAAACACAGTTGCCGCTGCCCATGACGCTCAACCGGCAAACTCAAGACAGCCTCACTGCAATGCTGCCAAGCCAGCTGCGCATCCCCTCTTCCGCGCGCAAGTAAGCCTTGCAGCGCCTGCCATTGCGCCAGCAGACCTTGCTGCTGCTCTGGGCTCGGCGCGGGTAAGAACTTAGCCAACTGGGTCAGTAATTGATCGGCAGCATCCAGCTGACAAGCCAAGCCCAAAGCCCAGCAATACAAAATAATGAGGCGCGGCGTGCTAACCAACACAGAGTCTGGCAAATCCATTTTCCAACGCAGCAACATACTGATATTTTGTTCGGCGAGGATTAACTCTTCTGCCGAGCCCTGCACTAACTGCGCGGCAACCGCTGGCTGCTCAGCTAACAAGGCGTATTCAACCGCTTCATTGAGCATGCCATGCTCGGCAAACCAAGTACTGGCGCGCGCATGCAATTGGCGCGTATCAGCCGAACCATCCAATTGCGCCCGCAATAAATCAGAGAATAAATGATGATAACGGTACCACACACCTCGCTCATCTAAAGGCACTAAAAACACCTGATGCGCCAACAGGTATTCAAGTATCTGTGCACTATCATTCGATTCGCGCAAGGCATCGCACAAACCCGCATTAAAACGCTCAAGAGTTGCCGTAGTGGTTAAAAACTCTTTGATGGGCTCTGGCTGCTGCCCAATAATCTCTTCTAATAAGTATTCACGAATTAAACCTTGCCCGCCGTGCGGCCCCGCCAGTAAGGCGTACTCATTATCGCTACGACCATTCAACGCCAGCAGCCATAAACGCAGACCAGCCACCCAACCCTCACTGCGTGACAAAATATTATCAACCACAGAGTGGCTGAGCTCTGTATGCCCTTGTTCTATGAGCAAAGCTTGCAGTTCTGCAGATTTAAAACGTAAATCGTGCTCACTGACTTCAAGGATCTGCCTCGACAAACGCCAACGTGCCAAATGCCAACTGGGTCGCTGGCGACTGGTGACTAACAACAGCAACCCTGCAGGCAAGTGATTGAGCAAGTGCTGCACGTTGCGATCCAGCACCTCACTGTGCGCAAGGTGATAATCATCTAAAACCACTAATAAGGGATTACTTGGGTTTAGATCAGCGCTGATCTCATCCAGCGCATCATTGAGCCAGGCGTCATAAGGAAAAGCCTGATGGCTTTGTCGGGTTCTCAGAACTGCCTGTGCTTGCTCGGCGGCATCAGGACTCACACTATGAATGGCATTCAAAAAACGCTCAAAAAATCGCCCGGGGTCACTGTCACGCGCACTCAGTGACAACCAAACACTGCGCCAAGCCGACGACAATTGCTGGCAAAACTCACTGACCAAGGCACTTTTGCCAAATCCAGCCGGCGCGCAGATCAGTATCAAACGCCCCTGTAATCCAGTGTTTAAATACTGACACAAACGAGGTCGAGCGATATAACCAGCTGGCACAGGTGGTTGGTAAAAGTGTTCAGTAAAAGCTTGGCTAGAAATGGTGCGTTTAGGCAAAACAAACACTCGAAGATAATAGGGCCATCAATGACAAGGACGCTCAAAGTCAGCCCCTTAGAACAGTGATAGGCAACTGCTCTAAGGGCTGCACATCAAGGAAACTGGATTAACTTTTCTTTTTTACATACAGGACTAAGTTATGGTCGACCATCTCATAGCCCATATCAGAGACAATTTTATGTTGACGTTTTTCAATCTCTTCATCATAAAACTCAAACACCTCACCTGAATCAACACAGACGATATGATCATGATGCTCGCCATCATCGAGCTCAAATACCGCATGACCACCATCAAAATTATGGCGAATCACGAGCCCCGCCGCCTCAAACTGTGTCAACACACGATACACCGTAGCAAGACCGACATCATCGCCGGCATCCAGCAAAGTTTTATAGACATCCTCAGCACTCATATGCCGCGGTTCACAAGACTCAAGGATTTGCATGATTTTAACGCGCGGTAAAGTGACCTTTAAACCCGCTTTACGTAGTTCAATATTCTCAGCCATAGTCGTTTTCTCATTTATGCGGTTTCGCTGAAGCACATAATACAGGTATGATCAGCGCATCAGTAACCTAGTCACGATAGTGGAAGTCCATCTGCAATGCAAAACAGCACACGTATTATCCGCCGCTTTACCCTCGCGAGCCTATTAGCAGTGCTCGTGGGATGCTCGTTTCCTGGCGTGCATAAAATCGATATTCAGCAAGGTAATGTCATCACTCAAGACATGGTCGATCAATTACGTCCCGGCATGACCACTCGTCAAGTTCGTTTTATTATGGGGACTCCGCTGATTACCGACACTTTCCATAGCAACCGTTGGGACTATTTATACAGCATCCAAACCGGTGGTGGTATACGTCATCAAGAACGTATCAGTCTTGTATTTGACGATAACCAACAGCTGTTAGGTCTCGCTGGCGACTTCATTCCTGGCGTGAGCCGCGATCAAGCCATTCTTGGTCAATCCGAAACCAGCAGTCAAACCCCTGAAGATGACGCTCAAGTCAGCACAGGCACAGTTATCGACATGCCGATTGAAGTGGACCAACAACCGGCTCCCGGCTCCCTGCAAGAGCAGATCCAGCGCGAAGTCGACGCTATTGAAACGGCACCGATTCCACGCTCACGCCTCGAAGACGAAGACGAAGACGAAGACGAAGAGTAAATTACACACTAAGGATGTAAGCAGAGGCCTATTGCACAGCCTCTGCCTTAGCCTGCGCGGCTCGCGCGGCTCGTTGCTTACGCACCTCTTTTGGATCTGCCAGCAACGGGCGGTATATTTCTACACGCTCACCACTGGTTAAAACATACTCCTCAGGCTTAACAATGGCTTTGCCAAAGACCCCCAGCGGGCTATGAGCCAAATCCAATCCTTCAAAATCTGCATTCAAACCTGAACGTAAGGCGGCTTCGCGGGCAGTGGTACCCTCTTCAACCTGCAGCTGCACAATTTTTTGTTTATGCGCTAAGGCATAGGCTACCTCAACGCTAATCATTGGTTTATCCATACAACTCTTTCGCTCGCTGACAGAATGCATCGACCATGGTATTCGCTGCTTGTGTGAATAGTGGGCCTAAAGTCGCTTTTATAATAGGTCCGGCATAATCAAACTCTAAATCGAGGCTGATTTTACAAGCGTCTGCAGACAACGCCTTAAATTCCCAAATGCCTTGCAACTGGCTAAACGGACCTTCTTCTAAGGCCATACTGATACTTTGATTGGGCACTAAGGTATTTCTAGTGACAAAACGCTGAGACAATTTACCTTTAGCAATCATCAGTGCTGCACGCATAAAACCATCACGCTGCTCTAGCACTTCGCTGGCAGAGCACCAAGGTAAAAACTGCGGGTAATTACGAACGTCATTAATCAAGGTATACAAAGCTGCAGCGCTGTAGGGCAGCAGTGCAGAACGTTGAATGCGCGTGGCCATATAAACTCTTTACTCGCCAATTAAAATAACTGATGCGCCTGCATGCTTATTAGCAAAACCGAAAAAATAACTGTAGATCAATGATCGCAGCGCTAAAACAAGCTTTGCGTCTTTCTAAACGCATCAAAGTGATGCCTATTGTCGTGCATTCACACCAGCGTCTCAAGCAAAGTTAAAGATTCCTTGCTCGCCTCTCGCCAGACGCTACAGAACATCTTATAATCGCAAACTATGGCTAAACATAAAAAACAACCTCAAGGTACCATTGCGCTAAACAAAAAAGCGCTACACGATTATTTTATTGAACAGCGTATAGAGGCAGGTATTGCTCTGGCGGGCTGGGAAATTAAAAGTTTACGTGCAGGTAAAGCACAATTGGTGGACAGTTACGTTTTACTTAAATATGGCGAAGCATGGCTGATGGGCTGCCATATCAGTCCGTTGACTGCCGCCAGTACCCATGTCATTACTGACCCGACCCGCACTCGCAAGCTGCTGCTCAATCGTAATGAACTGGATAAACTCTTTGCTGGTGTGCAGCAAAAAGGCTATACCTGCGTCGCTTTAGCGTTGTACTGGAAAAAACATTTAGTTAAATGTGAAATTGCGCTAGGTAAAGGTAAGAAAGATTACGATAAACGTCACGTTGAAAAAGAGCGTGATTCCAACCGGGAAATGCAACGGGCATTGCACGATCGCAAAAAAGCAATTTAAGCAACACATAACTGTGTTGTATCCGGTCAGCGCACTATCGCGCTGACCATCCAGCCGCACCTAATGCCTCAATAATAGCCTGTTTGGTCTGCTCACCACGCAACTGACTGACGAGCACACCTTGAGGATCGACAATATAGGTCGCAGGCAAACCATGGGTTTGCGGCAAATTAAAGCGTGCTGCTGGATCTACACTCAATACTGGAAACTCAATACCAAGCTGCTGGCTATCCGCCAGGAGTTCCTCCCCCTGCAACTGATCATAATTAACCCCTAGCACCCGTACACCTTGCCCTTCCAGTTGCTGATGGAGAGCATTAAGCTCTGGTACTTCCTTACGGCACGGCGCACACCAGATTGCCCAGTAGTTAATCACCAACCACTGGTCTGTCACCAACGCCTCAGGAATCAGCACGCCATGTTGATCGACTCCCAAGGGCTGTGCTTGATCGCAGGCGCTAAGGATGAAAAACAAACTGATAATCAGATATTTTTTTAACAT
>JAAXZZ010000185.1 GCA_012719655.1 Gammaproteobacteria bacterium | reverse complement strand
CGCGGTCTTGAGGAAAAATTAGCCATAGCACAACGGGCTAGAAATAAAACTCAAGTCAAAACCATTCACGCCAAGATTGCTAACCGTAGAAAAGATGCCTTGCACAAGTTCAGCCGCACGTTGGTCAACCGCTGCGGTGAAATCTATGTGGGCAATGTCAGTAGTTTAAAACTCGTTAAAACCAAGATGGCCAAGTCAGTGTTGGACGCTGGCTGGGGTCAATTAAAAACAATGTTGGACTATAAGTGCGCTCACGCAGGCATTGTTTTTAAGGAAGTCAACGAGGCATACACCACCCAAACCTGTTCGAGTTGTGGCAGTTTGCCCGAATCGAGGCCGAGAGGTATCGCAGGGCTTGGAATAAGAGAATGGACGTGCAGTGCGTGTGGTGTCACGCACAGCGACCGCGATGTAAACGCGGCCAAGAACATTCTCGCGGTCGGGCATGGCCGTCTAGTAGTAGGAATCCCCCCTGCTTTAGCTGGGGGAGGATGTCAAAAATGCCTATGTGGTGGCTGAAGTTGCGACCTACAATACGGCCTTTTTGTGAGAGCTTTATGGCCAAGACATTATTAATATTGGGCGCTGGCGGGCATGGTAAAGCGGTTGCCGAAGCAGCTTTATTATCAGGTAGCTGGCAGCAGATTTTGTTTGTTGATGATCGTTGGCCGGCCTTGCAAGAATCCTTTGGTTTGCCTGTGATCAGCGATGTCGCCGGTTTAGCCCGCTGTGTTGAGAAGGCGCAGGGTGCGATTGCTGCTGTAGGCAATAACACCGTGCGTGAACAGTGGTGTAAGGCCATTGAGCAAGCAGGTATTGAATTGGTATCCGTGGTGCATCCGCGGGCTTATGTCAGTTCTTCAGTGGTTTTAGGTGCGGGTACTGCTGTAATGGCGTTGGCTGTGATCGGTGTTGATGCACAAGTGGGTCGTGCGGCGATTATTAATGCGAATGCCACGCTGGATCACGATGCCGTGCTGGGTGACTTTGCTCATCTCGGTGTCGGCGTGCAGATTGCTGGTGGCGTGCGCGTCGGTGCGCGGGCTTGGCTGCAAGCAGGATGCAGTGCCGGTTACAACGTCGTGGTGCCTGATGCGCAAAATGTGCCTGCGGGAACAGCACTGCGCGCATAAGTTTTTATATTGCTTGAGTGTTTCGATTAATGCGCAGTTTGCTGCATTGGCTGTGAGCTTAATTAAGGATTATTTATGAGTAAGCTGTTGATTGCTGCGATTGTATTTATAGCGGCTTTTATTTTGACTTGGGTGTTGCGCCGCTATGCGTTGGCCAGCAGTTTGATGGATATTCCCAATGAGCGCAGCTCTCACTCTGTGCCGACGCCGCGCGGTGGTGGGGTGGCGATTGTGTTAAGTTTTCTGGCTGTATTGCCGTTGCTGGGTGTGCTGCAGTGGCTGCCTTGGTCGTTTGTGATTGGTATTGTCGGCGCAGGTGCCGGCGTGGCCGTATTGGGTTTTTTAGATGACCATGGCCATATTGCCGCACGCTGGCGCTTGCTCGGCCACTTTTCATCAGCTGCTTGGGCGTTGTATTGGTTAGGTGGTTTGCCGCCGCTATTGGTGTTTGGTTATACCTTTGATCTGGGTCTGATTGGCCATGTTTTGGCGGCGGTGTATATCGTCTGGTTGCTCAATCTGTATAACTTTATGGATGGCATTGATGGCATTGCCAGTGTTGAGGCGATCTGTGTGTGTTTTGGTGGCGCAGTCTTGTATCTGTTGCTTGATGCAGACAATTTAGCGCAGGTGCCCATCTTGTTGGCTGCAGCTGTCGCTGGGTTTTTATGCTGGAATTTTCCGCCAGCGCGCATTTTTATGGGTGATGCGGGAAGTGGCTTCTTAGGTCTGACTTTGGCTGTGCTGTCTTTACAGGCCGCTTGGTTTACTGCTGAGTTGCTGTGGAGTTGGGTGATATTGCTCGGTGTCTTTGTGGTGGATGCGACTTTCACTTTATTACGGCGTTTATTGCGCGGGGACAAGGTCTATGAGGCGCATCGCAGTCATGCTTACCAATATGCTTCGCGCCAATATGCTGCACACCGGCCTGTTACTTTGGCCGTTATGCTGATCAACCTTGTGTGGTTGCTGCCCATGGCTGTCTTAGTGGGGCTTGGTTATGTCGATGGCTTGTTAGGCGTAGTGATTGCCTATCTGCCGCTGCTGTTGCTGGCGGTGAAGTATAAAGCCGGGCAGCTGGAAAAAGTCGCGTCGTGAGTTGTATTGGCTTAATTGTATGTTGCTAACACATTTACCAGATCTAAAGGGACACAGATGAATCCAAGAGAATGGCTATTAAATCTGCCGCGCCGTTATAAACGTTTATTACAAGTATTTGCCGATGTCGTTTTGGTATGGTTTTCTTTGTGGATGGCCTTTATCGTGCGGCTAGGCGCTGATCATCGGGTGGACTTGCTAGGTGAGCAGCGCTGGTTGTTTATTATCGCGCCGCTGGTTGCTATCCCTCTGTTTGTGCGCTTTGGTATGTACCGCGCGGTCATGCGTTATGTCGGTAAAGAAGTGCTGGTGGCGATTGTCAAAGCCGTGACAATTTCCGCTTTGGTTTTTGCGTTAGCTATTTATTGGTTTCAAGATGACACCGCCGTAGTGCCGCGCTCATTGGTCGTGAACTACTGGTGGCTGAGTATTGTCACGCTCGGTGGTTTACGTTTGCTGATGCGTCAGTACTTCTTGGGTGATTGGCTCGAAGCGGTGCCCAGTGTACCCTTTATGAAACAGCCCGATCATTTGCCGCGCGTGGCTATTTATGGCGCGGGCTCGGCAGGTAATCAGCTGGTTGCGGCGCTGCGCATGGGTAAGTCCATGCGTCCTGTGGCCTTTATTGATGATGACGATGCCATTGCCACCCGTACCATTGCGGGCTTAAAGGTATACAAACCTAAGCACATCCAGCAAATGATTGATGTCACCGGCGCGACCCAAGTGCTATTGGCGATGCCCTCAGCCACCCGCGCACGACGTCGCGAGGTGTTGGCAGCATTAGAGCCTTTTGCCCTGCATGTGCGCAGTATTCCAGGCTTTATGGATTTGGCCAGTGGCCGTGTCAAAGTACAAGATCTTCAAGAAGTCGATATTGCCGACCTATTAGGACGTGACCCAGTGGCGCCACAGATGGAGCTGTTTGAGCGCTGCATTGATGGGAAAGTGGTGATGGTCACAGGTGCCGGTGGCTCGATCGGTTCGGAACTGTGCCGGCAGATTTTAGCCAGTGGTGCGACCACGCTGATTTTGTTTGAGCACAGCGAATTTAATCTTTATAGCATTCAAAAAGAGCTGGATACGCGTATTCGTCAAGAAGCTTTGAGTGTACGTTTGATACCCATTTTAGGCTCAATTCGTAATCTCAAACATTTGCGTGAGGTGATGCATACGTGGCGGGTCAATACCGTCTACCACGCTGCCGCGTATAAACACGTACCGATGGTGGAGCACAACACAGCTGAAGGTATTCTGAATAACGTCATTGGCACGTTAAATACCGCGCAGGCAGCGATTGTGACTGAAGTGGAGCACTTTGTCTTGATCTCCACGGACAAGGCCGTGCGTCCTACTAATATTATGGGCAGTACCAAGCGCTTGGCAGAAATGGTCTTGCAGGCGCTCAGTAAAGAGTTTGCCACGCAGATCTTTATGGCGCCCGCCGACTCGCAAAGTTATATCAATAGCACGCGCTTTACGATGGTGCGCTTTGGTAATGTACTGGGCTCATCGGGCTCGGTGATTCCGTTATTTCGTGAGCAGATTAAACGCGGTGGTCCGGTCACGGTAACCCATCCAAAGATGACACGTTATTTTATGACCATCCCCGAAGCCTCGCAGTTAGTGATTCAAGCCGGTGCGATGGGGCAGGGCGGTGATGTCTTTGTTTTGGACATGGGCGAGCCGGTTAAAATCGTTGAGCTGGCGGAGAAAATGATCAATCTGACCGGTTTAACGGTACGCAGTGAAAGTAATCTAAGTGGCGAGATTGCCATTGAGTTCAGCGGCCTGCGCCCAGGTGAAAAGCTCTACGAAGAATTGCTGATTGGCGATAATGTCTCGCCAACTGAACACGCGATGATCATGCGTGCTGATGAAGAGTTTTTGCTATGGTCTGAGTTGTCAGTGGTGTTGCAAGAATTATTAGCCGCAGTTGACCGCAATGACTGTGTTGCAATCCGGCAAATTCTGCGGCAAACGGTGGCTGGATATATCCCGCAAGGAGAGTTAGTGGATTGGCTGCATAATCAGAAAAAACTGAGCGGGCCGGATGCAATCACAACAGGTTAATTTTGCTTATCCGTTGTGTGTAGCAGCGGTTTAAGTCGCATATGGTGCGCAAGGGTTTACTAACGCGCTGAGATTTTTTTGATCCTGCCCTTGAAAAAGCCTAGCGCCGCCCCATCTTATAGTCAGGTAAACGCTAAAGCGTGATTAAGTAGTCCATCAACAGAGCGGGATGATTGATCGACATTGCGCAGGCTTTAGCGTAAGATGCCTAACACTGAAGTAAGCGAACACCTCGGGGCCGATTAGGATTCGACGCTGGTTGCGAAACTTTAGGTGCATGCCGAGTTGGTAACAGAACTCGTAAATCCACTGTTGCAACTTCTATAGTTGCCAATGACGAAAACTACGGAGCACAAGCTCTAGCTGCGTAAGCAGCCGAGTCGCTCCTCTGGTAGCTTCGGCTCCAGCAGTCACAAGAGGATGTCTGTAAACTCGAAGTGACTGTCAGATAGAACAGAATCGCCGCGTAGTACGTTGTGGACGAAGTGGCTAAAACTTACACAACTCATCCAAAGCACCCTGCCGATCGGGCGGCTGCGGATTAAATGAGTAGACACGGCTAAGCATGTAGTACCGACAGCGGAGTACTGGCGGACGGGGGTTCAAATCCCCCCGGCTCCACCAATTAGAAACACCTAAACCCTTGATTATCCTAGTGATTTTCAAGGGTTTTTTGCTTTTTAGGGTACTTGTTGCCCATTTTTTGCCCTCACTGCTAGAGGATTGTAAGCGTCCGGCAAACCCATCTTGAGCCTAGCGGCGTAGCCGTCAAAATAGTGTCCACTTATTTCTTAGCGGACACTATCTATGAGCAACGTAAGAGTAACTCGGCCTTATCGTAAGCGTCGCCAATATACCGTAAGCGTAACAACAACCCCACATAGCCAACGCTTTTCTGATGCCATAGTTTACCCGTTTTAATAAACGAGGTGATGTACGAGCCGCCAATATCGCAACACAGCGCAGTGGTTAGAGTTAATTGAAACTTTTGAGCGCAGCGGGCAAACCCAGGTTGAGTTTTGCGCTGCGCTTAAGCTCAATCCTAAGTATTTTAGTAAGCGTCGCAGTGAGTTGTTAAGCACTCACCCTGAGTCTGCTTTTGTTCAGGTACAGGCTCAATCAATAAGCACGCCAGCAGCAGATTCTGGTGCATCATTGGCGTTGCGCTTTCAGCAAACTGAGCTCACTTTGCCTTTGTCAGTTGATCACCACTGGCTTGCGGGTTTAATCAAAGCGCTGTCGGTATGAAGATGTTTGTTGAGCCGCCGGCCATAAACTATGAGTCGCTGGCTGATCAAACTCAGTGAGCAGCTTGAACTGCTGTATGAGCACTGGCATCAGCAACTGCTAAAGCAGCCAGTCATCTGGTCCGATGACACACCGGTAAAAGTGATCGAAACTGAAAAGTCGCAGTGTTATATGTGGGTTTATGGCTGTGGCGCCGATAAAAAATCAGCCGATGGCCCGCCCAATATTGTTCTGTATGACTATCAGGATGGACGTGCAGGCGCTTGTCCTGAGACCTTTTTGCAAGGCTACGCAGGCTTGCTGCAAGTCGACGGTTATGCCGGTTATAACCATACTGAAGCCACATTAGTTAGCTGTTGGGCACATGCACGTCGCAAGTTTATTGAAGCTAAAGCGGTTCAACCTAAAGGCAAAACAGGTCGTGCTGACCAAGCACTCAACTTGATTCAAAAACTGTATGGCATTGAAACATTAAGCGCTTTAGCAATGGAACGAATGCTCTCGCCTTGCTGGTGACGTACATGAATATCCACTAATAACTCCTGAGTTAGCATCAGAAACATACCGCCATATCCAGTTAGAATTTGGCGGTTATTTTGCTTCAGGTGGGTCAATTTTGAATTGCCACTAGTGGGTCAGTTTAACATTGCCGTTAACACCCCACGCGCACGCGGAAAAAACAAAAAGAGCCAAACGAACTATTGGAGGCCCAACATGACGAACGGCTGAACACCAGAGCGGCGAGCTCGACAAGCAGAACTCATCAAGAAGTGGAAACCGTGGGAGAAAAGCACCGGACCAAATAGTGCTGAAGGCCAAGTTAAAGCCTCACGCAATGCATACAAGGGCGGTGAGAGGCTGCAGCTGCGCGAGGTTGCTAAAGCATTAAAGAAGCAAGAGCGGCTGCTTGCTGAGATGTTTTAAGCGTCAGCTGACAGACCCAAAGCTAGCATTCATTGAGATACTATTGGCATAATAGTGCTGTATTCTAGGGTCAGATTGAATTACCGTTAATCACAATACGTATTGAGTCTCTACCATATATTAGGTATGAGTCAGCAAGAAGCAATTTTAAATAAGCACGGGAAAAAGGTCTTAGAACACCAGGCACCCTGAAGAAAAGGATTGTTTTTTATATGGAATTAAATCCTCCCTCGCGTCACGACATAGCTTATTACTTATGTGTGAGTCACATTAGTGGTGCACTTATTCCAGCCACTCGCATTAGCAAAATTCTGGAAGCTATATTTCATAAGCAACCGCTCACTGAATTGTCGTTGCAATATTTACAAAAATTAAACCTGAATGAATTGCATCAGTTTGCAGTAGGTCAATTAACGTACGATGCTTATATCGCAGCTTTAGATCCAGCTTTAGTGGCTAGTGAGCAGGCTGCTAAAGAGAAGCACCGAGCGCTGGAGCTAGAACGGTTAACTCAGCAAACTCAGCGGCAGCTAGAGTTTAAGCGCCAGCAAGACGCAGCAAAAGCAGCACATAAAGCACGTGAAGCAGAGCGTAAAAAGGCTGCAGAAGCTTATGAAGTAAAACGTATTGCAGAAATAGAAGCACGTCGCAAGACCACTACAATAAATCGTATTGCTCAAAAAAAGCAACTTCAAGCTGAGGAGGTTCAACGTGCAGCGCAGTTTAAAGCGGATGAAGTAATACGCATCGCGCAGTATGAATATAATCTAAAAACTGCTGCTGCTTTATATGAACTGAGCCTCAGCGCACCTGGCTACGTCGCTAAAACACCAAATGAGCTTATTCAGTATTATCGCCTGAGTGACCAGCAAGATGCCGCGAGCGCACAACTTAATAATATCTTAAGCATGCTCTATCAGGGCTTATCATTACCTGCAGCAGATATTAGATATCTTAAAAGCAACGGTAATTCTCGCTTGTACAAATTAGCAATAGGACTACTCAGCTATGAATCTTATATAGCAGAAATAAAGGCAGAAAAACTGGCGCTTAAGAAAGCCGAAGCACTCAGACTTGAGCGTGAAGCAGCTATAGAAGCTGAACGTATAGCTAGCATTAAGCGCGCTGAAGAACAAAGATTGCAACGTGAAAAAGATGCTGAAGTAGCACGTTTGGCATATGTAAGAAGAGTCGAAGAACTGCGAATCCAGCGTGAAGCAGAAGAAGCTGCGCGTATTGCCCTTGAAAGTGATCCTGCTTATATTCTACGCAAAAAATACGCAATCACAGACAATATAGCACCTGCTTTAGTATCTGAACTGATGCCTATATTACAAAACTTTGATGCTGGTGAGCGCTTAAACGATGAGAGCTTTGTCTGGCTCAACACTAAAGCTAAATCATGCTTTTCTAAATCACTACGCGATGCTCACCACCAGCGTGAAGCTAAATTTTACGCAAGTGAGTATCGCCGTACACACGACACCTGGAGCGCTGTAAATGCCAGTGGGCACTATAGAAAATGCGACCAGTCTCAGCATGCCGTCAATTTACTTAAGGATGTGCCGAGTAAGAGTTTAAAAAACCCTAAAGTGCATTCTGCTTGGTGCACAACTTATGGTGGAGCGCTGCGTGACTTGGGGCAGCGTAGAGAAGCTTTCCAGCTTGGTTTAAAAGCTCATGAACTGCAGCCAAAAAACTTTCAGCCTTGCACTTTATTAGGTGCTTTGAGCATGGAGTTAGGCAATCTTACAGATGGGCATGAATGGTATAGAAAAGCCGAAGATCGCGGTGCCAGCCAAAGAAGTATTGATACCGAACTGAAGAGCATTTTATTGCGTGCGGACAAAGCGCAACGCAAAAAAATGAAAGAGTTTTTGTTGGCAGATGACCCAGTTCGATATAGCTG
>JAAXZZ010000184.1 GCA_012719655.1 Gammaproteobacteria bacterium | reverse complement strand
CATCGGCAATTAAGTGCCTCCTACAGCTTGGGTTACCTGCGCTGTCGGAGAGCATTTATCCTAAAAAACAAAATCAAACTAATAAATCCCTGCTTCCAGCCCTGCAGCAATCGACATCCCCAGCTCTTCGCATTGGGCTAAAAACGCCTCATCCCAAGCCCCCTTACACAGCAGTGGCTCTTGCACTTGCTGCCAGCGCAAGCCAGTAAGAATGGTATTAAGCGCACGCAACGTTCCGGTACCATCGAAGCCAGCACGCACGACTAGCGCGCAGGCTAAACCTTGTTTTTCTTCTAAAACCGGGTAGTAGGTTCTATCAAAGAAGTCCTTCATTGCCCCACTCATATAACCAAGGTTTTCTGGCGTCATTAGAATAATTGCATCGGCTTGCAGCACCTGCTCAGGCCCAGCCTGAAAAGGACTGATCGAGTGCACATCAACATTGTCGATATCTTTATGACGAGCACCGCGCAAGAGCGCATCCAGCATGCGCTGTAAATTATCCGACGGTGCATGCGCAACAATAAAAAGTTGTTTACGCGACAAGTCAGTCATTTTCCTTTCCTCCAGCAGCCATTGCGGACGGCTCGCCCGCATGTTTTTCGTTAATACGCTATAACCATCAACGGCTTCCATAGAAACACTTTACCAGCGAGCATTATGATCAACACGAAGCATTCGACTCTTGTTAGACTAGAGCCATCACAATGCTCACTCCGTCGATAAAGGATAAAGACTATGCGTACGACTCTACAGCGCTTAACACTGGCCGGTGTCTTGTTTACTTGCCCTCTGCTTGGCCTTGCCGAAGAGTCTGTCGGCGGCGAGCCTGAGGTAACCATCGTGCAAAAGGGCGATAAAACCGTTGAAGAATACCGTTTAAACGGCTTTTTATACGCGGTGAAAGTCACCCCTAAAAAAGGTAAGCCGTACTTCTTAGTGCGCGCGGACGGCAGCGATGGCAACTTTATCCGTGCTGATAAACCAGAGCTGCGCATTCCATCATGGGAAATTTTTAGCTGGTAATTCAAATACATCATAAAAAGGGCAGCCTGTTTATCAGCGCCGCCCTTTTTAGTATTGATCAGCGAACCTATTGCGGTTTGCCTAATAGCTCTGCAGCTGGTGCCGGTGCCGGTGCGTTTTTATCACCGATTTCACCATGACCCACCAAGTCATCATCATGCTCAGCCATATTCCACGGCAGAATGCCCGGTGAGATATGTAAGAAGTGCAGGTACTTTTCAAACTGATCAAGGATGTCAGTAATAATATCTTGCTCATCGTAGCCATACACATCATAAGCTTGACCACCACGGCGCAAAAACACTTCGGCACGGTAGTACTGATCATCATCTTTATTGCTGGTGGTTTCTGGGCAAGCGAAGTCTGGCATCGCATAGGAGCGCAAACGGATTTCATAAATGAATTCCAACTTACCCTCTTGAAACACTTGGAACTGCGCACGTAGGTTCTGCTCATCAAAGTTCACCTCAGCAACCCAACCCTTAGCCTCTAGCTCCTGCTCAACCTTTCTCATACCCGCAATACCCGTGGTACGAATAAACTTCTCCACATCGGCACAGTCTGGGAAATCAACTAGGTTGGCTAAACGCTTTTTCCAGAACCCTGGACCCGACTTATAACCACCGGGCGTTGACTGCATATTCTGCGTCAGGCTCATCTCTTGGTGCCCTTCAATAATCAGCGCACGCCACATCCCCACCATGGCAATCAGCATCACCACAGCAAAAGGTAAGGCGCTAACAATACTGGCGGTTTGTAATGCACCCAAACCACCAGCTAACAACAAAGCAGCCGCTACCAAACCTTGCATGGAGGCCCAAAACACCCGCTGCCAAACCGGCGTATGAGCCACGCCACCTGAGGCTAATGAATCAATCACAATGGAACCTGAATCAGACGAGGTGACAAAGAAGGTGATAATTAAAAAAATCGTCAAAAACGAAACAATTTGCGTAAAGGGTAACAGCTCAAACAGCTTGAATAACGCCACCGCATGGTCGTCCTGGACTTGCTCAATCAATGCGGTGTAACCATCCACCATAATCAAATGCAAAGCGGTATCGCCAAACACTGAAAACCATAAGAAGGTAAAGATAGTCGGCACTAGCATCACACCCACCACAAACTGGCGAATGGTTCGGCCACGGCTGATTTTGGCGATAAACAGACCTACAAATGGGGCCCAAGCAATGGTCCAGCCAAAGATAAATAACGTCCAATTACCAATCCAATCACTGCCCGTGTAGGCTTGCAAGCTAAAGGTGCGCTCAACAATATTGCTCAAATAGCTGCCGGTGTTTTCCATAAAGGTATTGAGAATAAATATCGTTGGACCGACGGCAAAAACAAACAGCATCAGCGCAACAGCTAAACCGATATTCAGTATGGATAAGCGCTTCACACCTTTATCCATACCCGCCACCACCGACAAAGTGGCTAAGGATGTAATCACTACAATGGCGATCATTTGCACTGTGGTATTCACGGGTATCGAAGGCCATAGATAGTTTAAGCCTGCGTTAATTTGCGCCACCGATAACCCCAACGAAGTGGCAATACCAAACATGGTGCCAAGAATCGCAAAGGTATCGACAGCATGCCCCATCGGCCCGTAAATTTTATCGCCAATCAGTGGGTACAAGGTGGAGCGCATCGACAAAGGTAAGCCATGACGAAAGGCAAAATAGGCCATCGACAAGCCAACTAAACCGTAAATCGCCCAAATGTGAAAACCCCAGTGGAAAAACGCAATCTGCATCGCTTGCTTAGCGGCATCGACGGTTAAGGCAGCGCCTGTAGGCGGTGAGGCATAGTGTAAAACCGGCTCAGCCACACCAAAAAACAGCAAAGCAATACCGTAACCGGCAGAAAACAGCATGGCGAACCAGGCAAGAAAACTGTATTCCGGTTGCGCATGATCAGGTCCGAGCTTGATATTCCCCCAGCTGCTAAACGCCACGGAAACAATAAAGACTAAGAAAATCGCCACAACCAGCATATAAAACCAGCCAAAAGTGGTGGTGATATAGACCAAGATGTCGGCAAATAGAGCCCCTGCTCTTTCAGGGTTACTCATAGTGCCAATCACCATAAGGACGATCACGAGGACTGCGGGGATAAATACGGGAAGAAGGATGGTGGAAACTTTGGACGACTTATCTGTTGTCGTTTTGTCTGAGGTCATAGTAGGAACTCCTTTATCTATGCTCAATTTTCGGCGCCAATGTCAGTCAGCTTGAAACGTGTTTACCGTTAATTGGTACAAAATACACAGCAATTAATAGCGCACACACACTTACAAAGTCGCTAACCTTGTCACAGTAAAAAGCAGGCTGCAATAATAAATGTCGTTGAATATCGAATAAGCACAGGGAAAATGCCGGATTTTGCAGGCCATAATACAAGAAAAAAACAGACCAAATAGCCTCTGCAATAGCACGCAAAAACGCACCATTGAAGGTTCTTTTTTGTGAAAAACAGCTTACGAGGAACAGCTGATCGACAAGTGTTTGCCCCAATCAGGTGGGCGCTGGGCGTACTCTGCGCAACCTTCTTGCTCGCTAAAAGGCGAACTGAGCACCTGATACAATCTATGCAGCGGTGCATAGTCACCGTCTTCGGCGGCTTCAATGGCGATTTGGATCAGATAATTGCGCAACATATACAACGGATTCACCGCCCGCATTTGTGCGCGACGCTGCTCTTGGCTGCGTGAATCATCAGCATTGCGCGCGATAAACTCGGCGCTCCACTCGTCAAAGGCGGCACGATTAATAAAATCATCGCGCAGCTTAGCCAGCGCTTGAGCCACCGGTAACTCACCTAAATGACGGAAAAATAAGGTGTAATCGACGGCACTTTGATCCATTTGCACCAGCAGTTTATCCACCAATAAAGCATCACCTTCCTGCTCGCCCAGCAGCCCTAAACGCGCACGCATTGCAGTGAGGTAAGCCTGCTGCTGAATCGCCGCATAGCCATCCAGAATATCCTGCAAACGCTCAACCGCGACATGCCGGGTTAAGGTCTCGGCAAAGGCCGTCAGATTCCAATACCCCATTGCCACCTGCTGGTTAAAGGCATAACGGCCATGGTGATCCGAGTGATTACAGATATGCGCCTGTTTAAAATCATCCAAGAAAGCATAAGGACCAAAGTCAAAGGTCAGCCCCAGAATCGACATATTGTCGGTATTCATCACGCCATGGCAAAAACCATAGGCCTGCCACAAAGCAATGGTCTCGGCCGTGCGTTTCACTACTTCACTGAGCAGCGCCGCTAAGGGCTCATCACTGCTTAGGCATTCAGGATAAAGATCATTGAGCACATGCGCGTGCAGTTGTTCGAGCTCAGTATTTTTCTGGTTGTAATAGAAATATTCAAAATGACCAAAACGAATATGACTGGGTGCCAAACGTATTAAAGTTGCAGCGGTTTCACGCTGCTCGCGCCACACCATAGTTTTTGAGTCGACGACACAAAGGGCACGCGAAGTGGCAATACCTAAGGTATGCAAATACTCACTGGCGAGAAACTCACGAATACTGCTGCGCAGCACCGCACGGCCATCACCGGTTCGAGAAAACGGCGTCAGACCGGCGCCTTTCAAATGCACATCCCAGTGTTCGCCAGCACTGTTAACCACTTCGCCCAGCAACAAACCACGGCCATCGCCTAAACGCGGGGTATAACCACCGAACTGATGGCCAGAATAAACCATCGCCCGCGGCGCCACATTGGGCCAATGCCACTCACCACTGGCAAGCTGCAGTAAACGCGGATCATCGGCGGTACTGGCTGGCAGGTCGAGCAAAGCCAAAGCGGACTGGCTACAAATCACCATGCGTGGTTGCGCAATCGCAGAAGGTTTGATGACCGCAGAAAATGCATCACCCAAACGAGCAAAACGCGGCTCAAACTCAAGGGTGTCTAAACGTTTCATAAGCACTCCAACGCCGCACAGCACTTAGGCTGTGGGGACGTGATCATCAGCCAGCGGGTTGCTTTGGCTGGATACTAACTGCTGCTCTTGACCTTTCATATTTTTGACAAACACATCCAGTTGATTGAAAGCCATCTCAATATTGTGCTCACGGAAACTTAGCACAATACGGTTGAGCACTTCATCGGTCGACGGATTACGATCGCCCAACTCACGCACATGAAAACGCAACTCGTGGTCGAACGTACTGGCGCTAATGCCTAAGAACAGCACGATCGGTGCCGGCTCACGCATCACTCTTGGATTTTCCTGCACGGCTTGCAGCATCAGCTTACGCGCCAAATCAAGATCAGTTTCATAGGCCACACCAATCTTAATTATCACCCGCGTCACAGTATCGGACAGCGACCAGTTAATCAGCTGATCGGTGACAAACACCTTATTGGGTACAATAATTTCCTTACGGTCAAAGTCGGTAATGGTGGTGGCGCGAATACGAATGCGACTGACGGTACCGGATAAATTACCTATGGTCACCACGTCACCAATGCGCACCGGGCGTTCAAACAAGATAATCAAACCGGAGACGAAGTTGGCAAAGATTTCTTGTAAGCCAAAACCTAAGCCGACCGATAGTGCAGCCACTAACCACTGCAACTTATCCCAACTGACCCCTAACGCCGATAGCGTCGCGACAAAACCTGTGGCGGAGATGGCATAAGAAAGAAGCGTGGTGGTGGCATAGGCGCTACCTTGTGCCAAATTTAATCGCGACAAAAACAAGACTTCTAACAAGCCCGGTAAGTTACGCGCCAAGGCAAAGGTAACCAAAATAATAAACCCAGCATCCAACACATCACGCAAGCTAATCGGTAACGCAGCACCGTTAGCATCAACGTTTTGATATAAGGTGATGTTATCTAAGTAAGCAAACAATGAGAGCAAATCTGCCCAAACCCAATACAGGCTGATAAAAAATAACCCTAGCAAAATCAGACGGGCTAAGCGCAACGACTGCGCATTGATCTGTGAAATATCCAAGAGCATATCGTCAGTCGCAACTTCGCCATCCGGCCCTTCTTTCGGCTGATTTTGCTTGGCATCTTGCGCGCGTTTCCAAGCTAAACGGCGTGCGGCCAAGGCCAAGCCACGCACCAATACTGCTTCCAGTAGTATCCAAATCAATACCAGCGAGAGGGTATCTAATAAACGCCCGCTGAGTTTGAGGGCGGTATAGTAATAACCCGACACTAACGCCGCCGCAAATAACAAAGGCAACGACACTACGACCAAACCAATTAAACGTCTGAAAACGGGAGTGCTGTCACTTCTGTAACGATGAAACACCAGACGCCCCATAATCCACGACAGCATCAGCAAACTGCTCATCAATAAAACAATACCGATAACATCTTCACTGAGCGCCGCCGGTTGCGCTTCGGCGATGGTGACCACCACAGTCAACAGTAAGGCGACTAAACCCAATGAGCGCAGATTGCGCTGCAAGAAGGCCACTTGCGCGCGCGGCCAACGAAAATGCAACAAAGCCACACCATTAGGCGCCAAAATTCGATAGGCACAATAGAACACCAACCAGACCTTCGCCATACCCCAGAAAGCCTCACCAATCTCCAAGGTATGCCCTTGGTTGCCGGCTTGCAGCATGAAGCCAAGACTGGCAAGGACAATCGCTCCGGGTAGCGCCAGCACTAAATTTAAAAATAACGCGCGCGGCGTATGCAGCTGACTGTCACGGCGGAAATGACCAATATCGGCATGTAGGTTGCGCAGCGCCTGTAAGATCGCTGGACGCTTCCAAGCCGTCAGCAACAATAATAAAGTCAGCGGAATAAAGGCCCACGCTTGTTTACTTAAATTCTGCCCAATCTGCTTAATTTCAGTGGCCCACAGCACCGAACTGAATTGGTATTGCAAACGTGCTGGGGCTGCTTTAAACCACTCCCAATCCAAGGGTTTATTACTGGGAATCCAAAACATCTGCTCATCAAGGGTTAAGCGCAGTGCTTCGGTCATGCTTTGCAGTTGTTTTTGATTGAGCTGGAGGGTGATGGATTCACTTAAATAGGCATTGAGCTCGCGGTTTAAACGGTCCAACAATTCCGCACGCGAACGCACTAAGTCCAACAAACTTGAGCGCAAGGCTATTTGTTCGTCGCCAGGCGCTGCATCTTTGAGAGCATTTTGCACGTACTCATCTGGACGGCTGACGGTGTCACGCAACTGGCGCAGTTCAAATTGGTATAAGCGAGTGTCGGCAATTTGGTCGGCTAAAGTACGATCAAAGCTGAGTTGCGGCAGCGCTTGTTTTTGCTGATACAGAATTTTTGCCAACAACAAACTGCCCTGCAAGACATTAATCTGCTCGTCTAACGCTTGATCCGTTTGCTGCACGCTATCCAACTGCTGACGCACCAACAAGTTACGCTGAGTCAGTTGATTGCGCCGCTCCGTGATGGTTAACAAATAGTCTGAGAGTTTTAAATTCAGACCACTTTCACGCAATAACAAGCTGTCGCTACCAGCCTTACTCACCTCCAGCGATAATTCGGCGACGGTTTTCTCTGAATCAGCCTGGCGCTTTTCATTGAGCAAGGACTGCAGTGCCAGAATTTCTTGTTCCTGCAAACGTACTTTCGTCAATAACAGATCACGGCGATTACTGCCCAATTCTTGCAGCACACTGTTACCAGCCAACTCCGCACGGCGTAAGTTATTTTTGCTTTCTAACGCCAGTAATTCTGCTTGCAACGCATCCGTTTTTTCACTACTGAAGACTTTGCTACCTTCTTTAGCGTTTTTCAGCGAAGCATTAATTTCTTGAATACGGTTTTGATTGTTGCTGATCTCTGCTTGGGCTCGCTCAGGGCGTGTTTGTGCAGTAACGATTAAGCTGTTGGCCTCACCTAAGTCTTTTTGCAAAGCACGCAGCTGCTGATTGCGCTCTGACAGTAAAGACTCCAGCTCACTCACCGAAGCTTGGGCCAAGCGTTTGGCTGGATCATCTTGAGGCATGGATAACAGTTTTTGCAGAGCCTGCTGAGCTTCGCTGATTTGCTTAGGTGCATCGAGAAGCTGTTGCTGCAGCTGCTGCTGTGCCTGCTCATTGCGCTCAACAGTCTCTAAAAAGGCAAGGGTTTGCTCTAAGAGTTGTTGGGTAGCGAGCTGCTCCGCCTCTGGCAATTTACGCGATGGTAAATCCGTTAGATTTTTTCGTACTTCAATGACATTAAGCGCAGCAGATGCTTGCCCAACAGTCAGCCAGCCAAGAAAACTAAGACACAACACTAACAACACATTCGGTTTCATAGGCCTAAGCTATTCCTGTTAATTAAAACCGCACACTATGTCATTCTCAAATGAAGCTTTTCGTGCTGCTTCACAGAGTTAAAATGCTGGCAGTTCTGGGCGCTTGCCCTCTGGGAACTTCACCCCCACTTTGCGCACTTTATTATTTTCCATCTGTGCCACCGCCCACGTGAGTCCTTGCCACTCAATATGGTCACCCAATACAGCCTCACCCGCCACCGCCTCAGTAATAAATTCAGCCAAGGTCATTTTCGGATCTAGGCCATTGAGTTTCAAACCGTAAACATCCGCTACCGCGCCCAACTGAGCATCACCTTCCAAAACAAAATCACCAAAGAAGCGCATATCTAAACCGCGTTGCGGCGCTTTGCTAAACAAACGTCCAAGTGCCGGTAAATCTTCTTCATGACCAATCACGCAGAGAATATCATCGGCCTTTAAGCGTGTACTACCACTAGGGTGCAGCAAGCAGTTGTCACGAAACAGTGCAGCGATTCGAGTCCCTGCTGGCATTTTAAGTTCACGCAATTGCGCATTAATGCACCACTTTTGGCTGCCTAAACTATAAACAAATAATTCCCACTGACTGGTCGGATGAATTTCCAAACCGGCACGATAAATTGGTAAAGGTGCGGGTGGTAAATCCACTTTTGCTTTGCGCGCTGCCCAAGACAAGGTTGAGCCTTGTAAGAGTAGCGAGACCAAAACAATAAAGAAGGCGACGTTAAAAAACAGCTGGGCATTGGGTAAGCCCGCCACTAACGGGAATACCGCCAAAATAACCGGCACCGCACCACGCAAGCCAATCCAAGAAATAAATGCACGCTCACGCAGGTTAAAGCCACGAAACGGTAATAAGCCAAGAAATACAGAGAGTGGCCGCGCGACCAAAATCATCCATAGCGACAACAACAAAGCTGGAACTGCGATCGGTAGCAATTCATGCGGGGTCAGCAGCAAGCCAAGCACCAAGAACATACCAATTTGACTAAGCCAAGCCAGGCCATCAAACATATGCAAAATACCGTGCCGGCTACGGATTGGGCGATTGCCCAGCACCATGCCGCAGACATACACAGCCAAAATACCACTGCCGCCGACTTCGCCAGTAAACGCATAAATCATGATGCTGCCGCTGACGGCCAACAAGGGATACAGGCCGTCCGCTACACTGATACGATTGATAATTTGCAGGAGCAACCAACCACCACTCAAACCCAGCAAGATTCCCAAGCCAAACTGGCGAATCAAACTGGTCAGAAAATCCAGACTAAAACTGGTTTCACCCGCTGCCAGCATGGCAATTAAGGTGACAGTGAGGAACATGGCCATCGGGTCATTACTGCCCGATTCAATCTCTAGGGTTGAGCCGACCCGCTCATTTAAGGCTTTACCATTGAGTAGGTTGAAGACTGCAGCAGCGTCAGTGGAGCCAACAATAGACCCAATCAGCAAGCCCTCAAGCAAGCTCAGATCAAACAGCCAGGCGGCGGCTAAGCCAGTTAAACCAGCTGTCACCGCTACCCCAAAGGTTGCTAGCGACAGTGATGGCCAGAGCGCCACGCGGAACGTAGCAACGCGGGTACGCATCCCGCCATCGAGCAAAATGACGGCGAGAGCGAGGTTACTGACTAAGTAAGTTAAGGAGTAATCATTAAAGACAATACCGCCAACACCATCGGTACCGGCCATCATGACGACGCCCATAAAGATAACGAGAATGGGGATGCCAACACGCGAAGAGACTGAGCTGACCAGAATACTGATAGCAACTAACAACCCACCAACAAAAAATATACTATTGGTTGCTACAGAATCCACAAGCACCTCTCCTTTTAAAAATGACTGTATCGTTCAGCATGTTTAATTCTAGCCTGTAGATAACAGGCTTCGGTAATAATTCAGCTTCTATGACGCTTTAAAATCAGGCTGTGACACTAAAATCTAAGCTTAACACCAGCGCAGTGACTGTTTTCTAAAGATTTACGTCTTTGCTTAGACTAACCTGTTTTATGAGATTTTTTATGACAAATTCATACGCCAGTAGCGCTTGTGCGCATCTTAGCGAGGTGTTTGCCCACGATATTCCATTGACTGCAGCGCTAGCAGTTCAGGTGCGTGCTTGGGATGGCCAAAGCTTGCATCTAAAGTTGCCATTGGCGCAAAACCTTAACCATCAAAGCTCGATGTTTGGCGGCAGCTTGTATTGCGCGGGCGTGCTGGCCTGCTGGGGTTGGTTACATTTGCGTTTACGTGATGCCGGCATAAATACCACACATATCGTGGTTCAGGCAGGACACATTGATTATCCGCTACCTGTATTGGCGGACGCTGAGGTCATTTGTGCAGCACCCGACGTGGCAGTATGGGAGCGTTTCTTTAAAATGTATCAACGTCACGGTAAAGCACGCATCAGTTTATCCAGCCGCATCCTCACCCATGATGGCCAAGACGGTGCCTGTTTTACCGGGCAGTTTGTTTTACATCGTTAACTTTTCACCGCAATGATTAAAACTGCGCTCACGCAAACAATACACAAGGTCACAGGAGTGCTTAGGGGTATGTGTGATGAGTGAGCCAAGGATGGCGAGCGCCGGAGTTGAACCCTGGATGGGTTCATCGACGGATAAACACTTACCCCGAAGTACGACATGCGCGACACATTCAGTAATTCTAAATCGTGTAGCAAGCCAAATGCGCGCCTGACGTACCTCGCTAATGCTGCTATTCCCTCGATGGGTCATCCTGCCCCAACTCGGGCGCTACGCCATCCTTGGCTCGCTCGTCGCAGCACTAGCGAGGTACTTCTTAATCATGTGTATTGCTAGCAACCTAGCAGCAGGTATCTTTTGAATTGTATTGATTAAGAGAAAATCTACTACCGGCATGGTCTGCATGATTAAAGCTGCGCTCACGCAAACAATACACAAGGTCACAGGAATGCTTCGGGGTATGTGTGATGAGTGAGCCAAGGATGGCGAGCGCCGGAGTTGAACCCTGGATGGGTTCATCGACGGATAAACACTTACCCCGAAGTACGACATGCGCGACCCATTCAGTAATTCTAAATCGTGTAGCAAGCCAAATGCGCGCCAGAAGCACCTCGCTAATGCTGCTATTCCCTCGATGGGTCATCCTGTCCCAACTCGGGCGCTACGCCCTCCTTGGCTCGCTCGTCGCAGACCCAGTACAGCTCGCTTTGAGCAAAGGCGTTGTCAGTTTGCTATATAGATGTTTCTCTTGCCTGCTAGGAGCGCGGGCGGCTCGCCCGCATCAACTAGCGGTTAAGATTGGAGTTGTTTGTCATACGCGGTACTCATTGAATCTTTGTGGCGTTTGCAATTGCGGGCCAGCGGCCCGCCCTCCCAGAACAACGAAGTGCTGATTGTTGCGCCTGCAAGGCTTAAAGCCGTTAAACTTCAGCTTTAATTTTCCAACGTCAGGTTGTGTTCATTGTGGATGTAATAATTATCGGTGCCGGTGCAGCCGGATTAATGTGCGCGTTAACGGCGGCGCGGCGTGGTCGTAAAGTATTAGTGATAGATCATGCCAATAAAGCGGGTAAAAAAATCCTCATGTCCGGCGGTGGACGCTGCAACTTCACCAATCTGTATACCGAGCCAAGTAACTTTATTTCAAATAACCCACACTTTTGTAAATCAGCACTGGCCCGCTACACCCAATGGGATTTTCTTGAAATGGTGCAGCGCCATCAAATTGCCTATCACGAGAAAAAACTCGGTCAACTGTTTTGCGATAACAAAGCCAGCGCTATCCTCGAAATGCTGCTAAAAGAGTGCACAGATGCCGGCGTGACCATTCAACTCAATACCTCAGTCACTAGCATCCAAGCCAACGACAGCGGCTTTATTCTGCAATCCAACACACACACCTTACACTGCACATCCTTAGTCATTGCCAGCGGTGGCTTATCCATTCCCACCTTGGGTGCGACAGGTTATGGCTATCAAGTAGCGGAACAATTTGGCCATAGGATTCTGCCAACCCGCGCCGGCTTAGTGCCCTTCACCATCACTGACCCACAACTCAAAGCGTTCTGCAGCGCCTTATCTGGCACCTCTATTGCTGACTGCGTGGTGCAGTGTAATGGTCAAAGCTTTAAAGAAGACCTGCTGTTTACCCATCGCGGCCTCAGCGGTCCCGTGATTTTGCAGATTTCATCCTATTGGCAGCCTGGCGACAGTATAGAAATTGATTTACTCAGCGACCGCGATGCCAGCGCTTGGCTGCTGGAACAACAAGCCCAGCACCCCAATCTTGAATTGAAGACCGTGCTCAGCGAATGCTTTACCCGCAAGATGGCGCAACTGCTCTGTGAGCATTGGTTTAGCAACACCCCGCTCAAGCAATACAACAGCAAACAACTCAGCGCGATTGGCGAGCAGTTGAATCATTGGCGGCTGACACCTTCCGGCACCGAAGGTTATCGCACTGCAGAAGTGACCCTGGGCGGCGTTGATACTAAGGAAGTCTCATCAAAAACTATGCAGTCACAGAAACAAGACAACCTTTATTTTATTGGCGAAGTGCTAGACGTTAGCGGCCATTTAGGCGGATTCAATTTCCAATGGGCTTGGGCCAGCGGGCATGCTGCTGGCTCAGCGGTGTAAGCTTGCCGCTTAAGCCGATGCTGTTGGCTGCCATATAGATCAACCGATTAAACTCAACACAGCCAGCCAAGCCTTGCAAACAGCGAACTACGATCTATCTCACCCCCTCAGCCGACGCACTATGGACAATTCCAGCAAACGTGATTTAGTGCAGCTACAGATCGCGGCAAAGTCCGACGCTATTCCTTGGTTATTAATTACCAGCGGTACTACGCTGCTCAGTTAATGGCTGCTAGAATAGCCAAGTATTTTTATCTTCTTGAGTTTTACTATGTCGACCCCCTTTCGTCCTGAGCTGCTGTCACCTGCCGGCACCTTGAAAAACATGCGTTATGCTTTTGCCTATGGCGCTGATGCGGTCTATGCCGGGCATCCACGTTACAGCTTGCGCGTGCGCAATAATGAATTTGACCATGCCAACCTCGCCATCGGGATCAATGAAGCCCATGCGCTGGGTAAAAAGTTTTATGTGGTGGTGAATATTTCCCCGCACAACGCCAAACTCAAAACTTTTATTAAAGATTTAGAACCTGTGGTGGCGATGGGCCCTGATGCGCTGATTATGTCCGACCCGGGTCTAATCATGATGGTGCGTGAACATTTCCCACAGATGAATATCCACCTGTCAGTGCAAGCCAACGCCGTCAACTACGCCAGCGTAAAGTTTTGGCATAAGCAAGGTTTGACCCGCGCCATTTTATCCCGCGAGCTGTCACTGGATGAAATTGAGCAGATTCGCCATGAAGTGCCAGAAATGGAACTGGAAGTCTTTGTCCATGGTGCGTTATGCATGGCCTACTCCGGTCGTTGCTTGCTGTCTGGCTACATCAATAAGCGTGACCCGAACCAAGGTACCTGCACCAACGCGTGCCGCTGGGAATACAAAACCCACGAAGCCAAAGAAAATGAGCTTGGTGATATCGTGCATAAGTACGAGCCGATTGCTGCAGTGCAACATGCCGATCCAGCACTGATGCAAGCCGTTGAACCTATCCTCGGGGTTGGCGCGCCCACCGACGAAGTCTTCCTATTAGAAGAAGCCGGTCGCCCGGGTGAATATATGTCCGTCTCCGAAGATGAGCACGGCACTTATATTATGAACTCGAAAGATTTACGTGCCGTGCAACACGTCGAGCGCATGGTGCAGATGGGCTTGCACTCATTGAAAATCGAAGGCCGCACCAAGTCGCATTACTATGTCGCCCGTACCGCGCAGGTCTATCGCAAAGCCATTGATGATGCGGTGGCTGGTCGTCCATTTGATAAGTCGCTGATGGACACGCTGGAATCCTTAGCACACCGTGGTTACACCGAAGGTTTTCTGCGGCGCCATGTGCACGATGAATACCAAAACTACGAACACGGCTATTCAATCTCAGATCGTCAGCAGTTTGTTGGTGAAATGACCGGTGTACGGCGTGGTGATTTAGCCGAGGTCATAGTGAAAAATCGCTTTGCTGTCGGTGACTCAATTGAGCTGATGACGCCACAAGGCAATATCACCTTTGATCTAAAATACATTGAAGATCAAAAAGGCAAAAGCCGTGATGATGCGCCGGGCAACGGTCATGTGTTGTTCATTCCGATTCCAGAAAACGTCAATCTCGAACATGCACTACTGATGCGCAACCTTACCAGCGGCAATACACGCGGCGCTTAGTCAATACAACCTGTCACGCTCAACCCATGAGTTGAGCGTGATGGCTGATTAAAAACTCAGTGAGCTGCGCAGCTGGCACTGGACGACTGATCAAATAGCCTTGAATCTCATCACAGTGATTGGCTTTCAAGAAATCCATTTGCGCTTGAGTTTCCACGCCCTCAGCCGTTACAAGTAAATTAAGGCCATGCGCCATCGTAATAATCGCCCGCGTTATTGCCGCATCCTCTTCATTCTCAGCAACATCACGAATAAAGCTTTGATCGATTTTCACGCTATTGGCTGGAAAACGCTTTAGATAGCTCAGAGAGGAGTAGCCGGTACCAAAGTCATCAATGGCTAAAAACACACCTATTTCACGCAACTGCTTAAAGGTTGCAATGACACTATCGGCATTTTCTAATAGTTGGCTTTCGGTCAGTTCCAACTCAAGCAAATGCGCTGGCAAACCCGTTTGCTGTAATACTTGCCGCACCAGTAGCACCAGTCTACCCTGGCGCACATGACTGACCGACAGATTGACCGAGACTCGAGTTGGCATACCTTGGTTAAGCCAACTCAAGGCTTGCTCGCAGGCCTGTAATAACATCAATTCACTGATATCAGTAATTAAACCTGTTTCTTCCGCTAAGGGAATAAACTCACCAGGCGGCACCAAACCAAGCTGCGGATGATTCCAGCGTACCAAGACCTCAGCCGACCTGATTTTCCCATCGGATAATGAGAGCTTCGGCTGATAATACGCCTCAAGCTGACCTTCTTCGATCGCACGCCGTAATTGTTGTTCAAGCTGTAAGCGCTCTAATGTGCCCGCTTGTAGCTGATCGTTATAAAACTGAAAGTTGTTACCGCCCAAATGCTTAGCGTGCTGCATCGCCACATGGCCTTGGCTGATTAAACTTGCAGGTTCGCGAGAGTTGTCAGGCAATAAGCTGACACCAATTGATGCGCTAATAATGAGTTCTTCACCAGCTACCTCGATGGGTAAGCGTATACGAGTCAATATCAAGGCGCATAAACGAGCTAACGTCGCTGTAGTAGCGCCATTATCTAAAATAACTGCAAACTCATTACCGCCTAGGCGCGCAACAGTGTGAGCTTCAGGCAAAAGCTGGCTGAGCCTACGACTGATTTGACGTAGCACCTGATCGGCCACTTCAATGCCGAGGCTATCGTTAAGTACCTTAAATCGATCCAAGTCAATCTGCAGCAGGGCCATCGCACCAGACGTTTTTCGTGCCTGCTCAACCGCTCGTTGCAAACGCTTATGGAACAAAGAGCGGTTGGCTAAACCCGTTAGCTCATCATACTGGGTTAAATAACTTAAACGCTCTTCAGCTTTACGGCGTGCCGTTAAATCAGTAAAAAAGGCCACAATATGTGTTAAACGATTGTGCTCATTGCGAACAACATTGATTTGCAGCCATTGCGGATACAGTTCACCATTTTTACGGGCGGCCAGCACTTCACCTTGCCAGCTACCGTCTTGCTCAATACCTAAGCGGATCTTTTGATATTGTCTGCTGATTTCTTTATTAGTCGCCTGCAACATCACATTCTGACCTAGCACTTCTGCACGGCTGTAGCCGGTGACAGTGGTAAAAGACTTATTGACCGTCAAAATATTGTACTCAGAATCTAAAATAACAATTCCTTCAGTCCCCGCATCAAAAACACTAGACGCCAAACGCAATTCCTCATCGCGTTTTTTCCGTGCAGAAATATCACGACGCGTACCCAGCATTCGCAGCACTCGTCCGCTCTTATCACGCTCAATAGCCCGGCCGCGATCTTCTATCCAAACCCAATGGCCATTATGGTGTTTAATGCGGTACTCAACGGCGTAGCCTTCAGTGCGCTGTTTTAGATGCTCAATCATGGCATTGCGCAAGACTGGCAAATCATCAGGGTGCAATAACGGGCGCAAATCGGTGAGCACTCCATGGATTCGCTCATTTTCTAGACCAAAAATACTTTCTGTGCGGGTGTGTAGAATTTTATCGCTGACCAAGTCCCAATCCCAAAGCGCCAGCTGACTGGCATCCAGAGCCAGCTCAAGACGTTCTTGGCTTTTCTCAAGGGCATGCAGTGCTTGCTGCAATTCAACAGTGCGTGCATTTACACCTTTTTCTAAATCGGCTTGCACAGCTAACAGTTGTTGCTCAGCAATTTCTTTCTTAGCAATTTCACTGGTTAATTGTGCATTTAAAGCAGTGCTATGCTGCTGCTCCTCACGCAATGTACAGATTAATTGCTCTTTTTTACGACGCTGCTCAATACCCTTGTAAAACAAGCGGTTAACCTGCCAAGCGGCAGTTGTCAGAGCAAAGAAATAAATCGCCGTCAGCATGCCCAAGCTATGCAAGACATCTGAGTCTGAGCGCAAATAGATCCACGTCATCGGTATAAATGCACAAGCAGCATAACCAAGAAACGTAAAAAAACTCATTGCATAAGCAATACAGGCCGAAGCCAGCACTAAAGAAGCCAGACCAAGCAAAACAATCTGCCGATTAAAGTCGGCTTCCGGTAGGAAAAATACAGGCACCACTGATAATGAGAAACCAGAGACGCACGCCCCAGCCAAAAGCAGATACCACCACAGAGGCGAGGCTTGCTCCTCAACGCTGCGGCGCTCAAAAGCAATCACTGAAATAAACCGCAGAGTCACTAAACAGATCAGCACAGCAAACCAACCCAGCAGCCACGCAAACTGTGAGCTATCACGTAACAGCCATAGGGCGCCAAGGCCGTAAAGCAGCATTAATAAACTGGGTATTAATGAACTACGATATAATATACGGATATTCTCAACGTCTTCTTCCCCTAGTAAACGTTGGTTTTTTACGCTCTGCTGCATAGTTTCGCTCGCAATACTGTTTTTTATTGTTATTCAAAAGCACTATATACACTTTAGTCGCAACCAGTCTGACAATTTACAATACCTGTTAAATCGCCAAGAGAGACCGACATTACTCGTATTGGTCTTCAAGCAACAAGTCTAATGACAGAAAAACTTGATCCAAACCTGAATTATTCAGCGCCGCAGAGCATATCCATAAATACCTATAGCTTTCAATGTGTTTGCCCTTAGTCGGCGCGCCCTCTAGAATGCTCCGATGCATGATGATATCTCACACTTACTAAACTCTCTCAACGAAGCTCAGCGTCAAGCTGTTGCCGCCCCTATTGGCCAACAACGTGTGCTGGCCGGTGCTGGCTCCGGCAAGACACGGGTTTTAGTACACCGTATTGCTTGGTTGATCCAGGTTGAAGGCGCTTCACCACACAGCATTTTATCGGTGACCTTTACCAATAAAGCTGCAACAGAAATGCGCGTACGCATCGAAGACTTACTAGGCCTGAATCCAGCTGGTATGTGGGTGGGTACTTTCCATGGTTTAGCCCACCGTTTACTGCGTGCGCACTGGCAAGAAGCCGGTTTAGCCGAAGGCTTTAGTATTCTTGATGGCGATGATCAGCAACGTCTACTCAAGCGCGTGATACGCGAACTGGGTTTGGATGAGCAACGCTGGCCGGTACGCCAAGCGCAATGGTTTATTAACGGTCAAAAAGACGAAGGTTTACGTCCACAGCATATCCAAGCCGGTGGCGATTTATTTCTCGGCACCATGCTGCAAATCTACAGCGCGTATGAGGCCGCTTGCGCACGTGCTGGTGCGATTGATTTTGCTGAGCTATTACTGCGCGCCCTCGACCTCTGGCGTGACCATCCAGGACTGTTAAAGCATTACCAGCAGCGCTTTCAACACATTTTAGTTGATGAGTTCCAAGACACCAACGCCGTGCAATACGCTTGGCTACGCTTACTTGCACAGGGCGGTAAAAGTTTAATGGTGGTGGGCGATGATGATCAGTCAATTTACGGCTGGCGCGGCGCAAAAATCGAGAACATTCAGCAGTTCTCCAGCGACTTCGTCAACACCCAAAGCATTCGCTTAGAGCAAAACTATCGCTCTACAGCAACGATTTTAAAGGCCGCTAACGCCTTAATCAGTAATAACCAAGGTCGCCTCGGCAAAGAACTGTGGACCGATGATCAAGAAGGCGAACCAATCCGCCTCTACAGCGCTTTCAATGAGCATGATGAAGCCCGTTATATTGTTGAATGCATCGAACAAGCGCTGCGTAAAGACAATCTTAACCGTAGCGAGATCGCCATTTTATACCGCTCCAACGCGCAATCTCGAGTGCTTGAAGAAAGCTTGCTGCGCGCGGCGATCCCCTACCGCATTTATGGCGGTCAGCGCTTCTTTGAACGTTTAGAGATCAAAAATGCTTTAGCCTATTTACGCTTATTACGCAGCCGCCATGATGACGGCGCAATTGAACGGGTGATTAACGTACCAACCCGTGGCGTCGGCGAAAAAACCATTGATGCCGTGCGCCAAGCCGCGCGTGAGCATGATGTGTCACTCTGGCAAGCGATGCATCTGCTGATTGAGCATAAAGCCTTACCGGGACGCGCCAGCAACGCCTTGCAAGGTTTTGTCGATTTAGTCAACGAGCTAGACACTCGCACCCTCGATTGCGAGTTGCACGCCATGACGCAAATCGTGATTGAGCAGTCAGGCTTGCTCAAGTACCACAAAGAAGAAAAAGGTGAAAAAGGCCAGGCACGGGTGGAAAACCTTGAAGAATTAGTCAGCGCCGCACGTACGTTTAGCAAAACTGAAGATAACAGCGCCAGTGCAGGCGAAATTGATAATGACTTGTCACCTTTAGTCGCGTTCTTAGACCACGCGGTACTTGAAGCTGGTGACAACCAAGCCGATGAGTTTACTGAAGCCGGGCAATTGATGACATTACACAGCGCCAAAGGCTTAGAGTTCCCTGTGGTATTTATTGCTGGCATGGAGGAGGGCTTATTTCCACATAAAATGAGCTTGGAAGAACCTGGCCGTTTAGAGGAAGAACGCCGCCTAGCCTATGTAGGCATCACCCGAGCCATGCGCCAGCTGTATTTTACCTGTGCTGAAACCCGCCGTTTGTATGGCTCAGAAACCTACAATAAAGTTTCGCGTTTTGTTCGTGAGATACCTGCCCAATTGCTGCAGGAAGTACGGATGAACAATAGCGTCAGCCGTCCTTACCAAAGTAACCATCAAGTACAATCTAGCAGCATGTTTAATGGCGCAGAGATTCCAGAAACAGCGTTCAAGCTTGGACAACTGGTGCAACACCCCATCTTTGGTGAAGGCGTCATACTCAACTTTGAGGGCAGCGGTGCGCAGGCACGGGTACAAGTTAACTTTGCGAACGATGGCATCAAATGGCTGATGGTCGCTTACGCTAAACTGCAGCCGCTATAACGACAATAATTGAGACTTACACTGGACCAGGAGCCAATATGAAGCGTCGCCAGAACCTTACTTTTGCAGCCATAATTAGCACTTGCCTTACTTTGTTCGGCTGTAAGCAAGAGTCCGCCAACAGCACAGACAGCGTTGCAGCGGCACAACCACAAACTTTCAACTGGAAAATGGTCACCGCTTGGCCAAAAAACTATCCCGCCTTAGGTACTTCAGCCGAGCGCGTAGCTGAACGCATCAACAGTATGAGCGATGGCCGCTTAACCATTAAAGTCTACGCCGGTGGTGAGCTAGTTCCAGCGCTTGAAGTATTTGATGCAGTCTCCCGTGGCACCGCGCAAATGGGTCATGGTGCAGCGTATTACTGGAAAGGCAAAACCGATACTGCACAGTTTTTCACCTCAGTGCCCTTTGGTTTATCAGCCATTGAAATGAACGCTTGGCTGCATAAAGGTGGTGGTTTGCAATTATGGCAAGAAGCCTATGCGCCCTTTGGCGTCAAGCCTTTTGCCATTGGTAACTCTGGCATGCAAATGGGCGGCTGGTTTAACAAAGAAATCCAAAGTTTAGATGACCTCAAAGGCCTAAAAATCCGCATGCCAGGCTTAGGTGGTGAAGTTCTGACTCGTCTTGGCGCCACTACGGTTAATTTACCAGGCAGCGAAGTCTTTACCGCCCTGCAAACCAATGCCATTGATGCCTCTGACTGGGTCAGTCCTTATAACGATTTAGCCTTTGGTTTACATAAAGCTGCAAAATACTATTACTATCCAGGCTGGCAAGAGCCGCAAGCGGTACTGGAGTTAATCATTAACCAAGAAGCATGGGACAGCTTACCCGCTGATTTGCAAGCCATTGTCACAGAAGCAATCCGTGCCGGTAATGCTGATATGCTCGACGACTTCACTTGGAACAATGCTCGTGCTTTAAGTGAGCTCAAACAAGCTGACGTGCAACTGCGCCGCTTTCCTGATGAAGTGTTACAAGCGATGGAAAAAGAGTCGGCACTGGTGCTCAGTGATTTAGCCAGCAACAGCGACCTTAACCAGCGCATTTGGGATTCTATGCAAGCGTTTCAACAGCAAGTGACACAAATGCATAAAATTTCTGAAAAAGAATTGTATAACTGGCGTGACTAGATGTTTTAGCATGCTTTTAATACACGCACTCTAGGTCTATATTCCTCACCCATTGATTGCTGCATACTGCAGCATTTGCCACGGACTCGATTAACCTGACAACAAAAGAGAGATATTTATGCAACGTTTTCTCAGTATCGCCTTAGCTCTGTGCCTAGGCTTAACCTTCAGCCTCGACGCTGACGCAAAACGCTTTGGCGGTGGTAAATCTTGGGGTGCAAAACCTAAGCACAGCCAAATGCAAAAACAACAAGCGCAACCGGCCGCCGGTCAAACCACTGGTAAACAACCTGCCACAGCGGGTGCGAAACCAGGCGTCGGCGGTATGTTAATGGGCTTGGCAGCCGGTGGATTACTGGCATCACTGTTCATGGGCGGTGCTTTTGAAGGCCTACAAATCATGGACATGCTGATTTTCGGCCTAATTGCTTTTGTCATCTTTAAGTTGCTTGCCAGCCGTCGTCGACAAATGCCGCAGGCAGCAACAGCGGGCGGTCCAGCCATGCAACGTGAAGTACACAACGCTAATCAAAGTATTTTTGACGGTTCTAGCGCTGCCGCACGTCCAGTCATTCAAGCCCCAGCTTGGTTCAATGAAAAGAGCTTTTTGCAGGCTGCCGAAGATCATTTCAATGCTCTACAACAGCATTGGGATGCCAATGAGATGCACCTGATTGCCGAGTTTGTCACCCCAGAAATGCTGACCTTCTTAACCACTGAGCGCAGCAGTTTAGGTGATGGCATGCAGTCAACCTACATTGATGATTTAACCGTGCAACTCGATGGTATTGATGAACAAAGCGACCTGACCGTGGCCACTATCACCTTCCATGGCGTGGCGAAAACCTCGCGCTTTGATCAAGGTGAAGCCTTCAGTGAAAGCTGGCGTATGGAGCGTAAGAACGGCGATAACCAACCTTGGTTAATCGCTGGTATTCGTCAAAACGCTTAAACGACCCATCCCAGTCTGAAGCAGCTGCACTCGCTGCGCTGCTGCAGACCCTGAGTAAGACCCACAATCGACAGAGCGAATACACCGTGGAAGAAGTAATTGACGAGCTACGCGAGCGCAATGAGCCGGTCCCTGTAGCGCTTGAGTTACCTGATGAAGAAACCTTGGTCGAGATTCAAGAGCAAATCTTGATCCACCTGCCTTTTGCCCTGCGTGAGTTTTTATTAACCGTCAGCGACGTGGTCTATGGTCGTCTTGAGCCGGTTACCGCTAGCGATCCACATTCCCACACCTACCTACCCGAAGTCGCCGCAACAGCTTGGGATTTAGGGCTGCCGCGCTACTTAGTGCCTGTGTGCCAAGATGCAGCGATTTACTATGCAGTCGATGAGGACGGTGAAGTCTTCGCTTGGGATTCTGACAGTCAAGAGCTATTGGAAGACACCTGGGAAAGTGTTTGGCATTGGGCAAGAGATGTTTGGTTAGAAAGTTAACGCTCTAACAATAAGGTATAATTGCGTTTTTAAAGCGCACACTACACGCGCGTAACCAAGAGAGCATTATGGAACCCGGATCATCAACACTCACCATGACCGTTTTAATGACCCCAGATAAAGCAAATTTCTCGGGCAATGTGCATGGTGGCACCCTGCTTAAATACCTTGATGAAGTGGCCTACGCATGCGCCAGTCGTTTCGCTGGCAGCTATGTAGTAACACTCTCGGTCGATCAAGTGACATTCCGTCAACCCGTTCACGTTGGCGAATTAGTGACTTTTCTGGCCTCGGTCAACTACACCGGACGCACCTCGATGGAAGTCGGTATCAAAGTCGTCACAGAGAATATTCGCGATAAACTGGTCCGGCACACCAACAGCTGTTTCTTTACTATGGTGGCTGTAGACGAGCAAGGCCAACCTGTTGAAGTGCCTACCCTGCAGCCTTCTAGTGAGGATGCAATCAGACGCTTTGCCAACGCCCAAGAGCGCCGAGCTATTCGTGCTGAGTTGGCTGAACGTTACAAGGCTCTGAAAAACTAACAGCTAGGTTCTGTAACAGCTAAAAATACAAAAGCGCAACAGCAAAGCCACTTCACTCGCTTTGCTGTTGCGCTTTAATTTTACGGCTTATTTAAACATCAATATTATTTTCAACTTCCTGCACTTTGCCGCCGCGCGCTAAAAACTCTTCCATCTCTTTGGCCAATGCTTCGCGCTCTTTTTGCTTAGCTTCAACCGATGGTAAATCATCAATACTCACGGCTGCTTTCGCTTTACTGCGAATCGGCGCAACCACTGCATCAGAGCCATCATCGATACTGTCATCAATCACATCATCGTCAACGTCATCAACGTCTTCTACATCATCAAGACTGATATCATCAGTATCCACTTCGCTGTCATCGCCAGCTTCTAATTCTTCTGTTTCTAATTCGTCATCAAACATAGTCAACCTCAAGCCTGCCTTCAGCAAGATAGCTTTTAATCTAGCGCCAAAAACAATCAGCACCTAAATTTGGATTAGCATAATTACCGCAATACGGGGTTGCAATAGGGTCAATAAGCCGAGCTATAAAAATACCTGTTCTCTATTGCCCTGATGCATTGGGCGCGCATTCTAGTGCGATAAAAAGAAAATAACTACGACAAATAGATTCTTTTTTTTAATTTGTAAAATCCGCAGGCTTGAGGGGCGCGTGACCTATAATACGTCCCCAAAAAACTAAGGCGCAACCCGCGAAGAGTTACGCCT
>JAAXZZ010000183.1 GCA_012719655.1 Gammaproteobacteria bacterium | reverse complement strand
TACTTGGATAACAATTCAACTGGCTTTGTAGTGGGTTTTGATTTAGATATCGCTAAAGCACTGTGTGAAAAAATGAAAGTTGAGTGCAGCGTTGTCACTTCCGACTGGGATGGCATTATCCCTGCGCTGAATGCAAAGAAATTTGATTTTCTAGCAGCCTCCATGTCGATCACTGAAGAGCGTTTACAGGCAGTTGATTTTACTGATCCGTATTACACCAATGGCCTGCAGTTTATTGCTGCGAAAAACAGTGATTTTAAAATTGATGCCGCCAGCCTGAAAGGCAAAGTGATTGGTGCGCAGCGTGCCACTATCGCGGGTAACTGGTTGGAAGATAACTACGGTAAAGCCATTGATATCAAACTCTACGATACCAATGAAAATGCTTACCTTGATTTGGCCGCTGGCCGCTTAGATGGTGTGTTGGCGGATAAGTTTGTGAACTGGGAATGGTTGAAAAGCGAAGCCGGTGCTGACTATGAGTTCAAAGGCGAACCTGTGTTTGATAATGATAAAATCGGTATTGCTCTGCGCAAAGGTAATGATCAATTGCGTGTACGGTTAAATACCGCGTTGAAAGAAATTATTGAAGATGGCACGTATAAAGCCATTAACGATAAGTATTTTCCATTTAACGTGTATTAATTTTTAAGTTTGCGCTGTAATAAGCCGCCACCTGTTGTGGCGGTTTTATTTTGCAACTGCCTAACAAGTATCCCTGATGAATTTTGATCTCTATGGTTTTGGTCCAGCCCTGCTCGCGGGTACTTGGATAACAATTCAACTGGCTTTGTGCTCACTGGCGTTAGGTTTGTGCCTAGGCTTAGCTGGCGCTTTAGCCAAAACCTCCCCCTATCGTACCCTGCGCTGGTTAGGCGATGCCTATTCCACTATGGTGCGTGGTGTTCCAGAGTTGTTGTGGGTGTTATTAATTTATTATGGCTCAGTGGGCTTTGTGCGTGAGTTGGGCGAGGCGATTGGTTACCCAGAGCTGGAGCTTAGTGCCTTTGCCGCAGGTGTGCTGGCATTAGGTCTGTGTTTTGGCGCTTATGCCACAGAAGTGTTCCGTGGTGCATTATTAGCCATCCCTCGCGGTCATCGCGAAGCCGGCTTGGCATTAGGTTTATCGCGTCCGCGTATTTTGTTTCGTATTGTTCTGCCGCAAATGTGGCGGATTGCGATTCCTGGCTTGGGCAATTTGTTTATGATTTTAATGAAGGATACCGCATTGGTGTCAGTGGTGGGTTTGGATGAAGTGATGCGTAGCGCGCAAGTGGCAGTGACTTCTTCTAAGCAGCCCTTTACCTTCTTTATGGTCGCCGCCTTCATTTATCTAGGTTTAACTGTCTTGAGTATGCTGATTCTGCATGTCTTGGAAAAACGCGCCAATCGCGGTTTTGTAAGGAGCGCAGCATGAAGTGGGATGTGATTGTTAAGTGGCTACCCAAATTACTCGAAGGCGCTTACTTAACCTTAGAGCTGGTCGCCATTGCCGTTCTAGTCGGCTTACTCATTGCTATTCCTTTAGGCATGGCCCGCGCATCACGGCATTGGTACGTTCGAGCCTTGCCGTTTGGTTATATTTTCTTTTTCCGCGGCACACCCTTGTTGCTGCAATTATTTTTGGTCTATTACGGTTTGGCGCAATTTGATGTGGTCAAGCAAGGGCCATTGTGGCCGTATTTACGTGATCCCTATTGGTGCGCTTTGATTGCCATGACCATGCATACAGCGGCCTATATTGCGGAAATTATTCGCGGTGCGATTCAAGCTGTGCCACCGGGTGAGGTGGAAGCAGCGCGCTCCTTAGGTATGAGCCGTGCGCAAACCATGTGGCATATTATTTTGCCGCGTGCCGCCCGCATTGGTTTACCAGCCTATAGTAACGAGGTGATATTAATGCTCAAAGCCAGCTCGCTGGCCAGTACCATTACCTTGTTGGAGCTCACTGGTATGGCGCGCACCATTATCGCCCGCACTTATTTGCCGGTAGAAATTTTCTTTGCGGCTGGTTTGTTCTATTTGGCGATGACCTTTATTTTGGTGCAGGTTTTCCGCTGGCTGGAACGCAAGCTCCGCGTGGATGCGCTGCAGGGAAGATAAGTGCTCAGTCCTGATGCGCCGCTACTCAGTGGCGATGCCTTGCGCGAGCGATTTTTAGCGCTAGATAGTTTTCTCCTAGCGCAACAAAGTATTTGGCGGGGAAAACCTTTTATCCAGCAACAGCTCAGTTGGGAAGTGGATTATCCTGAGCTTGCTGGTTGGTTGCGTGGGCGCAGTTTGGCTGCTGCGGAGGCCTGTCATGCCAATCCCTATGCTTTATCTGCTCCGCAACCCTTTACGCAGTGGGCGCAGCAAGCACAGCATCTGTCAATGCTTGGATCTTTCCCAGATAAGGTGCTGAGTCAGCGTCCGCTGCGTATGCAAAGTGGTATTGCTGAGCGTAAATGGCAACAAATAGAGGCTTTTGCCAGCGCGGTGCACAGTGGCGCTGATCAGGCGTTTGCTGCTATCAACAACTGGCTCGATTGGTGTGCTGGTAAAGGTCATCTTGGGTGTTATTTAGCTTGGCCGGATGCACATCTTGAATGTTTAGAGTTTAATCCAGAATTGGTCAGTCGCGGCCAAGCCATCAGTCAGAAACACCTTGCCCATGCGCAGCACAGATTGTGTGATGTACTGAGCGCCGAGAGTACGGCGCCGCTGCAGCAGGCTGGAGCCGTGATTGCTTTACATGCGTGCGGTGATCTGCATACGCATCTAGTGCGGCAGGTGGCTGTTCAGCAAAGCGCAGCCTTAGCTTTAGCGCCTTGTTGCTATAACCGTATGCAATCTGAGTTTTATCAGCCGTTGTCGACGCAAGGTCAGGCTTCTTTATTGTCACTCAATCGTGATGACTTGAGCTTGCCGATGACCGCTACCGTGACTGCTACCAATCGTGAACGCCGTTTGCGTGATCAATCAATGGCGTGGCGTTTAGCCTTTGATATTTTGCAGCGCCAATTGCGCGGCGTTGATGATTATTTACCGACCCCACCCTTATCCGCTATTTGGTTTAATAAACCCTTTGCGCAGTGGTGTGCTGACTTAGCCGAGTTGAAGGGCTTGCCGAGTGTACCTCCGCAGAATTGGGCGAATCTGCAAGCGCGTGGCTGGCAGCGTTTAGCCGAGGTGCGCAACTTAGAGTTGGTGCGTGCGCTGTTTAGACGATCACTGGAGTTGTGGCTAGTGCTCGATCAAGCACTCTTTCTGCATGAGCAAGGTTTTCGCGTCGAGCTGGGTGAGTTTTGCGCGAGTGAACTGACGCCACGTAACCTTTTGTTGTTGGCACGCCGATCCTAAAAGGCAGCGAATACGCTGTTCCTGTTAAGCGCTAGCAAGCTTCACTAAGCTTGAGTAACGGCTTGAATTTGCTGGCTTTAAAAATAATTAAAGAAAAGGTTTACAAGCTGTTTGTAATCTATATAATGGCCGCCATTGCCGGTATAGCTCAGTTGGTAGAGCAACTGACTTGTAATCAGTAGGTCCCGAGTTCGACTCTTGGTGCCGGCACCACATTAAAGTCTGAGTGTAGACACAAAAAAAACTTTGTGGTCTACTTTCAGCCAAGAACCTGCAGGTCTCAACGTTATGGATTGCAGTCCAAACGTTAAAAATACAGGCCTAAACCTCACGAGGTTCTACGCACCTCGATGTTTGTACAGGTAGAGTAAGCGCCCTATCAGCTTGATGTCAAATTAAATGCTGATAGGGCGTTTTTCTATCTGCGTCTTTTTAAACGCTAAAACTATACATCATTTTATTAGCTTTGGCATCGTATTAAGCAAATCTCGCATATCCTCTAGGTCTGGCACCACATATTCAAGTGTGGTGCGGATATCTTTGTGACCAAAAATGGCCTTCACAAGGTGTAAGTTTTTCTCGGGCTGTCTCATGAGCTTGGTTCCCAGTGTGTGTCTGAGTCGGTGAGGCGAGGCAGGGAATTCGAGGCGAGCTGAGAGTTCTCGAAAAGCATTTGAAATATTTGAATCCTGCATTCTAGTATACTTGTACCTGTTTGCTCCGAACCGAGTGACGTTGAATAGCTGGTCATCGGGTTTAAAGCGCATTTTTTTTGCTTTGGCCTGCAAAATGCCTAGCGCTTCTACCAGGCCATTAGGGATTGGAATGATGTTCTCGCTGTGTGCTTTCGAACCCTGGATGCTTAAAAAGATTGTTTGATCCCCAAGGTTCACATCTTTTAGGCGGATATTGAGCAGCTGATTGCGCCTCATGCCTGTGTAGTACAGCGTTTCAAATACAACGCTCCAAAACCAGGTGGGGTGGATTCTACCGCTATAACGGTTTTCGTTTTCTTCGTGTATGAGCTCAGAAAATACTTTGTGCGTTTTCGCAATTTGCTCGTCTGAAAGTGTCTTTTTTCGTTTTCCAGGTGCGCGAACCTGTAGCGTCTTGAAGTAATTCTCAGGCCAATGCACCAAGCCTTGTTCAAGTGCAAATGTGAGCACTGCCCTCAGCTGCCGGCAGTATGAGTTCCAAGATGTAGCAGAGAGTCCATTTACTCTTAACTCACGATCCCTCCATTCCAGTAAGTTATCCCGTGTCACGTGTTTAATGGAGTTCACGCCTAGTTTGCTCATGCAGCTGGTAAACTTCTGCATTGCTTGGCTGTAGGACTTCATTGTCCGAGGGCGCAAGATTTTTTCTTTGAAATAATGTTCTAAAATTAATTTATCAACCATGGGTACTTCTCGTCAG
>JAAXZZ010000182.1 GCA_012719655.1 Gammaproteobacteria bacterium | reverse complement strand
ATGCTTTGTTAACAGCGATGTTTGCACACCTAGGTATCGCCACTCATCCGACAGAGATGAGCTTTGCCGTAACCATTGATCAGGGGCGTTTAGAGTATGCCGGTAATAATCTAAATACCTTATTTGCCCAACGTAAGAATATTTTTTCACCGCGTTATTGGCGCATGCTGGCGGAAATTTTGCGCTTTAATAAATTGGCTAAGGCTGACCTTGCGCAGGGTTTACCTAAACACTTCACACTGGGTGACTATTTGCGTAAAAATGGTTTTGGCCAGAGCATGCAACAAGCGTATTTGCTGCCCATGGCCGCAGCGATTTGGTCATGCCCAACCGAAACCATGCTGCAGTTTCCAGTGCAGAGTTTTTTGCAGTTTTTTGCCAATCATGGTCTGCTAAATATTAATGATCGTCCGCAGTGGCGTACCGTGATCAATGGTGCGCGTAGCTATTTAGACAAGATTGTCGCCCTGAAGCGCTTCGCTGTTTATCAGCATGGGGTCACTGAAGTGGCGCTCGGTGAAAAAGCAGGCCACACAGTGTCGTTGCGCAGCAGTGATGGCCAAACTCATATTTTTGATCATGTGGTTTTTGCCTGTCATGCCGATGAAACTTATGCACTGTTGAAGGACCCAGCATTCGCTTTATTAGAGAGTTTTACTTATCAACACAACTGCGCATGGTTGCATACCGACCCTGCGCAAATGCCTAAGAACACATTGGCTTGGGCGGCGTGGAATTATGCCAGTGGTACGAATGATCAAGCTCAGCGCGCGGTTGCGGTGACGTATTGGATGAACACACTGCAGCCGCTCAACACTAAGGAAAATATCTTTGTCACTTTAAATCCTGTGGTTGAACCGCGTGCTGATGCAGTGTTGAAAAAAATTGATTACCAGCATCCCGTCTTTGATCCGCAAGCAATTCAAGCTCAAGCCCAATTGCCCAGCATTCAAGGCCTAAAGAACTGTTGGTTTGCTGGCGCTTACGCAGGCTATGGTTTTCATGAGGACGGTTTAGCCAGTGCCGTGCGTGTAGCCAAACTGTGGCAGGTAGCGCTGCCTTGGGAGGCCACATGACATCCTGTCTTTATGTCGGGCAAGTTGCCCATGCGCGTAAAAAACCAGTGGAGTATCGCTTTGCTTACCGCACTTTCAGTATCAAAGTGGATTTGGATTGCATTGAGCAAGAAAGCCTGCAGTTGCGTTGGTTGAGTCTGAATCGATTTAATCTGCTGAGCCTGAATTATAAAGATCATGGCGCACGCGATGGTACACCGTGGCGACAATGGCTCGATGGTTTTTTAGCACAATACGGGATTGCCCGTCCTGCTCGGGCAGAATTGATTTGTTACCCACGTGTACTGGGCTACAGTTTTAATCCGCTGTCGATGTGGTATGCCTACGATAAGGACAATCAGCTAATCGCCATTATTGGTGAGGTCAGTAACACCTTTGGTCAGTGGCACCATTATGTGCTCAAGCTGGTCGGTGGTGCGGCAAAGACAATTGAGGCGCAGGCGCAGAAAGTCTTCCATGTCTCACCTTTTATTGAGATGGAGGCTTGTTACCATTTTCGCTTTGGTGTGCCTAGCGATAAGGTTTTTACCAGTATTCGGGAAACCCGTGATGGTGTTGAGTTTTTTAGCGCCAGTGAAGCAGGGCGTAGTGTGCAATTGACTGATCGCCAGTTAATTAAGCAAGTGGGTTTTGCACCTTTGAGCATGCTCAAAGTGATCGCCTTGATTCATTGGTGGGCATTAAAAATCCTTATTAAAGGCGGCACGTTTCACCGCACCCCTAAGCATTTAGAAGCTGTGCAATACAGCCATTCGGAGATGACATTATGTTAATGCGCAGTCAAACGGGCTTTGCCAGCTCTTCACGCACACCAAAGTTTGCATCTTGGTTATTTAAGTTTTTGCCCTTTGAGCGCATTCAATATGGTTCCTTAACGGTCACTCTAGGTGACCAGCAGCGCCGTTTTACGGGTAACAAAACAGGTGTGCATGCCGAGTTAGTTATCCATAAACCTTTAAAATTTGTCTGGCTGTTTAGCAGTCAAGGTGAATTAGGTTTCGCTAAAGCCTATGCCGATCAGTTGATTGATACGCCCTGTCTGCACACGCTGTTGCAGCTGGGTGCAGACAATGAGCAAGCGCTCAGTGATGCGCTGCAAGGTTTTAACTGGTTTTACCAGCGCTTTTTAAAGCGCCATCGCCGCAATCACAACTCCATTGAAAACAGTCGTGAGAACATCAGCGCGCATTACGATCTGGGCAATGATTTCTATCAGCTCTGGTTGGATGAAACCATGAGTTATTCCAGTGCCTTATTTACTCAGCCTGAGCAGAGCATGGCGCAGGCACAAATGAATAAATACCAGCGCATTCTTGATCAGTTGGATTGTCAGGAAGGCGATCATATTCTGGAAATTGGTTGTGGTTGGGGTGGTTTTGCTGAGCGTGCGGCGCAGCAAGGCTGCAAGGTGACTGGAATTACTTTGTCGACTGAGCAACTTGAGTTTGCCCAGCAGCGTATGCAGCGCCAAGGTTTGGCGCAACAGGCGCAGTTGCAGTTGATGGATTACCGTCATCAGCAAGGCCAGTTTGATCATATTGTCAGTATTGAGATGTTTGAAGCGGTGGGCAAAGAGTATTGGCATGACTACTTCACCCAGCTCAAACGTTTACTGAAACAAGGCGGCAAAGCAGTGCTGCAAATCATTACCATTGAAGATGCACGCGCTGAGCGTTATCAAAATGATGTCGACTTTATCCAGATGTTTATTTTCCCCGGTGGTCTCTTGCCCTCTAAGCAACAATTGCAAGAATTGGCGCAAGAGCATGGCTTTACTGTTAGTCACCAGTTGTCCTTCGGCCAAGATTACGCGCGCACTTTAAAGCTCTGGCAACAGGATTTTTCTGCACACAGTGAAGAGTTATTAAAGATGGGGTATGACCTGCGTTTTCAGCGGATCTGGCGCTATTACTTAGATTATTGTCGCGTAGGTTTTGAAAGCCAATCCACCGATGTGGTGCAACTGACGTTGGAGCATCAGCTATGAGTATTCGTCATTTTTTCTTTGTGCTAGCGGCATTGTTGCTGCTCAATGGCTGCAGTGGTCCGAAAGTGCAAGATTATGCACAGACCCAGCCGCCACTGGATTTGTTTACTTATTTTACTGGGCAGACCCAAGCCTATGGTCAGTTTCAAGACCGTTCTGGCGTGGTCAAACGTCGTTTCAAAGTGGCGATTACTGGCACTGTGAAGGATGATGTACTGATTTTGGATGAGCGTTTTGTGTATGACGATGGTGAACAAGAACAGCGTATTTGGTCGATCAAACGTCTAGGCGACAACCGCTATAGCGGCACGGCCGCTGATGTGATTGGTGAAGCCATGGGGCATAGTGCAGGCTCAGTGTTTAGTTGGTGTTACACCTTGGACTTGCCGTACAAAGACAGCAGTATCGCAGTGAAATTTGATGATTGGATGTTCTTGCAGTCCGATGGCGTCATGCTCAATCGTGCTCGAGTCAGTAAGTGGGGCTTTAATGTTGGCGAAGTCACTTTGTTCTTTAGCAAGGCACAGCTATGAGGATTCTGTGCTGCTTTATTCTATTAGTGCTGAGCACAGTGGCTCGCGCTGATTTGACTCAAGTGGGAGAAGGCACTGCGCGCTGGGGAGTATTTAAAATCTATGACGCCGCATTTTTTACTGAAGCGAATTTAACTGTACAGCAGGCTTTGGCTGATAACACCCCGGCGCGTCTTGAGTTGTGTTATGCCCGAGCACTCTCGGTCGAGAACTTTATCGAAGGTGCCAAGCTGGGTTTGCCGCCAGTGGTATCGGTTGAATTAGAGCAGGCTGTGCAACGCTTACACGCAGCCTATCAGCCGGTTAAACAAGGTGATTGTTACCATTTAGACTATCAACCTGGGCAAGGTACGCGCTTGCTGCTCAATGGTCAGACTTTGGTGCAGATTACCACGCCGGGCTTTAAAGCCTTGTATTTCGGAATTTGGCTGGGCGAGCGGCCGTTAGCACAAGGGCTCAAGCGTGATTTGCTGAGTGAACTCAAGCCTGAGTAGACGCAGGCGTCGCCAAATGGAGTGTGGATCGGTACAATCGCTGCCTGCTGCATAAGTTGTGTACATGTTTGACTATTTAAAATTGACTGAGTGTGATGCCCCATGAGCGATTCAATCGACCAAAACGCACTGTACCCGATTCGTGAAGTGGCGCGTTTAACTGGAATAAATCCCATTACCCTACGTGCTTGGGAGCGCCGCTATAACCTGATTGAACCGGTGCGTACTGAATCTGGGCATCGCTTATATACTCAAGAGCACATTGATTTTCTGCATGAAACATTGCGCCTGATGGAAGAGGGGATTCCGATTAGTCGTATTCAAGCGGTGATCAGTGAAGCGCCGCCGCGTCAAACACACACCTCTGCAGTTGCCATGAGTACTGATCAAAATCATGCGCTGTTAGAGAAGATTGTTCTGGCAGCAGGCCAGTTACAGGTGCAAGCGCTGGAGCGCTTATTGGATCGAGTCTTTGCTGACTACAGCCTTAATCCTCTGCGAATGCTATTGGTTGAGGTTGATGCGCATCTGCAGCAACAGGAGAACAGTACCGTATCCTTGGTGTTTTGGCGCAGTAGTGTGCTGCGTCGCATACAGGTGCGTTTACACAGTGCGTACACACAGCCGTTACTGCCAAACAAGCGTATGGTGATTTATAAGGCAGCCAATACGCCTGCTTATCTTGGCGCTCTGGTGACCTTGTTCGCTTTTGAACAAGGCTATCAAGCACTGGCAATAACTGAAGAGGTACCCTTGGATCAAGTGTTTACACTCGCCAAATCTTTATCAATACAGGCTCTGATCTTTGTTGATCAGGATGCCTCAGCAACAGCTCAGTGGAGCACCAGCTTTGCCAAGTACGCTTCGATGCGCACCTGGCTGTTCGGTAGTGAACAATTGACTGGCATGCAGCCGGCCAGTGTTAATTGTGAGCTGCGAGCTTGGTCACAGTGGTTTGCACCACTGGGCTTATAAGTGTTTTTCGAGTTGGCTGTTTAGCTGCTGAATTTTTTCACGGGCCGCTTCTAATTCTAATGCCAGCTCAACCTGAGCGGTGACATCTTTTTGAATGCCAATGTAATAGGTGATTTGATCGAGCTCGTCATAAAAAGGCGTTACGCTGAGCTCGTTCCAAAATGTAGAGCCGTCTTTACGATAGTTTTTTAGCACTGTGCGGACTGACGCTTGATCCTCAATCGCTTGGCGAATGACTTTGACTGAAGTGACATCAGTATCAGTACCCTGCAAAAAACGGCAATCTTGATAGAGAATCTCGTCAGCGCTGTAGCCTGTTAAACGTTCAAAAGCAGGATTGACGTATACCAAAATGGTGTCATCCCCCTCTTTCTCAGCCACCACTATGCCATCCTGGGCAGACTCAACCAGTTGCAATAAAATTTCATGGCGTAAATTAAATCGTTTCATAGGATGCCTTGTCAGATCATTGGCGCATTCTAGCAAGCTCTAGCAGTCTTTCAATAAGAACTTGTGATTTGCACCAGACGATGAATATTTATGCACATTTTGTAAATGCGTAACGGTTCTGCAGTCGTAT
>JAAXZZ010000181.1 GCA_012719655.1 Gammaproteobacteria bacterium | reverse complement strand
ATATCTGTTTGCTCAAAATCACTTTGCTTTGGAATAAACTCACCCAGCTCGCTGAGCACACAAAACTGTGCAGGCTCTGATTCATCTTCTTGGTATAAAATAAAAGCCTCATCAGGGGAGGATTTTCGAAAAGATGTCAAACGCTGCACTTCAGCGCACCATGTCAGTGAGCATGGATTGGCCCACCAATGGTTTGCCATCGCTTGTTTGCCCTTAATTTGAATACGACTCTCTTTACGTAGAGCTGCGTTTAAATGAGCATGCTCTAAATCAACTAGACTTTCTTGTGGGTTGCGACCCAATCGCTGCTCAATACGCGCAATCGAAGAAATCGCAGCTAAGTCCTCATGAGCTAACGATTTAGTAAGGGAACGAAACTCTGCACTTAACATAAGACTTTCAACGCCCTCAGCTTGCTTATTCGATGAGCGCACCTCAAAACCAGGCTGACAATAAGCAAGATCATCGCCTTTTAATGCACGAATATTGCGCTCTAAAACAAGTACGTTAGCCTCAATGGGAACTAGCTTACGGTGACGCTGCACACGACCAGCTAGTTGGATGATAGAACGCATTGAACTTGGTTCCGCAATAGCCCAATGATAATCATGGTCGCGTCCAACTTCGGTAACAGGCGAACCTAATACAATGAAAACATGATGTTGTGCTGAACTCTTATCTAAAGCTCGGCGTATCTCTTTCTGCTGCCAAAGGGCATCGATATCATGCCTATCAAGCGTACTATCCAAACGCGCCTCAATATGTGAGCGCACCAAGAGAGGAAATTGACTGTGATACACACAAATATGGTATTGCCAGTTTGGCCCAAGCTCTGCTTTGGCAATCTCTTTAGCAATCGCAGCTAAAGAATTGATATTGGCAATGCGAATTAAACCGAGAGATACCTGCTTGCTAGTTTTGGGGTCGATTTCGTAGTGGGCCAAATGCAGTTTCTCGACACCATGTTTAATTGACTCTACAACGGCAAGAACAGCAGCTTGCGCGCTTGGTTCAACAGCAAGAACAGGCAATAAATCACCTTTTCTTAATGCAATGCTTGGTTGATTTACTTTTTTCAACTGCTCTATGCGTTTATTCACAAACTCGCGATCAGGTAGTTTAAATTCTTCCGCAGATGAACAATCTGCTGCGACACTTGAAAATTCATCAAACCAAGCACAGCAAACTCGAGTAACTTGCCCCGGCTGGCCGCAGGCTTTGTCATAGTGTTTGCGTCCGTCCAAATAGGCCTCAAATAAAGTGCGCAATAACACAGGCGGTAAACTGGCAGAGGAAAATAGAACTTTACTGCCAAGAAGTCCTGCCCAATTCACCAGTCGACATAAAGCGGGTAAATCGGCGGCATCAAAATCATCAGGTTCATCTAACACTAAGTCTGATGTCAGGAGACGCAACATAGGCGCGATTTGTTTACCACCACGTGTACCTTCTGTAGCCGGCATAAGGTGATCAATTGTCGCTACTAAAACAGGCGCGCTCAGAAGCTTTAAAGCTTTGCTTTCTTTGCCGTGCGTAGAGCTACTAAGCCAGCGCTGCAACGGACCACTCTCTAAAGTACCGTCATATATCACATGCTGACTGTCATCTATTAAATCTTCCGCAGACTCACTTCCTAAATGCGTCGAAGTTACTTCAGCCTGCTGCTCTTTATTCTGTTCATGTAATTCTTGTACAGCTTGTGAGCCGATGAGTACTGCTAACTCGTCAGTATCAAGCTTTAGTCGGTCACGTAATGCATCGCCAGTTTGCAAGGTAAGAGTGCGCAAGCCTAGCGCCACACTAAAACGGCAGCCACGCTTTTCATTACTCAAACCATACATAATGCGTGCATTGGCAAAGGTTTTCCCCTTGCCTGTCGAAGCCATATTAACCCCAAAGAAGCCTTGCTGCTCTGTACGCTGAGCAATGCTATGCGCTAGATCATAAGCTTTATTTTGCCAAGTGTAATCGGCATGAGTAGTACGTTTGGTGAGCGCCTTCCCTGCTCCAAGGGAGGGTATATCCTGACGAATTTTTGGCAGCTGTTTTGCTAATAAAAACGCATTACTACTCACGCCTATATTATGCTCGTCTAGCCGTTGCTTAAGTCTGCGGTTACCATCTTTGTCTTTCCAGGTATTGGCATAAGCGAGGTAGTCTTTTCCTTGGAATTTATTGTCTTGCGAAAGCGGTAATGCAGAAAAACTATGGTCTGCCAACATTAAGCTTAAGCGAGCCAGATGGCTGGTAAAATTATCACTTTCTAGCCAGTCCATACTTAAAATATTAGGCGATTTTAAAGCTCTTTCTGCGATCTTTACGGCTCTTTCGCGCCAATACTTGCTCTTTATCGGGCTACCGGCGGGGAATATAAATAAATCATGCCATTCTTCGCGACTCCAATCGTTCACACACTGACGCGAGTTCCAGCTGGCGTCCCATTTATTATTAGTAATCTGCAATTCTTCTAACAATATACTTGGTAGTTTAAATTTTTCACCGGCTTCATCACCGTATGTTTTTGCATAGACCGGTAATCGGTGATTACTGACAATTAACCAGCCCACAGCTCTTGCTATCGGCGGCATGCCAACGAAAGGATTGCTTAACGATAACTGATAATCTTGCTGCCATTTTTTTAGCTCTTTGTTGACAAGCTCTTCATCTTGCTCACAAATATTGGCTAATTTTTGCAGCCATTCTTGATCGGTTTTGCCTTCGATAAATGCAGCAAAAACCAACAAAGATAGCCATTCATGACGCAAAGGTTCCTGAACTCCGCGCTCACCTTTAAGCTTCTTTTGAAAGAGTAAACCTGCTTTACCAAAATCATGAAACAAACCAGCGATAGCAGCTAAAAGAGCAATGACTTCTAAGGTATGCCATTGGTTTTCGGACTCTGCGCGCAACACATCTTCAGAGGTACTATTGGTGGGCACTCGCCCCTCATAGTTAAAACACTTACGACTGCCAATAATCCACTCAAGTTCTAGGCGATGCGTACCTCGTACGCGATGACACACAACGGCTGTATTTTTACGTGCAGTTTTACGTAAAAGCTTACGCACGGTAATCAGCCCTTGCTCTGTAATATGGCCTTCCCAGCAGCGCTCTCCTGCTCGCTCAAAGTATTGATCCAAAATCCGCCTAGTTTCATTTAGTGCTTTTTTGTCACATTGAGATTTGATGCTAACAATCATGCAGTTTGCTCCGCCACCTTGGCCGCAACGTCTTGAATTGCCACTATCATACGGTCGAGTATTTCGTATTTCTGAAATAGCGTAACAAGGCTTTGACGAAATTCTTGCTCTGAATCGCCTCGCATAGCAGAAATAAAAGCTACCGGAAGGACAACAGCATCTTTTATTAAATCTGCCACATCAAACACCAAGCCACCCCGACGAGTTTTTCCATGTAAGACTGCTAACCCATGAGGCAATCCCAAAACCCAACAGGCAGTAGCAGCTAATCCATAAGCCAAATAATTACCATGGTCTAAGTAACGATTGGCTAAATCTACACCTGCACCATGCTTTGCACGAGTAAAATCACCATAGTTAGTTGCAGTACAAACAGTTTTATAAAGCGCTTTGGTCATTACTGCTTCAATAGCAAGGATGTCATTCTGACTGTGACATTCTGCTAATTTATTAACAAATGACTGCGTTATTCCTTCTAAAGTCTGTCTTGATACAGAGAAATCAATATCCCTTTCATTATTAAGCTTGTGCCAAATATCACCAAGATGTCTTAAACGATGCTCTTGAAACTCAACAGCAGCTTGGAGGCGTTTAGTGTCATCAAACCAAAATGAACACCATTGCTGCAAATACTGCGTAGGTCGATACTCGCTTTGCGGTGAAAACCATAAGATATCTGTATCAACTTCATTAACACTGAACAGAGGTGTCCCACCGCCCCCACAAAAGCCAACTAAAACACCAGCTTTAGAAAGTTCTCGCATAGCAGCCTGGGTAATTGAAGTGCCGGTACCAAGTAACAAGGTAGTGGTGTTAGCAATTGGGATATTCCAGTACAGAGACTTTTTTCCCTCATCCGTCACATATTCAACGCGACCGCCATTAACCAAGACACGGCAGTACTGCAGGTAATAAAGATTTACACGCTTTGAATGCAGTATAGTTTTTAAATCTGATGATGAGATGCTTTCCATGTCAGCCTCATAAACCAATAAAAGACTTTCAATAATGATTAAGCAGCTCTATTTATAGAATAAACCAGCTACTTATTTTGATATTAAAATAACAGACACTGTTCAACTCACTTTCACTGCATTCGCTAAATAATGCAATACCTGTAGGTATCTTTGCTAAAATGCGCCACGCTATTTTATCCGCCAAGGAACTGTTGTGATTGAAGCTGTATGGATTGTCTTTGCCTTTAGCTTAGGCATTGTTGTGCGCATGATCGGGCTGCCGCCTCTGATTGGCTATTTGGCTGCTGGTTTCTCGATCGCAGCTTCAGCAGACTATCTGGGTTTAAGCGTCGACAGCACATCAGCGCTACAACATATCGCCCACCTTGGCGTCTTGCTACTGCTATTCACCGTCGGCCTTAAACTAAAAGTCAAAAGCTTAGTACGGCCTGAAGTGATGGGCGGTGGCCTATTGCATTTCTTCATCAGTAGCGCGGTGTTTACCCCGGCGTTTTTCTTATTTTTAGCGGTCGATTGGTATACCGCGCTCATGCTGTCGATTGCCTTGTCCTTTTCTAGCACAGTGTTGGCTGCCAAAGTACTCGAAGGCAAACGCGAGCTGCGCGCTTTCCATGGTCGCGTCGCTATCGGTATTTTGGTGGCACAAGACTTAATCGCTTTATGTGTGATGAGTATTGCTAGCGGGCAAACACCCTCGATGTGGGCGCTGGTGGTATTTGGCATACCCTTGCTGCGCCCGCTGATTTATCGCTTGGTTGATTATAGCGGCCATGAAGAACTGTTGGTTTTATTGGGTTTACTACTGGCCTTAGTGGTTGGCGGCTATGGCTTTGAGCAGATTGGTTTAAGTTCAGAACTGGGCGCACTGGCCTTTGGTGCACTGCTTGCTAATCACCCGCGCTCCAGTGAGTTATCCAAAGCGCTGTGGAGTATTAAAGAAATCTTCTTAGTGGGTTTCTTCTTACAAATCGGCATTGGTGGCCTGCCTGACCAGAATGCGGTTATTTTCGCCGTGATTATGGCAATCGCTTTGCCATTTAAAGGCGTGTTATTTTTTGCCTTAATGGTGCTCTTTAAACTGCGCGCCCGCAGCGCCTTTTTAACCAGCTTGAGCCTAACCAACTACAGTGAGTTTGGCTTAATTGTCGCCAGTATTGCTATTCCAGAGTGGATTATTCCGCTGGCGCTGACAGTGGCTTTTTCCTTTGTTGTCTCCGCGCCACTCAATCGTTTTGCTCATACTTTGTATGAAAAACTCAGTAAATATCTGATTTTAATGGAGCGCAAAGGCTTCCATCCCGATGAGCAACCGCTCTATATCAAAGATGAAGTTCTTATTGTTGGTATGGGACGTACCGGTATGGCGTCCTATCGAGCGTTACACGATAAAGGCTATTCAGTGCTCGGTATCGACTCAGACCCGATCAAAATTGAACAACAGATTAAAGATGGCGTGCACAGTCTATTTGCTGATGCGGAAGACACTGTGTTCTGGAAACGTCTGCATGCGCCGCAGTTAAAGTATGTGATTTTAGCGGCCAATGATTTAGAAGCAAAAACTTTAGCGGCACAAAAACTGCGCGAAAGCGGTTTTACAGGATGTATTATCAGCCACTGTTTATACCCTGAACATGCCGAAAGTATTCGTGCAGCAGGCGCTGACTTTGTCCATAAAACCTTTTCCGAGACGGGGCTTAAGCTCGCAGAGCATGTATTTGAGCATGCTCTGGCGCCTACACAGCAAGCCTAGCGATTGCATCATTAAACGGCGACACCAAATAAAGTGCCGACCGCAGTGGTTAAACCCATCGCCAGCGCGCCCCAGAATCCGACTCGGTAGGCACCTTTAGCAACACTGGCGCCCCCTGCATAAGCCGCTAAACCACCCAATAGCATAAGAAAAAGTAATGCGCTCGCAGGGATAACATAAAGTAAAAGCGACGCAGGGAAAATCAGCACCATCAGCAAGGGTAGAAAAGCACCCACCGAAAATGTCAGTGCTGACGAGAACGCAGCCTGCACAGGTCGCGCTTGCATCTCATCGGTCAAACCCAACTCATCACGCGCATGGGCAGCCAGCGCATCATGGGCGGTTAGCTGCACGGCAACTTGCTGAGCCAGTTCAGCATCCAATCCGCGCTGACGATAAATACCAGCCAACTCAGCCAGCTCATATTCTGGATCATTGGCTAATTCTCGGCGTTCAATCGCTAAATCAGCCTGCTCAGTATCGGTTTGCGAGCTGACCGACACATACTCACCAGCGGCCATCGACATGGCGCCAGCCACCAAACCAGCAACACCCGTTAGCAGTATTGTCGGCGTTTCAGCGCCAGAGGCAACCACGCCGAGCACTAAACTGGCAGTGGACAGAATACCGTCATTGGCACCCAAAACTGCAGCTCTGAGTAAACCAATATGTTGAACTTTGTGGGTCTCAGGATGTGGCATATTCGATTCAACTCAACAATCAGTGGATTGATATTTAAGGTAGCGCTAACGACTGACCTATTGCCCTGTGACTCGCGCCGCTCGTTGCGCCTAACGCTGATCGCTCGCCAGCCTTATTCAATATGTGCTTAACCTCGCATGAGCACATCCCTTACTCATCGTTGTGCGGCAACGCTTGGTACGCCAAGGCTTTTTTTGCAATGGCATAGCACTCATCAATGTGTGCATGACCAATCAAAAGCATCGCACTGCCACTCAGCGCTGCAGCTGCTGCCTGACCGGCAAAAGGGATGAACTTGAGTGCTTGTTTAGCGCTTAAGCGCAGCCCAACTTTCTGTAATAACAGCAGCACCACTTGCTTAGTCACCAACTGCCCAATGACACGGCTGCCAGTGGTTTTAATCACGCCATACAAAAAACTTTTAAACTGCGGATCAAGGCGATTAATTTGCTCAGGCGTTAAAGCAAAGGCTCGATTAATCGCCGGCAAGAGTTCTAAAAGCAGCCCCACATCAGCGGCAATATCAACCCCTGGCAGCGGCACAAGCACCATACCGCTGGAGGCTAACGCACGTTTTTTCACCATGTTTTTACAGCGCAAGCGCACGGCATCCAGCTCTTCTATCGATGTTATCAATGCCATCCTCCTCTACTCTGTCAAAGCCCCTGAACAGCTGATCTGCATGGCTCTCAAAGCATGCACATCAGGCTAGACAGCAAAACCACGGCCTAGTGCAACTTCATCCGTGGATGGGTGCGTTTGCCGATGCGATCACTGAGCATAATTAAAGCGGTGCGAAACACGCCGTAGAGTACAACCTGATGCATACGATACAAAGAGATATAGAACATCCGTGCCATCCAGCCTTCTACGTTCACCGTACGCATAAAGCCACCCATGATGTTGCCCACCGCACTGTATTGCGAGAGTGACACTAAAGAGCCGTAGTCGCGATACTGATAGCTTGGTAAGGCTTTACCCTGCAGCTTCAAGGCTAAACTTTTACTTAAAAAACTGGCTTGCTGATGCGCTGATTGCGCCCGTGGCGGCACATTTTTATCGCTGCCTTCAGTCAATGGGCAAGCAGCGCAGTCACCTAAAGCAAAAATATCATCGTCCAGTGTGGTTTGCAGGGTAGTGCGCACCACCAACTGATTAATCCGATTGCTTTCTAAGCCATCCAGTTCGGTTAAAAATTTAGGGCCACGCACACCTGCCGCCCAGACTTTTAACGATGCCGGAATAAACCCGCCATCTTTAGTGTGCATACCTTCAGCGGTGATTTCTTCAACGGGTGCAGACAACTTGATCTGTACACCGAGCTTAAGCAGTTGCTGGTGTACTTCACTGGCGATTTTCTCTGACAAGGCCGGTAAAACACGCGGTCCTGCTTCGATAATGGTAATGGACATATTCTCTGGCTGGATATTATCTAAACCATAGGCCGATAACTGCTGCGAGGCATGGCGCAATTCAGCCGCCAACTCCACCCCAGTTGCGCCAGCACCGACAATCGCAATATTGACGATATTGTCGTCATCACCTTTAGCATGCGCACTTAAATACTCTCCCAGCAAACGCCGGTGAAAGTTCAGCGCATGTTGTGGGCTATCAAGAAAAATGCAGTGTTCAGCCGCGCCTTTAGTACCAAAATCATTGGTTAAACTGCCAACTGCAATCACTAAAGTATCGTAATTTAAGCTACGTGCAGGGACCAGTTGATGGCCTTTTTCATCCAACGTAGCGCTCAGCTCAATGGTTTTAGCTTGACGGTCGATGCCAGAAAATTTACCAATCTGAAATTCAAAATGATTCCATTTGGCCTGCGCAACATAATTTAATTCATTATCAGTGCTGTTCAGTGAGCCGGTGGCCACTTCATGCAATAAGGGTTTCCAGATATGGGTAAGGTTGGCGTCCACTAAGGTGATCTTGGCCTGCTTGCGCTTACCTAAGGTGCGACCTAAGCGCGTCGCCAACTCAAGTCCGCCAGCACCGCCGCCCACTACTACAATGCGATGTAACATGTTGTGCAGCCTATAAAACAATAAAAAGTTGTCGCTACTATACGATGAAAGTCGCATGTAACGCAGTGTTCTTTATGGCTGCTGCTAAAGAAGCAGTGCTTTATTTTAGACTGAGAGTTGCGGCGAACTGTGTTTAAAGTGAGATATTTTGAGGTATTTAGGTAAGTATTACAGCGTCACACGCAGCGTATCAATAGCCGCTGCGTGGACAGCCTGCTTATATATTAGCGAACCTTGATCACCAACTTACCCACTGCCTTACGTGCGGCTAGGGTATTGATCGCTTGCGCTGTATCTTCTAGCGCAAAAGTTTGCGAGACCAAGGGTTTCAGCTTGCCTTCGGCAAACCAAGCAAACAGCTGCTGGAAGTTAGCGACGTTATCTTGCGGTTGGCGCTGCGCGAAGGAGCCCCAGAACACGCCGATCACCGCCGCGCCTTTGAGTAGCGGTAAATTGACCGGCAATGACGGAATCGTGCCGCTAGCAAAACCAATCACCAACATACGGCCGTTCCAAGCAATCGAGCGAAATACCGTTTCAAACAAATCACCGCCCACCGGATCAATGATCACATCCACACCTTGGCCCTTGGTTAAAGTTTTCAAGCGTTCACGTACATCTTCATCTTGGTAGTTAATCAGCTCATCGGCACCCGCTTGGCGCGCCACTTCGAGCTTCTCGGCACTGCTGGCCGCTGCAATCACGCGCGCCCCCATAGCTTTACCAATTTCAATCGCGGCCAAACCAACGCCACCGGAAGCGCCAAGCACCAATAACGTCTCACCGGCTTGCAAAGCACCACGCTGCTTAAGGGCATGCATGGCCGTACCGTAGGTCATGCTAAAAGCTGCCGCCGTGGTAAAATCCATTGCATCAGGCATCGGTAAAATATTATAGGCAGGCACGGCTATTTGCTCAGCACAACTGCCCCAGCCAGTCAGCGCCATCACTCGATCACCGAGGTTAAGATGGCTGACGTTCTCGCCAACAGCGCTGATCACACCTGCTGCTTCACCACCCGGAGAAAATGGAAAAGGCGGTTTGAACTGGTATTTGCCTTCAATAATTAAAGTATCAGGAAAGTTAATGCCGGCCGCATGTACATCCAGCAGCACTTCATTTTTTTTAATCTCTGGGCTGCTGACGTCTTCCACAACCAAGGTATCTGCTGGACCAAAGGCTTTACATAACACGGCTTTCATAAGGCACCTCATTTATTGTTTGCTTGAGTGTAGTACGCAAGCTACAGAGTTCAATCTGTATGCATATAAGTGATAGTAGGTTATTTAAAACCCTCTATTACAGCTCAAGCATCACCCAGCGATGCCATGTATTGCGACTAAAAAACAAAGTACCCGGCAGGATAAAACACAATATTCAATACAAACAAAAGTACCCAAAAGCCAATTTCTAAGGTTTCTGTAATCGGCTGAATCCGGCGCAATGCTCCATATATATGCACAAAAAACATGAAGATATAGACCAGAAACAATATATCAAAAATATAACTTAGGCCTTTTCCAGTGATTAGCGCACGCAACGCCATACAACCTATAACCAACAGCAGCGCCCCTAAGCAACGGCCGAAGTAAATCGCTAAATGGGTCTCTTGCGGAATTTCCCACTGCATCATCCGTCCCCATTGAATAGGTATCAGAAACAGCGGTAACGCAAAAAACAAGGTGGTTAACACCATCAGCGCCCACAAATACTCTGTGCTGTATTGCCCGTAATAACCAAGCATAACCACTCCTTTCACCAAGATTGAGTGAATAACATTTCTTTACGCTGGCAAAATCTCACCACTGCCGCCCATTTCAGCAGGTACGTCACGCATTTTTGGCAGCCCATCATCCATCCGCAGCACGGTTTCTTGATAGTGCACATGTACGCTAGGTAGAAACTTTAAGGTTGGCAAAATTGCAGCGTAGATATCCGTTAGTCCCAGCGCTGGATGCTCAGTCAAAACATGCCCACCACATAACGTGCACCATTTACGCAAGCTCTGCGCCGTCTGTTGATACGCCGCCAAATGCTCCTGACCTTGATCAATATGCACATCCTCTGGCTTCCAGAGCGTGAATGCGTTGACTGGCCCTGCTGACCAATGCCGGCAGGACTGGCAATGACAATAGCCCATTGCTTGTGGTACTCCGCTAGCGGTCAACTTCACCGCGCCACAAAAACACTGCCCTTGGTATTTATTTTTATCTGTCATAACTCACCTCTTTGATCATTCAGCCCTTATGCGCTGACTTGCCCGACCAGCACTGTTGCTCCACCACTGGCGAAATTAGCAATATCAGCTACCGCTAACTGAGCTGTAGCAGAAGCCATCACCCGGTCCATATGTTCTTGATTGTCAAAATACAGCTCAGCCATACGGTAGTACTCCGGTAAAGCGCCATCAGCGCTTGCCGCAAATAGCGTCAGCTCTACTCGCCGGATACCTTGGATATCAGCCACTAGAGGCAGGTGTATCTGGGCATAATAGTTTTCAAACACTTCCGGCTGCTTAGGTTGCCCATATAAAACCGTAATTTTAATCATAGGTATTCCTTTCAAAACGCTGGCGAAACAAGTCGCAAACAACTCAACTACAGCGCTGTATGCCGATGTCGCTGTAATACTTGTAAATCTAATCAAGATTGTTTTTATCATTGCGACTCAAGCAGCAACAATAGGCCATATAGCGCGAAAAGCTTATCCAATAGTCGGCTCAGCCAAATGTTTAAAACACTAGAAATATTCAGGATTGCACTGCACAACCTGGCGAACACTCTATATCCTTGTCTGCACATCCATGGATAAAAACATGGGCCTTTTTATGCGTCGGAGCAGTCACTGTGAAATATGTATCGATCCTATTACTGGCTTTTTCGTTCAGCGGGCTAACAGCGTACGCGCAAGAAGATGAGCAAACTCCTGTCGTTGCTGAACCGTCCGCGTATGTCAATTTAGTACCTGCTTTAGTGGGTAATTATGGTGCTGGTGGCAAGCTTAAATACTACAAAGCCGATATTGCTTTACGCGTTAAAGCAGAAAACGTGGCTAGGGTTGAATACCACGAGCCACTGATTCGCGACCAATTGATTCAGCTGTTCGCTCAGCAAACTGATGAGAATCTAGGGTCCAATGAGGGTAAGGAAGCGATGCGTCAAGCCGCTTTGCTACAAGTGCAAAACACCCTAAAAGAAGAGGAAGGCGAAATACTGGTGGATGACTTGTTATTTAATAACTTGATAGTGCAGCCATAAAAGTTAGTTAGGCTGTATACAGTCTGCCGCCATTGCAGCGGCAGACTTTGCTTACTTAGAAGTTGTAGCGTAGGCCGACAGAGGCGAGGTCAACGTTGTATGCATCTGCAACATCTTTGTAACGCTCGTACTCAGCAACAATCTCTAGCTCAGGCATGATGGCATAAGATGCACCCGCACCGAATGAAGGAACCCACTCACGAACGGTATCACTATCAGAGCCAAAGCCATCAACTTTCAACGTAACTTTTGTTTCCATTTTGTGATAACCGACTTTTGCAAACAATTTAAAGTCGTCTAATGGCAAAGTACCAACTAAATTTGCGCCTAAACCTCTAGTTTTAGCTGTAACTTTTGCGTTATATAAATTACCAAAGTTATCTACAACAAAACCTTTATCGCTAGGCTTTCCTAAATCAGTGTATTGTGCTTCCAAGCCAACATACGGATTAGCTTGCAAACCAACAGCTATTTTGTATGCAAAATCTGTATCGCTACGGAAATCTTTTGAATCTGACTGACCAACGCTACCAGTCAAATAACCCGATACTTCGTTGGCCTGCACAGCTGTTGTGGCACACGCGAATACTGCTGCAGCCAATAATGTTTTCTTCAACATCCTATAACTCCCTGAATAATGACGCTATTTATTAGCGAAAGTGAGTGTACTTAAAAATACTTTTATGTCCAGCCGCGAAGCTTTTACCAACACACAGATTCAATAAAAGAATTTTTAAACAACACTTAACAAATCAAAAATCGCGATAAAAATAACGGGAAGTCATCGATGTGATTTGGCATATCAATGGGTTATAGATTGTCACCGTATTAAGCTGCTTGCCGCGATGCCAATTAATTAGCCTTGCCTTACATCCAGCACAGCCTTTAGCACACACTTTACAACATACTTTGCGGGATGAGCTTTACATACTCAGCAACATGCTCAGCATTCGCATGAGTTAGATGTGGCACTTCAGCCAAACACGGCGCAGGCATCAGTTGCTGCAAAGTTGCGAGGTTTTCCGCTAAGCGCGCACAGTGGGGATCAACCACATTCGCTACCCAGCCAGCCAGTTTCAGCCCGTCACTAAGAATAGCCTGGGCACTCAATAAAGCATGATTTATACAGCCCAGCTTCACGCCCACCACTAAGATCACCGGTAACTGCAGGGTAATGGCAAAGTCTGAGAGGAACTCCGTGGCGGAGATCGGTACGCGCCAACCGCCAGCGCCTTCAATCAGAGTAAAATCGGCCTGTTCTTGCAAAATCACCTGTGCTGCCCGATATAAGCCAGCCACGGATAACTCAACTCCCGCTTCCTGCGCGGCAATATGCGGGGCAATGGCTGGAGCAAAAGCATAGGGATTGATCTGTGAGTAAGGCAACGGCACTGTGCTTTGCGCGATTAAGGCCAAAGCATCGCTATTACGTAGCCCCTGCTCGGTCATCTCACAACCGGAGGCCACAGGTTTCATGGCTAATGTGCTGCAGCCTTGTTGTTTGGCCGCGCAGAGCAAGCCTGCGGCAACGCTGGTTTTGCCGGCATCGGTGTCTGTGCCAGTAATAAAAAATGCCTGTGCCATGCTTAACCCTCTTTACGTAATACGCCATAGACCACTTGCCAAGTTGCCGGCAAACCTTGCGGCTGACGGTAGTATTCATAAGCATTCAGCAAGCGTTGCAAGCCTTGCCGGCTAACTAAACCTGGCGCACGTCCATCTTGTAAGTGATCGGCACCTAAATGCTTCAACTCATGGGTCAGGTCAGCCACTTTGGCGTAATGATAGGTATGGGTATGACAGTGCAAATCCAGCACCTGCAAAGCACTGGCAGCGGTTAATTCCTGATAGCGCTGAAGTGGGCGAAATTGATTAACGTGAGCGGCGTTATCCACCGCTTGCCAGCTACGGCGCAGCTCGATTAATGAGCCATCTGCCAGACTGCTAAACAGCAGCACACCGCCAGGTTTTAGTACTCGATGCGCCTCACGCAGCACCTTAGAAAAATCAGTACACCACTGCAGCGCTAAGCTGCTAAAAATCAGATCTTGGCTGTTGTCCTGCAATGGCAACTGCTCAGCATCGGCGCAAATATAGCTGAGAGTTGGACAACGTGTACGCGCAAAGGCCAGCATACCTTGGGCCAGATCAAGGCCGGCACCGCGCGCACTGGCAAAACGCTGCTGTAAATGTTCACAGAAATAGCCCGTGCCACAGCCAAGGTCCAGCCATTGCTGTATTTGCGTTGGGCTGATTGATTCAGGCAGTAAGCTTAATAAACGCGTGCCCACCGCGCGCTGAAAATCAGCCACGCTGTCATAGGTTGCTGCGGCGCGGGAAAATGCGGCGGCAACCTGTTGTTTGTTGTTCTGCTGCTGCACTGACAACTCACGCATGCTGACCACGCAGAACAAAGTCGGCAATGCGCTGGGCTAATAATTGCGACTCAACAATCAGCCCCGCATGGCTTTGTCCGAATAATTCCACAGTGGCTTGTGCATTAAGCGCTCGCACACGGCTAAGCGCCAGCGACGGTACTAAGGCATCCTGCTCAGCGAACAAATGTAACTGCGGGCCTGCAAAGGCACTGATTGCGGCACGATTATCCAACTCAGCCAACAGATCTAATCCGGCTAAAGCACAGGCAGAATCACCCACTTCAACAGTTGCTAATAACTGCCGCGATAATGGTCGGGGCTGCGCAGCACCTTGACTGCATAACAGCACGAAACGCTTTAAACCTGCAGCTAAATCCTCGGCACAGAGCTGGCGAAACGCCGTGAAAGTATCCACGGGCATTGCCGCTAGCCAGGTATCACGCGCGACAAAACACGGGTTACTGGCATAACTGATCAATCCTGCACAGGCTGATTGCCGATACGTCGCCAAAGCCGTGGCTAACATGCCACCCAACGACCAGCCCATCAGCCAGCAATCACTGGGTAACTGTTGGTCGAGCAAGGCAATCAGCGCCTCGGCACTTTTTCCTCGCACATCAGGGAGTGGCTGAATCTGTACTGTCAGCGGCGGTAAAGCAGCATCCAGTTGCTGGGCTAAAATCTGTAGCGGCCGCACGCCTAATCCCCAACCGGGGAGCAATACCAGATGTTTACTCATCACGCGTCTCCAGCTGGCAAGCGGCCAAGCCATCGAGTAACTGCTGCACCTGCTCGGTGCTGTGCGCTGCAGTAAGCGTGATGCGTAAGCGCGCACTACCGGCCGGCACGGTTGGCGGACGAATCGCGCCGACTAAAATACCCAATTCACGCAGTTTGGCTGAAATCGCCATCGCCTGCGCGCTATCACCAATAATGATCGGTTGAATCGGCGTGGGACTGTCCATTAAATTCAGTCCTAGGGCTTTGGCACCCTGTCGAAACTGCTGAATCAACTGCTGTAGATGTGCACGGCGCCAATGCTCGGTTTGCAATAAATGCAAACTGGCCAAAGTCGCACAGGCCACGGCTGGCGGCGAACTGGTGGTGTAAATATAAGGCCGCGCAAATTGAATAAGGGTTTCAATCAACTCTTCGCTACCGGCAACAAAAGCGCCCGCCGTACCAAAGGCTTTACCCAGAGTGCCCACCAACACCGGCACCTCGCTAGCCGTTAAGCCGTAATGCTCAAGCAAACCACCACCGTTTTTGCCCAGCACACCAAAACCATGGGCATCATCCACCATCAGCCATGCCCCGTGGGCTTTGGCCTGCTCTGCTAACTCGGGCAAAGGCGCCAGATCGCCATCCATACTAAAGACGCCGTCAGTTACCAACAGCGTATGACCCTGCGCACGCTGGAAACGCTGTTTGAGGCTGTCGAGATCATTATGTAAATAACGGCTAAAACGTGCGCCTGATAACAGCCCAGCATCCAGCAGCGAGGCATGGTTAAGACGGTCATGCAGCACAGTATCACTCTGCCCGACCAATGCAGTAATCACCGCTAAATTGGCCATATAACCGCTGCTCATCAATAGCACACGTTCACGGCCAGTAAACTCAGCCAAAGCCTGTTCTAACTGGTGATGCGGCTCGCTATGGCCAATGACTAAATGCGAAGCACCACCACCAACGCCCCAACGTGCAGCGCCTTGCTGCATCGCTTCCACCACCTGCGGGTGATTGGCTAAGCCGAGATAATCATTGGATGAAAAAGCCAAGTACTCTTTACCCTCCACCTGCACTACAGGCCCTTGCGGGCTTTGCAATAGTGGCCGCTGGCGGTAAAGGTTATCGGCTTGGCGGGCGGCCAAACGTGCAGCAAGATCGAAGCTCATGACAATCCAAAGTAAGGTTTTCAGGCAAGGTCGTTATGCAAGGGGCAAGCCAGGCAGCCTGCCCACTCATAGGATCATTTAGTGGGTGGCCGCATCGTAAAATAATGAGGCATCGCGTTGCTCGATGATGGCGTGCTCAATCGCCGCTTGGTGTACTTCATCGGCATACTCTTCACGGGCTTCTGGTTTGATACCGAGACGGGCAAACAACTGCATATCCTTATCCGCTTGTGGATTGGCAGTGGTCAGAAGCTTTTCACCGTAGAAAATCGAATTGGCACCGGCTAAAAACGCTAATGCTTGCATCTGCTCGTTCATTTGTTCACGGCCTGCGGACAAACGCACATGGGATTTAGGCATCATAATCCGCGCCACAGCAAGCATGCGTATAAAATCAAAAGGATCAACATCCTCTGCATTTTCTAACGGTGTGCCTTCAACTTTCACCAGCATATTGATCGGCACACTTTCTGGATGCTCTGGTAAATTGGCCAGTTGCATCAACAAACCAGCACGGTCAGCAATGGATTCGCCCATGCCCAAAATACCACCGGAGCAAATTTTCATTCCCGCATCACGTACATAACTTAAAGTTTGTAAGCGCTCGGCATAGGTGCGAGTGGTAATAATATTGCCGTAAAACTCTGGCGAAGTATCCAGGTTGTGGTTGTAATAATCCAAACCGGCGTCAGCCAATGCTTTGGTCTGCGCTTCATCTAATTTACCAAGGGTCATACAGGTTTCCATGCCCATGGCTTTAACGCCTTTCACCATTTCCAGCACATAAGGCATATCTTTTGCTGAAGGATGCTTCCACGCCGCTCCCATACAGAAACGCGTCGAGCCAATCTCTTTGGCGCGCTTGGCTTCGTCTAGAACCTTTTGTACTTCCAGCAGTTTTTCTTTATCTAAGCCTGTGTTGTAGTGCCCAGACTGCGGACAATATTTACAGTCTTCTGGACAAGCGCCGGTTTTAATCGACAGTAAGGTCGAGACCTGTACGCGATTGGCATTAAAGTGCTGGCGATGCACGCTTTGTGCTTGAAAAATCAGATCATTGAAGGGCTGCTGTAACAGAGCGGTCACTTCGGCAAGTGTCCAGTCGTGACGAATGACAGCATGAGGGCTGGTGGTCATGGATGTTCCTTTTTATTGGCCGTTTACTTTTAATTAACCATTAAGCGGCGGGCTGCTAAACTTCAGGCATGCAGGATGCATTGCAATAATAATCAAGGAGACGCCATGAGCTGTCAACCAAGTCACGTCAGCAAGGTTTACCAGTGGTTAATAAACCAACAGCCTTGTTTACTTTGCGACGGCCCCAGTCGGCGCGCCCTGGCACTGTGTGAGGATTGTGAAGCCGACATGCCGTGGCTTAGCGGGCAATGTCGACAATGTGCTTTGCCGATGCCTAGCCATCAAGCGCTTTGTGCAGATTGCAGCGATAATCCACCGTTTTTTAGCCAAGTGGTCACGCCACTGCAGTTTGATTTCCCAGTAGACACCTTAATTAGCCGCTTTAAATACCAGCAAAGCTGGCCCTATGGACGCTTATTAAGCGAGTTGTTGGTGCAGTATCTAACCTATTATTTTGATGAAGGCGGGCAACGTCCTGACTTGATTTTAGCGGTGCCTTTAGGCAAACGCAGGCAGCGCCAGCGCGGTTATAACCAAGCACAAATGATCTGTGATTGGTTAGCCAAAGCGTTCGCCTTGCAAAATCCACATCACCTCTTATTGCGCACTCGCGAAACAGTTAGCCAGCAAGGTTTAAGCGCTAAAGCACGACGCGATAATCTGCATAATGCTTTTCAATTGACTGACCCGACGCTGGTAAGCAACAAACACATCGCTTTAGTTGACGATGTACTGACCACCGGTACCACCTGCTCAATCATTAGCGGGCTATTGCTCAAGCATGGTGCCGCACGAGTGGATGTCTACTGTTTGGCTCGCACCGGCAAATAGCACGCAGTGCAACTGTAACCCTCTGCAGGGTTTGCACTATTAATGCATGGGAACTGGCCATACCCGTGACAGTGACCATGTACAGACTTGCAGGCAACTCCACTGATCAAGAGTGCCTTGTGGGTGGCGCGATGAGCGAGCCATGGATGACGAAGCGCCCGAATCGAGGCAGGATGCCTCGTTGAGGGAAAAGCGATGCCCACAAGGTGCGGCATGTGCATAACGTTCAGGGAGCTTTGCATAACTCAATTAGCACACTGTGCACCCTCTTCCTCACAGCGCGAAGCATATTGCTGGGCCATCACCGCGCACACCATCAATTGGATTTGATGGAACACCATTAGCGGAAGAATCGCCGGTCCCACCGCACCACCAGCAAACAACACCGAAGCCATCGGAATACCAGTCGCCATACTCTTCTTTGAACCACAAAATACAATGGTAATCTCATCTTCTTTATTAAACTTAAAACGACGCGCCAGCCATGTTGTGGCAAACAAAACCATAGCTAAAATCACACTGCAGACCACACTCAACATAATCAACGAAGCAGGCGGCACCGCGCTCCACAACCCACCAATCACCGCGGCACTAAAGGCCGTGTAAACCACCAACAAGATCGAACTTTGATCAACATTTTTTAACCAACGGGCATTACGATCAACCCAACTACCAATCCAACGGCGCATGTAATGACCCACTAAAAACGGTAGTAATAATTGCAGACTAATTCTGATCACCGCCTCAAGCATCCCAGTCGTACCCGCATCGGCATCCAGCATCATTTTCACCAATAACGGTGTAACTAAAATGCCAACTAAACTCGAAGCAGAAGCCGCACAAACCGCCGCAGGAATATTACCGCGGGCAATCGAAGTAAAAGCAATTGCCGACTGCACCGTGCCCGGCAGAGCAGCTAAATACAGCATACCGATCCACAATTCATCACCTACAACAGGACGGATCAGCGGCTGCAATGACAGCATCAACAGCGGAAATAAAATAAAGGTGCAGGCAAACACCAGCAGATGCAAACGCCAATGCATCACCCCAGCAATAATGGCATGGCGCGACAACTTAGCGCCGTGTAAAAAGAACAGCAAGGCAATGGCAAAATTAGTCAGCCACTGAAAAAAGGTCGCACCTACACCCTGTGCAGGAATAAAGGTCGCAGCCAACACCACTGCGATTAAAATCAAGGTGAAGTTATCGAACAAAATACGTAAACGAAACATAATTAAATACACCATCAAATCTAATATGACGCGACTCTACTGGATATGGAATAATCCGGCTAACGCCAATCAGCCAAAGAGTATCGACTAACGGACATGAAAAGCGCACTTGAGCAACGCCTTAGTGACTTAAAAGACTTACCACGCCCCATCTACGGGCAAACAGAGGCGCTACCCAACAAAGTCTTAGGCTATCGTCACAGCCACCCTTGGGTGCAGTTTTCCTATGCCATTAGCGGAGTTTTAGAAGTCCAAACCACGCATGGCCGTTTTATTGCACCGCCGCAGCGCGCTGTATGGATTCCAGCGGGCATCAAACACCGCGTGCACAGCTCAGTACACACGCAAATTCGCAGTTTATACATCGACCATCAGGTACTTGTTGAGCCGCCGCAGACCTGTCGTGTGGTAGAAGTAACGCCTCTGCTCAAAGAACTGATTCGAGCCTTTGGCGAGTTACCCATTGAGTACGATGAAAACAGCGCTGAAGGACGTTTGGCAGCAGTCTTATTGGATCAACTGACCCATGCGCCAGATATGGGCTTAATGCTGCCTTTGCCTGCAGATAAACGTCTACAAAAAATAGTCACGCAACTGCAGAAACATCCCGACGCTACCGACACCTTAAGCCAATGGGCAGAGCGCTTACATGTCTCAGAAAAAACCTTAAGTCGTTTATTTGTGCAGCAAACTGGGCTGACCTTTCGCTTGTGGCGGCAGCGTTTACGCTTGCTGAATGCCTTGCCTTTGCTTGAGCAAAAGCAAGCGGTCACTGACGTCGCGTTAGCCTGTGGTTATGAATCGACCTCGGCTTTTATTGCTGCATTTGGCGAGCATTTTGGCAGCACACCCGGTGAATTTTTTAAAGGATAAAACAACTGCGTTCATCTGTTAGATAATACTCGCGCATCATTTAAGCCCATGTTAATAAGACCATAAGAAAAGCAGCAGACTTGCCACAGGCCTCTTATTTCAGGCTAAACTCCAGCTCTATTGAATACTATTAAGAGAGGCTGCAATGCTTAATTATGTTGTCATTTCAGGCTCTGGCCGCCCACAAAGCGAGTCAGCCCGTGTCGGTGAATACCTGCGCCAGCGCTTAATTGATTTGCAACTCAGCGAAGACTGTCGTTGCTCATTGATTGATTTAGGCACCAGCCCTTTACCACTCTGGCCTGAACAAAATGAGGGTTTATGGCATGACTATGCAGAACGCTTGAAAGCGGCTGATGCAGTGGTTGTTATCACACCTGAATGGCACGGCATGGCCAGTCCTGCGTTGAAAAACTTTTTTGTCCTCGCGAGCAAAGCTGAGTTAGCACATAAGCCTGGGCTACTCGTTTCCGTTTCCTCCGGTGTTGGCGGTGCCTATCCGATCAGTGAGCTGCGCAGCTCGAGTTTTAAAAATAATCGTTTATGTTATATCCCCGAGCAAATTATCATTCGCCAAGTCAACGATATGCTGCACCCTGGACCTGTAGTCGACGATAACGATCAACGCTTAAGACCACGCATTGATTATGCTTTGGGCGTACTTAGCCACTACGCCACAGCCCTTGGCGCTGTGCGTGCAGCAGTCGATATGAGCATTCCTGAGTTTACCAACGGGATGTAAAGGACAAGCTCACACGGCATCCACGTCTCATGCTGGATACTCTTCTTAGCGCATAAAGCTAAGTCTGTGCCTGCCGTACTTCGAGATGAGTGTGAGTCATCGATGAATGATGGCTTTAAAAGCGCTAGACGCCAAATTTGCAGACAACAGCGATAGTCAATGAGTACCTTGTGGGTATCGTGACGAGCGAGTCTGGGATGACAGCGCCCGAATCGGCTCAGGATGAGCCGTTGAGGGAACAGCGATACCCATAAGGTACGGCATGCGTATATCGTCCTTGCTACTTTGCTGTGCTAAAAATCATAAACCTGTGCATGTCGTACTTCGGGGTAAGTGTTGATCCGTCGATGAACCCATCCAGGGTTCAACTCCGGCGCTCGTCATCCATGACTCGCTCACCACACCCACCCCGAAGTACTCGTTGATCATTAGCGTTGTTGGCACTACTGCAGTTTTAGTCAGCTGCAGACAATGGAATATTTGCTTTAAAAGAACCGTCAAAGCGTTGCGGGCCAGCGGCCCGCGCTCCCAACACGTAGGCATGTCGCACCTCGAGTTAAGATGCAGTCGTTAGCTTGGCCCGCTCGCACGCGGTTTAACTCCAAAACGGCAACGAAGTAATCACTGACAGAATCGTTGCATTCAGGATATCGACAAAAAACGCACCCACCATTGGCACAATCAAAAACGCTTTATGCGAAGGACCATAACGGTCTGTCACAGCTTGCATATTAGCAACAGCAGTCGGTGTTGCACCCATCCCGAAACCACAAAAACCCCCAGCTAAAACTGCGGCATCGTAATCTTTACCCATCATCCGAAAGACCACAAAAATCGCAAACAAAACCAGTAGAACAGCTTGCACGCCTAAAATAATCACCAAAGGTATTGCTAAATCTTTAATCACCCACAACTCTAGACTCAGCAGCGCCATGGCTAAAAACAGCGATAAAGACACATTACCAAACACATCCACACAGCGATCAAAAACATTCACTTTAAACACATTACACAACACATTACGCACCACCACACCCGAGCCCAGCGCCCAAACAAAAGTTGGTATCACAAAATTCGATTCGCTAAAGTGCTCCGCCATAAAGCTCGATAAATAAAAAGCACTGGCTAAACACACGGCAAACAAAGCTAAGGTTTCAATCGCATTATCCGCAGTAATCAGACGCATCTGTTGAGGCTGCTCAAATGTCACACGAGGCCCGGCATCCACACCTTCGCTCGACAGCTGCACTTTCTTCATCAAACGCCGCGCCACTGGGCCACCAATTAAACCACCACAGACCAAACCAAACGTGGCGCAAGCCATACCTAAAGCAACCGCCCCTTCAATAGCAAAATCGGTTTCAAAGATCTGCCCCCAGCCCGCAGCAGTACCGTGTCCACCCACTAAAGTGATCGAGCCAGTAATCAGTCCAGTCAAAGACTGCAAGCCCAACAGCGAGGCAAGACTCATGCCCACCACATTCTGCACCACAATAAAACCCGCGACGATGGCAGTGAACAGGATCAACGGCAAACCACCCGCTTTTAATCGACTGAAATCAGCACTTAAACCAATCGAAGCAAAGAACATCAACATAAAGCCATCTTGCAGGCCTTTTTCGATTTTTATCGAAAAACCATTGAACTGATGCAAAGCCAGCACCAATAACGCCGCAATCAGACCGCCCACCACCGGCTCGGGAATATTAAAAGTATTCAACACACGCACGCGCTGGACCAACACACGTCCAACCAACAACACAACAGTCGCCGCAATTAAGGTGTAATAACTGTTT
>JAAXZZ010000180.1 GCA_012719655.1 Gammaproteobacteria bacterium | reverse complement strand
GTTATTTTGTAGTGTATAAGCTGCTTGTAGTGACAGTTGTTCAATAATCTTTTCCCTCTCATTTTCGCTGAGAGTAAGTAAGCTGTTATGAGAAACTTCAACCTGATAAAACTCAAAGCCGGTAGTTTGCTCAGCAAGCGATGCTGAATCTATAATTTCATATGCCGTTTTAGTATCGATGAAGAGCTCATCAGCAACAAGATCGACTGCCTGCTTTGTTTCGCGCAGGCGAATCAGTAGGCGTTCAATATCTACTGGCTGGATTATATGCTTGGTCGTTTCCAAACAGCTTTGGTTAATAATTTCTGGGCACTCTTGCAGGGGAACGTCTGCGGTTGGAATCGAGCTGTCTAGATTAAGTAGGGTCTGGCGATTTATTCGCTGTCTTGAATTTGCATGTGAGATTTGCAATGCATAGGCAAATACCTTTGCTGATGGTTGATGCGTTGCCTCAAGATTTAAGCATGCATCAATTGCATGGACATAGCTTGTCAGTGTGGTGCTCTCGTGCAGATGGCCAAGCGCAGTTGATATGCTGGAGAGCGGATACGTCGTGTTGTGGTTGCCTATGAAATCAGTCCAATACTGAGTCACGATGCTTTGACTTGCCAGCGGGTGCTTTTTCTCAGACTGCCGTGAGTAGTGGTATGCATACAGCCGTGTGGCCCAGCTATGGCGGAGGTGATGGAAGCGTAGGCTACTGTCACCGGTTTTCAGTTTTATATACTGGCCTAGTGTCGCAATTGTTTGGTTGCGTTCTATTAAATCCCGCGAGTTGCTAGCCTCAGCCATCAATGCTGCTTGCTTGTCAGTTTGCCACTGGACTCCAGTCCATGCTAACAGCTGTGTAAAAGCGCTAGTTTCTGTTTCAGTTAGCGTTTCTAGCAATGGCACGATTCGTTGGCCAGCAGTACTTTTAGTCTCGCCGTAGATACTGTTGCGTACGACTATACTGATTTCACCTTGGTACTTTTGAACATCTCGGTACTGTAGACGATGTGCTTCGCCAAACCGCAAGCCAAATCTATAACCAAGCATAAGCAGCACCACGTATTGAGCACGTAATTGGTCTGATAAAAAGCTGCTTTGCTTCACTGACTCAATAATGGCTAAGTACTCATCCTCAGTTATGAAATTAGCGTCAGCAAACCCTTCGCTTCTTCCTAGGTTTGAGAGTCTAAAAATCTCGCTCCAAGTGGGCTCCTCAACCGCGTACGCCTGAGATAAAAAACAATGAAACTCGTACAATCGGCCAGCAACATCTTCTCTGCGGTGTGCCGGTTGCGACTCAAGTATTTCAAGGTAGTAGTTTTCGTACGCATCGGCTTCGAGAGAAAGGAAGGCGATATTTGTGATGGTATTTAGTAAGGCTCTGGCTACCATGCAGACATATTTATCTACAGTGCTGAAAGCAATATCTTTTTTAGAGCGTGTACCAAACTTGCAGAGGTGAATAGCCCATGCCATCAGCAGCATAGCTAACTGGGGCATCAATTTTTGTTTTGGGATGACATCTTCTTTTATTAGCTCCTCAAGTTTGCGCTTCTTGGTTGTCGAAAGTTTTTGATTTCCTGCCGAGGTTGTATTGGCCGCCTGATTAATTAACTGACGCAGCAGCCGCATAAATACACGTGAATCTTTTTCAGGGTTGCTAGTTGCTGTGAAGCCAGACAGGCTAATCGGCGGCTTTATTGTTTGTTTATCTGATAGCGCTGTATTTGTTTGTAGTGCTTTCCCGCTCAGTAAGCGAACCCATTGTGGTCGAGGAATAGAGACGCTGATCAGCTTGCCGCTTAAAAAATCTGCTGCATGGCCTGGTACTTCAAATATGGCTAGGCTTTTACCAACCTCTGCTAGATACTGCCAAACATTGGCCGATTTATCGGCTCCTGCTGCTATGAGAATTTCAGATATCATTGAACGCAGTGTTTGCTTTGTGGTGCTTGTGGTTTTTTTAATTCTGAAAAAGCCTTGAATCAAAGCGTGGCACATATCGTCAGGATGCCACCTGAAAACTGCTTCAGTGCAATTCTCTGATAAGGGTATTTCAATACATAAATGCCCAGCATACTGATAGGTTCCAGCAGACAAGGCCTTTGGAATTGCTTGCAGAAAAACAGTATTACCAAATCTGCCAAAAAAAGCGGCTGCAATTATTATTTCAGCTGTTCTGCGTGTAGGGCATGGAAGCTGTTTGTCGTATGAGTTATGTAGATATTCAAGAAATTTTTTGCGTAGCGATTCAGCGTTTTTATAAGCCGTTATTGAACCCTCATCAAATGGCGACGCTTCCACATTAATAGCTCGAAGCTGCGCTTGATTTCTCAGCAGCTTCCTGCCTTCTCTGGTCCGTGAAATAAACCTATAGAGTAGCTTCAAGCAGCGGTTGGCTTGCGATACCGGTGCATGTACTGCGATATATTTAGCCGCATCTTGAATGTGCTCAGTTGTGCTAATCCTTTCAGCTTCATTTGTAGCTTGGGCTAAAGCTGCTCGAATAATGTCTTTGTTTTGGCCGGACTTCAGCCTGCGTTGCTTTTGCCGCAGGGCAAAACCCAGTATTTTTTTCTCTACAGAACTGATGTTGTTGGGTGACACCTTCAGCGAGGTAGCGTTTTTGGGGAGCCGAACAGGCGATGGTATTGCATTCCAGGCTAGCCTTTCCATGTAGGCCTGAGCATGTGTACGTATTTCTGACAGTACCGCTTGCGCTGACTCGCTGGCAGTCGAGCCAAAGGGGTGATCGCTTCCAGTAAAGTGGCCAAGCTGGATTTGAGCAAGTACGGCTTGTGAAGTACTCAAGCTCAACTCTGTTGCTGTTGTATGACGTAAAAAGTTTATGGGGAGCTGCCAGTAGTCACGCCATCGCTCAATCATTTTGGACGGTATAATCGACTGTACTGGATCACCTTTTGTTAAATCCAAGTAGAAAAATAATGGAATCGGATCAGCTCCAGCTACAAGGCTGCGTACTTGATTACGAGTTTTAAAATAAGTTGGATTTTGGTCTAACCAAGCTGCAAGTCGTGGCAAGTAATCTAGATAGTGCTGCATCTGTTGGCAGGCAATCTCGGGTAGAGCGACAACACGCCAGCTACGCTCCTCGTGTACGACTTTGTCAGAGATCAGCAACCAGCCTGCATCCAAGTCGAAAAGAGTTTTTGAGTGGATGGGATCTACCATTGGCCTATGCCCTGTTGCGCAAAATAGCAGAGCGAGCGTGTAGTCCGTAAATGCATTATGGCGTTCTGCAATGTCGTCTGTTTCCATTGCAGTGGTGATTCGGGCTGCCGCCTGTTGGATGAGTCGATTAAAAGTAGCTTCTGCTGGGTAGTATCCTGTACGACTCATGGGTTCAGCATCCCCTGTGTTACCTGAGAGTATATTTGTTGAATCATCTCTACAGGGTACGCCGCGTAGTACGAAAGTTTAGGTGGTGCTTGATTTGCGGTTGCAGCTACTAAATATGTGGCTAGTGGGTCTTGGTACGCCAAAGTGGTTTCAAGAGCCAGTGCAGCTGGGATTCGTTCTAGCCTGATACGCTGGAATAATCCATCCTGACGAATCTCATGTAATAACGATCTAATCAACTGTACTGCCTCTTCCTGCTGGAGGTTAAGCAATTCCCCAAGCGGCTTTGTTTCGCCAGTACATGTAGTCGATATCCACTGCCTTACTGGCTCAGGTAGCTGCAGTATGATTCTGTTGGCTTTTGGCTGAAGGTCAGATAGTTGTTCCGGACTGGGGTTAAAAGCTCCCTCTGGTAGCTGTATCTCTCTGATATATGAGCCGCTGTTTGTGAAGGTTTGATCTGGGCCTGCTTGCGTTAAAAGTAAAGACTCGATGCTTAAGCCGGTCACATACATGGAACCAAGAATTGCCGCGCTTAAAGCTCGATTAGCATCAGCTGATGCCATACCTGCTTTTATTGAGTGTGCTAAATGCTTGCGCTCAATACGCGTGAAGCGCCCCCAGTCCGTTGGCACCAGTCGGTGATGTCTACGCAGCCAGTATTCAGATGTTTGCGCCTGACTATCTGCTGCTGACTCATCTAGTAGCTGAGGTGAAATCAGATCTAATTCGTTTTCATCATTAGTGTTATCCGCATATAAAACAGCCGAGAACACATCAACAAATTCGGGTGGCTCACTGCTTTCTGTGTTGCCGCCGTCAAGCTTAAGGGATGAAATATTCTTTGCCGGTGTTTGTGTGTTTTCACTCACGGGCGTCAAAACTGCCTTGACTGCTGCTGGCTGAAATTGTACGCGACTTGTTGTTCTTTGTACCGGTCTAGCAGCTGGTGCTATTTTGAGTAGGGAACGCAGGCTGCTGAGCAACTGACTCTGATTGTCAGTAGCTATTAACTGTTGTACTGAGCCTCGGAGTTGTTGATGGTAACTAAAGAAATCTCCCGCAAACTCCGGTAAGGATACGAGTATCTGCAGATCATCTGTATTCGTCCGAGTTGATACACGTAGCTGAATGGCATGACTAATAAGCCCATCAGAAGAATTGCGTCTTAACAAAGCGCTTAGGAATAGAAGTTTCAAACCTAGAGTTTGTTGTGCTGCTTTAAAATGACCATCTTGCAATAGATATGCACAAATCGGATAGCGTGTGAAATTAAGATACAGTGGGTTTCTATCAGACCCAGCTTTAGCTGTGCGCGGCCATGTCCTAGCCTCGTTAGTTTGGGCTGTATATTGCATAACATCTAGCCACTGGCTTGCTAGGTGCAATGGCTCTAAATGTGGCAGCAACTCCAGGAGTGTCTCGACCAGATTTCTGGGTGCAGGGAACGATAAATCAATATCGAGTATTGACTCAATTTTTAGCAACAGATGAAAATGTGAGTCGGCTGACTCCAGAGTTTTTGCTAGCCTTCCATGACTGTGTATATGTTGCATATCGACGCTGGCTCTCTGAGGTTTGGCCCGTGCGGCATGGTGTTTTGTGGTGGATAATTGGAGCACCATGCAGCTGGGTAAGTGTCATTTTTGATAGGCTTAACGTAACATATAGTGAGACCAGAGTGTGACGCATGATACAGATAATTGAGACTGCGACCATTTTAAATGACTTCAAATGTCACTAATCAATCTAGCTATACCCAAGAACCACATGGCTTTCAAGCGATAAACATTAATTTATGTAGTTTAAGGTAAAATTATCGACTTATAGATAATCTGATATTAACGCTCTCCGAAGGCTTTCAGAGAATGTTTTTTACTCAGGCATGGGGATGTTGCGCTTTTATTTTTGGCTCATTCACCTCGCGTTCCTAGTCAGCTATCACAAGCGTAGACGCTCACTTCTAAAACTTTTTTTAGCGCTAAGCACGGCATCAGGACTTTTTTATTGGGAATATGACTCTCTAAATGCAAAGTTTGCGACAATCGCATACGACAAAAGCACCGTAAATCTTGTTCAAAAAAGTGGGCACAAAGTCTTGCTCGCTCCAGAAGCAATTGAACGTTTTTGGTCTATATCGGTAGGCAAACACGGCGGCATATCTTGTTATCTCTTAGTAAAGACTGAAGATCATTACTATGAAAGTTTCATTGTCCGCAAGCGGGATCACATCTGTGAGGATGATGCAAAATTGTTGAATGCTTACTACGGCAAGAGATAGGTTTTAGGAGGTCATTAAGTGAGCTGCAGCAACTGACCTACATCGTGTTGTTATACGCCTCACTGTGCCAAAGTTACCCGCCATGTTCGCTGTTATGATCTTCATGGTCCTAGTATGTTTTTGGTACATTAAGCACGTTAATCCAAGCAACAATAATATAACAACACGCAGATACGGCGAGGCTGGAACTGTGTGTTTGAGTGGGTTAAGTGAGATGTTGTTTTATATGATTGCTTGGTGGTCTGAGTACATGGGTTTTTTGTGATGCATTGAGACCAAGCTGACCAAGCGTGCGAATAAGGTGCTTGCTTAAGCTCCTGCGCAGATCAATTTTCGCCTCTCAGTGCTTAGTGGGCTTTCATCAAAAGGATGTTGATATGTCGATACCTGATTTTCAAACTGTAATGCGCCCAGTGTTGCTTGCCGTTGCTGACGGTGTGCCGCTGGCGCTGAGTGAGTTACGCGAGCATATTTCCAATGAGTTTAATCTCAATGATGAAGAGCGTAACGAACGTTTACCCTCGGGTAAGCAAACGGTAATTAATAATCGAGTCGGTTGGGCGCGTACTTATCTGAATAAAGCTGGTTTACTGTGTATTCCAACTAAGGGCATGGTGCAAATCACCGAGCGCGGTCGAGAGGTGCTAAGCAGCGGTCCAGAGCGTATTACAGTGAGTTGGCTTAAGCGTTATCCAGAGTTTGCTGACTTTCATAGTCCTCACGGCAGTGTCGTCGCTGAAGAACCCGTAGCACTCGACACAGACATTACCCCAGATGAACAATTAGCAGGCGCGCATCAGAGTTTAATGCAGTCGTTGGCCGATGATTTGCTGCTGCAAGTGCGCAATGCTTCGCCATCCTTCTTTGAGCAACTGGTGGTCGACTTGATGATCGCCATGGGCTACGGCGGATCACGCAAGGAAGCTGGTCGTGCTACGCAAGCGACCAATGACGATGGTATTGATGGAATCATCAAAGAAGATAAGCTCGGTTTGGATGTGATTTACCTGCAAGCCAAGCGTTGGAGTAATACTGTGCACCGCCCCGAGATCGACAAATTCATCGGTGCATTGACCCGCCAACGCGCTCGCAAAGGTGTGTTCATTACGACCTCTGAGTTTTCTGCAGGTGCTAGAGAAGCAGCGCTGAGTTTGGATATCAAAGTCGTCCTTATCGACGGCAGCGAGCTGGCGCAACTGATGGTAGAAAATAACCTTGGCTGCAGCGTCAGGCAGGTTTACGAGGTTAAACAATTCGATAGCGACTATTTTAACGAAGATTGACTCCATTTATAACGGCAGGCTAGAGGATGTCTCGAAGAAACTAAGTTGATCCATACAGTGCGTTGTATGCTGTTTAAGTAGGTTGCATAAGCTGTTATCAACACAAAACTGAAATGTGCTCGCATTATGTGAGGAAGTAAAAAGCTATGTATAAGAATCTCGACCCAGTGGATGCTGCGAAACTGCTTAAAACATTGAGAGCGCTTGAGGTAGCGGGCAAGCTGATTTGGTTCTGCGGCTTTGGGTTGTTCGCCATCGGTTTCTATTCGGTCTTCTGGAGTAAGGTTCCTGGAGACGTGCTGGAGCGAGGCATACTGCACACTTCTGCGGGCGGATATACTACGCCGCATGCTGCACGCGCGAAGGCGATAACCTTCCAGTCGGCGCATTATGCCTACAGCTATGATGGCCAAGACTATACGAGCAGGCTGACATGTTTGTGCATCCCCATTGGCATTCTTAAAGATGTTTCCAGTGGCGACAAGGTGTCAGTTTATGTCGCAGACGTTCTGCCTTCTGTCAGCGTGCTGCATCCGGGTCCAGACTATGTAGCGCTGATCTTACTGCTGATTATTGGTACTGCTCCTTGGGGCTTCGCTCAGTTGGTGCGACAGCAGGCATTTCCGAAACTTGAGGTCACGCCAAATGATCAGGAAACGTTTAGCTAATAGGTGATGCAATCAAAATGATGGCTAAGCGTGTCTGCCTACTGCTTCAGTTGTTCCAACAGCGCTTCATCATCTAATCCAGCGCCCCAGCCATTTCGATGCACTAACTCTTCCAGTGGTAAGCGTGAGCGCCAACCTTTGGCTTCGAGTTCGGGCTGATCGAGGAATTCGCTGACGTAGCCCATGCATAAATAGGCCAGCGGATAAACGTGATCGGGCAGCTTGAGAATATCAGCCAAGGTATCTTGATCGAGAATACTCACCCAGCCGATGCCAATGCCTTCGGCGCGCGCGGCCAGCCATAAGTTTTGTACTGCCAGGCAGGTGCTGAACAAGTCCATTTCGACAATCGAGTTGCGCCCCAACACATGGGTGCCGCCGCGGCTGCGGTCGCAGGTGATGCACAGGTTGAGCGGGCTTTCGAGAATGCCTTGCAGCTTTAAACTGTTATAGGTCTGCTGGCGCTCGCCGCTGTAGTTGTTTGCGGCTTTGGCGTTTTCTTCATTAAAACTGGCCAGCACCTGCTGACGCAGTTCAAGGCTATCGATCAGAATAAAGTCCCAGGGCTGCATAAAACCAACCGAGGGCGCATGGTGCGCGGCTTTCAGTAAGCGTGCTAAGACTGGGCGTGGAATGGGATCAGGCAGAAACTGTGAGCGCACATCACGGCGTTCGTAAATGGCCCGATAAAGACCGGCACGCTCTGCATCACTAAAGGGGCGATTATGATCGGTCATGGTGCTGTGCTGGCTCCGTCATCAGTGGATGGCTTCAATCCCAGAAGATCACGCAGCCAATCGGTGTCCAAGCACTGCTCCACTTGATCAGCCAGTCGATCCAGCTGTTCAAGGCGATGTTGCTGATAATCCACGGCTTCGTCTGAGTTATTTAAGCCAGCCCATTGTAGCAAGGCCTCGCAGGCGGCCGGTTGGTCAAAGATGCCATGGACATAAGTGCCAGCGATCTGGTTGTCGGCACTGATAGCGCCTTCATGCTTGCCATGGATAGAGGCTAGCGGTCGCAATAATGCAGGGCCTTGGCTGATGCCATTGTGCATTTCATAGCCGCTGAAGGCCGTCTTAGCAGCCGCCGTGCTGGCTGGCAGGTTGAGGCTGCCGTGCACCTCGCGCAATTGCTTGCCAGCCACCAGTGTAGTGGTCATATCCAGCAATCCCAGAGCAGTGCTACTGCCGCATTGGCCTTCCAAGCCGTCTGGGTCATCGACGCGCGTGCCGAGCATTTGAAAACCGCCACAGATGCCCAGCACCTTGCCGCCGTAGCGCAGGTGTTTAGCGATGGCTTGCGGCCAGCCTTGTGCTTGCAACCAAGCCAGATCGGCGCGGGTGCTTTTGCTGCCGGGCAGAATAATCAGATCGGCTGGCGGAATCGGCTGATCCGGGCCGATAAATTGCAGATTGACCTTGGGGTGCAGGCGTAACGGATCAAAATCATTGTGATTACTGATGCGCGGTAACACCGGCACTATAACGTTGAGCGCGTCAGTTGTACTGGAACCGCTGGTGCCAATGCTGTCTTCAGAATCGATCACCAAACCTTGTAGATAGGGCAAGACTCCCAGCACTGGTTTGCCGGTGCGTTCGCTAAGCCAGTCCAAGCCCGGCTCTAGCAAAGCAATATCGCCACGAAAACGGTTGATGATAAAACCCTTGGTGCGCGCCTGTTCGCTTGCGGACAGCAAGTCGAGCGTACCAACCAACTGCGCAAACACGCCGCCGCGATCAATGTCGCCGACCAGCAGCACAGGGCAGTCGGCGGCTTCGGCAAAGCCCATATTAGCGATGTCGTTAGCGCGCAGATTGATTTCCGCCGGGCTGCCTGCACCTTCGGCGATGATCACATCATAACGCTGACTCAGTGCACGCCACGCCGCCATCACCGACTGCATAGCTTCAGCTTTATAAGCGTGATAATCCAGCGCATCCATGTTGCCGTACACCTGCCCACGCAAAATCACTTGCGCGCCGCAATCGCTGTGCGGTTTTAGCAGCACCGGATTCATATCGCTGTGCGGTTCAAGGCCACAAGCCAGCGCATGCAGCGCAGTGGAGCGACCAATTTCGCCGCCATCCACAGTCACGGCACTGTTGAGCGCCATATTTTGCGGTTTGAAGGGTGCGACGGACACACCTTGCCGCGCTAGCCAGCGACATAAAGCCGCCACCACTGTCGTTTTACCAGCATCGGATGTGGTGCCCTGAATCATCAAAGTGATCATTTACAGTTCAATGCCTTTTTGCGCTTTAATGCCTTGATCTTTAAAGGCGTGTTTCACCACCTTCATCTCGGTCACGGTATCGGCGATATCAATCAGCTCCTGCGGCGCATAACGGCCAGTGACCACCACATGTTGCATGGCGGGGCGGGCTTGTAAGTCATCCAACACCCGATCTAAGTCCAAGTACTCATACTTCAGGGCAATGTTGAGTTCATCGAGCAAAATCAGATCATAGCTGTCGTCTTGCAACATGCCAGCAACGATGTCCCAAGCAGCGTTAGCAGAGGCAATATCCTGCTCGCGGTCTTGGGTATCCCAAGTGTAGCCTTGGCCCATGACGTGATAATCGACATTGGGCAAATCTCGGAAGAACGCGTGTTCGCCGGTGCTAAAAGCGCCTTTAATAAATTGCACAATACCGACTTTCATACCGTGCCCCAAAGCACGCGCCACCATGCCAAAGCCGGAACTGCTTTTGCCTTTGCCGGGACCGGTCAGAACCAGCAAGATGCCTTGCTCTTTGTTGGCGTTGGCAATGCGTTCTTGCATGATTTTTTGTTTGGCAGCCATACGTTTAGCGTGGCGTTCTGGGTCTTTGGCTCGTTCGTGCATAAGATTTTCCTTGTGCGGATAAAAGGGTAACGCTTAGTCGTTGTTCACGGGGACAAACACCGGTGCGCCATCGACTTCGACAGTGATGAGTTTTTGCTGATACAGCTGCTCAAGTGCAGCAGGTTGCAACATGCTGTGGGCTGGACCCCAGCAGGCATCGCCATTGGGGTACAGCAGTAAAATATGCGAGCACCAACGCGCGGCGAGATTGAGGTCGTGCAGGCACATAAATATGGCTTTCCCTAACGCCGCCTGATCTTTCAGCAGATGCATGACTTTGACCTGATGGTGCAAGTCGAGATGGTTGGTGGGCTCATCCAATAGCCAAATATCGGGGTCTTGGGTCATCAAGGTGGCAATCGCCACGCGCTGGCGCTCACCGCCGGATAAGGTGCTGAGTAAACGCTCCGCGAGATGTTCAACATCCAAGGCAGCCAAGGCCTGTTGCGCGAGCTGCTGATCTATAGCCTGTTCACTGTGCCAGGCGGATAGCCACGGGTGACGACCCATTAGCGCCGTTTCCAATACTGTGGCGGGAAAGCTGTCTTGGCGCTCCTGAAACACTAAACCTAATTGCTGAGCAATTACACGGCGCTTCAGTGCAGCTAAAGGCACATCATTGAGCCGTACTTGGCCTCGTCGTGCTGGCAAAAGTCCTGCCAGAGTGTGCAGTAAAGTGGTTTTCCCCGCGCCATTGGGACCGAGAACGCCCCAGACTTGACCGGACTCAATGTGCATATCCAGCGCAAAGCCATCGGGACGCTTTGGTACATTAATGATCAAGTCGCAGCTGTGCAATGTGCTCATCAGCGGCTCCGGTGTAGCAAATACAGAAAGGTCGGAACGCCGAGTAACGCGCTAATTACGCCAACCGGCAGCTGTTCGGGGGCAATCACGGTGCGCGCTAAAGTGTCGGCTAATACCAATAAGGTGCCGCCGGCCAAAGCGCTGGCGGGCAAAATAATGCGTTGATCATTCCCCAGTAACAGGCGCAGCATGTGCGGCACAATCAAGCCGACAAAGCCAATGCTACCGGCCGTGGTAACGGCGGTTGCCGTGAGCAGACTGGCCAATACATAGATGGTCCATTCCAAGGGGCGGACCGACACGCCCAACGCCGCCGCTTGCATCGGGCCGCGAGCCAAGACATTGAGATTACGCGCCAATGGCAGCACCACCATAATCGCCACGATAAGCATGATCACAGCGGGCCAAGGCGTGCGCGCATAGGAAACATCACCCATCAACCAGTACAGCATGCCGGGCAGTTTGTAAGAGGGTGTCAGTGCCAGCATCAAGGTAATCACCGCGCCCCAACCGGCAGCAACCACTACGCCTGTCAGGAGCAAGCGTGAGGCGGTCCAGCTGCCTGTGCCGTGCGCCAGAGCAAAGACTAAAACCATCGCCAGCATCGCGCCGGCAAAAGCGGCGCCGGAGATCAACAGCGCGCTCAGACCGGTCAACATGGCGAGTAATGCCCCGACTGCGGCGCCGCCGGATAAACCCAGCACATAAGGATCTGCCAGCGGATTGCGTAGCAAGACTTGCATCAGCGCACCGGCCACGGCAAGTAAGCCGCCGGTGGCAAAGGCCGCTAGCATGCGCGGCAGACGCAGCTCGAACACTAAAGTGCGGTGCAAGGTGCTGCCGTTGCCTTGTACCACTTGCCACAGCTCAGATGGCGCAATCGTGACGCTGCCAATAGCCAAGGCAAATAAACTTGCCAACAGGGCAATCAGGCTGAGCAGAGTGATTGAGCGCATCATTGATCGTCCGCCTGCTGCGGCTCGCGTTGGCTGGGATGATTAACGGGCACGGGCGATATCCAGTTTTTGGCAAATGTCGCGACTGGCTTCCAGCAAACGCGGTGTTGGCCTAGAGATGGGCGAGGCGGGAACAAAAAACAGATTATTGTGCATCACCGCATTGAGCTGAGCGTGTCTTTTCCAGTGATCAAGTTGCTGGTCAGCCATACCATCCACGCTGGCCGTAATAATCACCTGTGGATCTGTTTCGAGCACCACCTCAGTGCTGATGCGTGGCACTAAACGCGGCATATCGGCAAACACATTAGTGCCGCCACACAGCTGTAAAACTTTGCCGATTAAATGCTCGTTGTTAATGGTCATTAAGGGTGTTTCCCAGACCTGATAAAACACTGAAATAGGCTTGGCATCGCGGTATTGCTCAGTGATTTGGGCGATGCCCGCGCGAAAACGCTCAGCTTCTGCAAAGCCTTGCTCTTGTGTTCCGGCCAAAATCGAGAGCTGTTCAATTGTTGATGACACTTCAGCAAAGCTGCGCGGCTCAATGGCAAACATCGGCAAACCTAAGGCGTGTAGCAGTTCCATCTGGGCCGGCGGATTGCCCGTGACCCAAGTAATGACTAAGTCAGGCTGCAAAGCCAGCAGCGCTTCTACATCTATTTTAGTGTGATTACCCACCAATGGCAGTTTGAGTGCCGCCGCTGGGTAGTCACTGTAGCTCACTCCGGCAACGACTTTGTCGCCTGCTCCTGCGGCAAACATCAGCTCGGTAGCACCGGGTGATAGCGTCGCGATGCGCTTAGCTGTTTCAGCTAGGCACAGTTGTTGACCGTCTTTAGTGTCCACACAGACTTGCGCCCAGAGCAGTAGTGGTGCGAAACAGAGCGCGCCGAGCAGTGCTTTAACTGGCAATAAGTTCATGGCTTGACTCGCATTATCAGAGCGTTTAGCAGGCTATGCGTGACGCTCCCTCGCCGACGCAACACGAGTTGCCCGTCTGGCGGGTGGTTAAGATGTTGCCCAGAGGGCGCTGTGATTAGCACTGGATCACAACGTAAAAAAGGTGGGGACAACCCAGAACAGGGTAGGTGTTTGCCCACCGCAACTGCCCTCCGCAGCGTTCGGTGTGTTAACAGGCCGGTCTCCGGACTTGTGAGCTTATATACGGATCAGCAACACCTTCCCGTGCTTGCGCACAATGGCATGTAACGTCGCCAATCACTCACTTACCGTTGCGGGGGCAGTGCCGGATTTTAACCGGCTTCCCGTTTCATTGTGCTAACCCTTAACACGCTAGCACAACACCTGAAAACGCTGGCGCAGGCTAGCAAGGTGCTGTTGTTGGGTCAATCATTAATCGCCCAATTGTGCTGGTAATGCGTTCTGTAAACGCTGCCATTGTTGCTCATTGGCGGCTAGGCCAAAGCGCAACATGCCAGGCTCGGCAAAGGCTCTAACCAGCACGCCTTGTGCGGCTAACTGTTCAGCCAACTGTGCGGCAGAGTCGAGTTGAACAGTTTGAAACAACGCCGTGCCGCCCAGCGGTGAGAGTCCAGCGCTTTGTAATATATGGGCTAAGCGCTGTGAGTCAGCCAGGAGTCGAGCGCGCGTCTGAGCTTGCCAATCTAGATCCTGCAGCGCTTGCGCCATCAGATAGCGTGCTGGACCACTGAGCGTCCAAGGCCCCAATAATGTGCGTAAGGCTTGCACAATAGCGGTATCGCCAAGCACAGCGCCGGCACGCACGCCGGCCAGGCCATAGAACTTACCCAGCGAGCGCAGAATCAGTAAACCCGGTAATCCACTGTGGGCGCACAGGCTGCACTGCGGCGTGCTGTCGATAAAGGCTTCATCGACAATCAACCAACCGCCGCGTTGCTGCAGGCGGGCATGCCAGCGCAATAGTGTCGCTGTAGGGATCAGCTCGCCAGTGGGATTATTAGGGTTAATCCACACCAATACGTCCAACGCATCCAGCCAGCATTCGTCACCTTCGGCATGGATGTGTGCGGCGCTGATCGAGACAATGTTGTGTCCAGCCTGTCGCCAATGGTAGGCATGTTCTTGATAGCCGATAACGGGAATGCCGACGCGGCAGGGCTGGCGCAAACGGGGCAGTGCCATAATCGCCGCTTGGCTACCGGCCACCGGCTCGCAATCTGCACGGGCGGGAGCTGTGTAACTGTGACGAATGATCTCGTTCAGCCCGTCATCGGCTTCTGGTAAGCGCTGCCATAGATGTGCAGGAATTTCGGGCACAGGCCAGCTGAGCGGGTTGATGCCGGTGGATAAATCCAGCCAGTGCTGGCGAGCAATTCCCCAGCGTTTAACTGCTGCATTTAGGCGTCCGCCATGTTCAAGCATCATACTGTGAATCCCGTAGCCCAGAGCAAAAGTGTTATCAGCAAAATCACGCCCAGCCACAGCCAGACACCATGCTGTACCAGATCAATGGCGGCCTCGATGCTGCCGGCATCAGCCGCTTGTGTGCCACCTAAAAATGGGCGCTGTTTGATCCCAGCCGGATAAGGCGAGGGCCCGCCAAGGCGTACATTTAATGCACCAGCACCGGCTGCCATCACCGGACCAGCATTAGGACTGTCCCATTGCGGTGCTTGCCTGCGCCAGCACTCTAGCGCCAGTTTGCGCTGACCGAGCAGTGTGTACGTCAGGGCGGTGAGGCGCGCCGGCAACCAACCCAAGATGTCGTCCAGTCGCGCCGCGGCTCGACCAAAATACAGAAAGCGCGGATTGCGGTAGCCCCACATCGCATCCAGCGTATTGACCAGCCGATGCAAGACTACGCCGGGAATGCCGCCGATTAGAAACCAGAACAGGCTCGCAAATACCGCATCAGCGCCGTTCTCCAGCATCGATTCAGTGGCTGCCGCCGCCACGCCTCGTTCATCCAGTGCGCTGGCTTGGCGACTGACAATACGACTGACCTGCTCTCGGGCAGCAGTCAGATCACCGCTATGTAGCGGCTCGGCAACCGCCAGCCCATGTTCGCTTAGCCCCCGCAGCGATAGCGCCAGCCACAGCACAATAGCTTGCGTGATCAGCAGCCAAAAGCCATCAAGTAGCATAGATAGCCAGACGGCTACGCCGAGTATTGGCAAGGTCACCAGCAGCAGTGCCGCCGAGCCTTTTACTATGCTCTGCCAAGGGCGCGTAGGATGGCTGTTGAAGTGCTTTTCTATGGCCGTCACCATGCGCCCAAAACCCACCAGCGGATGCCAGCGTGATGGCTCACCCAGTATACGATCAACAATCAGCGCAAGGGCGCAGACAATAAAAGGAGCAAAGAATGACACCGAAAGTCCTTAACAAAAATACACAAGCAAGCGCGCAAGCCTACCTGATTCTGTCCAATTACAGGTCAACATAAATACGAACAAGGTATGTCATGTGCCGCATTGTCCTGGCTATGTAGTTGTTTGTTGGCACTGACAAACACGTTTTGTGCATAAAGCATTGCGGGCCAGCGGCCCGCGCTCCCAACTTGCGTGCGGCCCGTGCTCCCAACTTGTGGGCGGTCCGCGTTCCCAGTGTGCAGACAACACCGCTGATCAATGAGTACCTTGTGGGTGTCGCGACGAGCGAGTCATGGATGACGAAGCACCCGAATCGGCTCAGGATGAGCCGTTGAGGGAAAAGCGATATCCATAAGGTACGGCAT